>CAYWAK010000057.1:9227-13020 GCA_964455755.1 uncultured Ardenticatenales bacterium | reverse complement strand
GGAGTCTGGCGAAAATTAAATTTGTCGTTTGACAAGTTTTTTCCTTGACCACAGATGGCGCAGATTACATAGATTTCCTGGCTGATTTCCCATTGATTCCGTGAAAATCTGTGTTATTCTGTGGCTAAAGCAGAAAACGCCAATGTCCAGTAACGAATTATTTGACGGAAATCGGGCGAGAAATCTGTGTCCCAAATAAATCTTGCCGGTGTCCGGCCACACAGATAAAGATGATTGCGCATTACAAGACAAGAATTCCTGAGAAAGCATTTGTGGGAGCAAGCAGAAATCATGGAAACGGACTCAGAAGAAAAGCTATGGTCTCAAGACAACGAAGGTTATTGGCAAGCCGTTTTGCAACAAGGTTATCTGGCTACACCTCCCTTTTCCTCGCCACCTTCAACAGTCTGGCCGGCAACCTCCGGCCTCTCGGTTGGCAAGACTACGACAAGGGATAATGGTGCCCGCGGTGAGGGTGGTCCTGCTCCGCAGAACGGCATGGAAGAATGGCAATCCCTGGAAGAGCACTACAATCAAGGCGACATTCTCCAACTGACGGTAGATGGTTGTAACCGTGGTGGTCTCTTGGTTGAATGCCAGGGCATCGCCGGCTTTGTACCCGCATCACAGTTGGTGGTGGCCGAAAACCAAATGCGTGCCGGGCGGGAATCCTACTTGAACGGCCGGGTTGGCGAAGTCTTGGCGCTGAAGATCATCGAACTTGATGATGAATCAAAACAAGTCATCCTCTCTGAAAGGGCAGCCCGATGGGAGGGGGAGTGCCCAGACAAAATACTTAAGTCTATCAAACCGGGGGATGTCTACAAAGGCCGCGTGAGCAATTTGTGTGATTTCGGAGCATTCGTAGATTTGGGCGGAGTGGATGGCCTCATTCATGTTTCGGAATTGTCGTGGAATCGGGTAGATCATCCCCATGACCTCCTCAAGTCGGGCCAAGAGGTTACGGTCTACGTCATGGATGTGGACCTCCACCGGAAACGGGTAGCGCTCAGCCTCAAACGAATGCAGCCTGACCCCTGGTCCGGCGTCGAAGAGCGCTATCATGTGGGCCAGTTGGTCACCGGAACCGTCACGAACGTCGTAGATTTTGGCGCGTTCGTGCAGATCGAAAACGGCTTAGAAGGCCTGGTGCATATTTCCGAGCTGGCAGAAGGGAATTTCTTGCATCCGCGCAACGTAGTCCAAGAACAAGAGGTAATCACAGCCCGCATACTACACATTGATAGCGTTGCCCATCGTTTGGGATTAAGCCTGCGCCGAGTCTACGACCATCCTTTGAATGCAGAGTTGCCCGATGGAGATGTCTTCCCAGCCGCCGGCTGACGAGGCAATCAATCAGGAGCAGCCTGCTGTTCCCTTGGGGCTTGATGCGCGCTGGGATATCGTGGGGCTGCTGCTCGTCGCTGCCGGCATTGTCTCCCTCCTGGCTCTGTTCTCGATTACCCCCGGCACACTGAGTTCGCGCTGGGCCGAGACACTGAGATTCTTTTTCGGATGGGGCGCCTACTTCCTGGCCCCCGTTGTAGCGCTGGGCGGACTGGCCCTCATCGTTACCCGCCGAAACCGGGTGCCACACCCGACCGCGCGAAAAATCGCGGGGGCAGAGATTCTCCTGCTCACCTTCCTGGGATTGCTACACCTGATCGCCCCCGGACGCGACTCATATCTTTTGGCCAGTCAGGGGCAGGGCGGTGGAGTCGTTGGCTGGGCTTTGGAAAGTGTTCTGATTGACCACTTTGGCGTTTTGGGCAGTCTGGTCATCTTGCTCGTCTTTACAGGCATAGGCATGATCCTCGCGTTTGACATCACGTCTACACAGATTGGAAACTGGCTGGAGCAACGCGCCGACAACGCGGCGAATCTGGCCCACCGCCTGCGCGCCTTGCGGCTCCCCGAGTTGGATGAAGAGATTGCGCCACCATCTCCGGCCGAAACCATAGCAGCGCCCAAACCGCCCGCACAGCCGGCCAAGCCAGGATCAGCGGTCACACCGGCTGCGGAAGAAGCGCGAGCGAAGGTGCCGGGGCAAAAGGCCACGCCGGCTCCGAAAGTCGCACCGGCAACGCAAGCGCCGGCCAACACCAAACGCCGTAGACCCCGGCCGCGAAAACGGAAGCTGAAGCCCCCACCCCTTACGCTCTTACGAAGGGAAGAAGACCAGAATTTTAGTGCGGCCGATGCGCGCGCCAAGGCCAAGGTCATCGAGGAGACGCTGGCTAGTTTTGGCGTACCGGCACGTGTCGTTGAAATCAACTCCGGACCGGCAATCACCCAATTCGGTGTGAAACCCGGATACACGGAGCGCAAGGACCGCGCGGGGAATGTCACCCGACGTAAGGTCAAAGTCAGCAAAATCACCGCCCTCGCGGACGACCTGGCATTGGCCCTGGCTGCATCCTCTGTACGCATGGAAGCGCCCATTCCCGGCCGCCCCGTCATCGGCATCGAAGTGCCCAACGGAGATATTTCGCACGTGTCGTTGCGCAGAGTGATGGAATCGCAAGCCTTCCGACGACTGAAATCTCCGTTGCGTATCGCCATGGGCCGCAACGTTTCCGGCGCACCGGTCGCCGCTGACCTGGCGGCCATGCCCCACCTGCTCATCGCCGGAGCGACCGGGTCCGGTAAATCTGTGTGCATCAACAGCATCATTGCCGCCCTGCTCTTCAAGCACACGCCGGAAACATTACAGCTTTTGATGATTGACCCCAAAATGGTCGAACTCGTGAATTTCAACGGCATCCCACACCTGATCGCGCCCGTCGTAGTGGAGCTGGAGCAGGTGATTGGCGCGCTAACCTGGGCCATGCAGGAAATGGAAGACCGCTACAAGCGTTTTGCGAAGGCCGGCGTACGCAATCTGGCCACCTACAATCAGAAAATGGCTGCACAGAAGGAGGAGACGTTGCCGCACATCGTCATCCTCATTGATGAGCTGGCCGACCTGATGATGTCCGCGCCCGAAGCCGTGGAACGAATCATTTGCCGCATTGCCCAGATGGCACGGGCGACCGGCATCCATCTCGTTGTCGCCACCCAACGCCCCAGCGTGGACGTCGTCACCGGCCTGATCAAGGCGAACTTTCCGGCCCGCATCAGTTTTGCTGTGACCAGTCAGGTCGATTCCCGCGTGATCCTGGATATGCCCGGCGCTGAAAAGCTGTTGGGGCATGGCGACATGCTCTTCCTGCCGCCGGACGCCCCATCGCCGGTGCGTCTACAAGGCTGTTTCGTCTCCGACGAAGAGTTGGATTCGCTTGTCGAATACTGGATCTCGCAGGCGAAGGACGATGAGAGCAAGACCCCAGAGGCGACAGAGGTTCCCTGGCAAGACATCGAGGTCACGATCCCCGACGATGATGCGGATGAATTGTTGCCGCGCGCCATAGCCATCGCCCGCCAGCATGACCAGATTTCCGCTTCTTTCTTGCAACGAAGATTGCACATCGGCTACAATCGTGCCGCGCGATTGATGGATGAGCTGGAAGCGCAGGGCATTGTTGGCCCCGCCCAATCCGGTGGCCGGTCTCGCGACGTGCTTCTTTCTGCTCCCGAAGAATCGACTGCTGCCGCAGCGCTTCCCGCGACGCAGGAACCACCGGTCAGGCAGGAGCCACCTCCTGCTCCGGCAGAGGCGGTTCATGCGGAAGCTGAACCCCAGGAAAGTGTACCCGACGTCCCGCTGGAAGTCGCCACCAACGAATTGGAGATCGACGCCGACGCCGACAGTGAGCTTGATGAAGACGATGATCAGGCTGAACCGGCTTCTAAT
>CAYWAK010000057.1:0-9127 GCA_964455755.1 uncultured Ardenticatenales bacterium | reverse complement strand
GTGGGATGTGGATGACGATGACAATAGCGACGACGAGTAACCTCCGTTACCACACACATTGCGCATGTGCTCCTTCCCTAAGCCCTCTGTTTTAGATAGACATCCAATCCGACTTTACCTGGTTCTGTTCCTGGGCGTTCTGGCCGTCTATCTGCGCACCCTGGCCCCCACAATTGCCACGCTCTTTGACGACAGTCTGGAGTTTCAACTCGTAACCTTTCAGCCCGGAATTGCCCACCCTACGGGCTACCCGCTCTACACGCTCGTGGGCAAGGTCTTCACCTTGCTGCCCATCGGTGATGTGGCCTATCGCGTGAACCTGCTCTCTGCGGTAGCTGCAGCGGGAGCGGTCACGCTGTTGGCCTGGTTGCTCCGCCAGCTCGGCCTCGACTGGGTCGCCGCTTTGAGCGGTGCGCTGGCCTTTGCCTTCTCCCGCACCTTTTGGTCGCAGGCCACGATTGCCGAAGTCTACACCCTCCACGCCCTGTTCGTCACCCTCCTGCTCGTGCTGACGCTCCGCGTGTCATGGGCTACCGCCGGCGAACGCCGCGTCTGGTATGCCTGGGCCTTCGTTCTCGGCCTGGGCCTGACCCACCACCGCACGATCCTGCTCGTGTGGCCGGCAATTCTGGCTTATCTCTGGTGGACGCGCCGCGACTGGCGGGAGTCCCGCCCGCCGTGGCCGGCAGTTTTGGGCAGTGCGCTGGTTCCCCTGCTCCTCTATCTGTACATTCCCCTGCGCGGTTCCTCCATCACGTCATTGGACGGCAGCTACCAAAACACGTGGGCCGGTTTCTGGCAATGGGTCACGGCCAGTGGCTACGGGAGCTTCTTTTCGGCGAACCCCCTGGCAGCGCATTATGCCGCCGGCGATTATCTGGCGCTGGCCCTCCGCCAATTTGGGCCGCTGGGGTGGGGACTGGCCGGCATCGGCTTTCTCGCTGCCTGGCGGCAGGATCGCCCCCGCACAGGCTTGTTCCTGCTGGCCGGCCTGGGCAATCTCCTGTTTGCCGTGACCTACCAGGTCGCTGATGTCGAAGTCTTTTTCATTCCGGTTTTCCTCATCGCTGCTATTTTCATCGCGTGGGGCGGGCAACTGTTGCTGGAGTGGGGTGCGCGGGTTCGCTGGTTGCGTGCGGACATCGCTGGGGGGCTTCTTCTGGCCCTTGTCCTGCTGGGAATGCTGCCGCTGGCCTGGGCAGCTTCGTTCCCGGCCGTGGATCGCAGCGGGCAGTGGACGGTCTACGAAGACGGCCTGGACGCGATGCGCCAGCCTCTGCCGGAAGGCGCAGTCATTGTCGGCATTCTGGGCGAAATGACTCGCCTGCGCTACTTCCAGCAGACTGCCGGCTTGCGTCCCGACTTGCGCACCGTCGCCGCCGACCGCGAACCGGACCGCCTGACCGCGGTAGCCGAGAATCTGGCGGCCGGTCATGCCGTGTACCTGACCCGGCCCTTGCCCGGCATCGAGTCGCGCTACGCGCTGGCTGCCGCCGGGCCGCTGATCCGCGTGCTCCCCACACCGTTGGGCGAGCCGCCGGCGGACGCGCTGCGCATCGACCGGCCGATACGCGACAACATCATCCTGCTGGCCTACCAGCGCGAACGCCTGACCCGTCGCGACGGCAACCGGCTGCGCCTGACCCTCTATTGGAAGCCGGTTGGGCACTTGCCAACCTCGCTGAAAGTGTCGGCGCGGCTGCTGGATGCGGCGGGAAAAATGGTCGCCCAGCAGGACAGCCTGCCCGTACACAACGCCTATCCCACCACTGCCTGGCGCGCCGGCGAGGTCATCCGCGATGTGCATGACCTCCTGTTGCCGGAGGGGCCGGGGGTGGCTGCGCGTGTTCTGGTCATTGCCTACGACCCCTCTGATCTGCACGAAATGGGGCGGCTGGAGTGGTCGTTTGATTGACAAGGAGGGCCGATTGCATTACAATGTAGACATCTGTTCGTCATAAACCATTCTTCAGAGAAAAGGAGTCATCATGTACCAGAAAATTATTCTTGTTGGCAACTTGGGGCGGGATCCCGAAATGCGCTATACCGCCGACGGCTCACCCGTTACGAACTTCAGCATGGCGACCAGCCGCAAATGGACCGGCCGGGACGGGGAGAGACGCGAAGAGACCGTCTGGTGGCGTGTTTCGGTTTGGGGCAAACAGGCCGAGGTTGTGAACGAATACCTTTCCAAAGGACGCGCTGTGCTGGTCGAAGGAAGAATGCAAGTAGACTCGCAGACCGGCGGCCCCCGAATCTGGACGGGCCAGGACGGCCAGCCACGTGCCTCCTTCGAGGTGAATGCTCAGTCTGTTCGGTTCGTCGGAGGACGCGGAAATACCGCTGCGGTTGGCGGCGCCCCTGCCGGAGACATGCCGGCCGAAGGCGAAATCTCTGGGGACGAGGTTCCCTTCTAGTGTCCATGAGCGTATGCACGCCACCAAGGATGAAAATGCGTGGAGCGTGAGGCGCGCCAACATGATACGTGACGCCTGACACTTTATTTTCATAACAGCCATCACAATTTTTGCAATGCGGCTGAGACCTCGCTACGCCTGGCCAACGGCGAGGTCTCGCCGGCATGGAGGTTGCTCCCTTGTCTGATTTGGAACTGATTGTAGAGGAGATCACTGCCCGCCTGGAAACAACCAACGCGGTTCGAGAAGCCACCCTGGCACGCTCTCGACGCATCATTCAACATGCGTCAAAGGCCATTCGCGCAGCGCACCGCGCGGAATACGTACAGGCCGAGGCGATCCTGGACGAGGCGCGGGCATTGGTGCATACGCTGAATCAGACCACCCGCGACCACCCGCTCATCTACGCCGCGGGCTACGTCCACGATGCGGAAAAAGAGTTCGCCGAGGCTTGCCTGACCCTGGCGTTGGTGCGCGACGCCCCGCTGCCGTTGCCGCAGTCGCTCGCGGTGCGCGACGCCGCCTATCTGAACGGGCTGGGCGAGGCCATCGGCGAAATGCGCCGCCATTCGCTGGACCTGATTCGTCAGAACCGCCTCGTTCGGGCACAAGAGATTCTGCAGGTCATGGAAGACGTTTACACGTTGCTGGTCACCGTGGACTTTCCCCACGCCATCACCGGCAACTTGCGACGCACCACGGACATGGTACGCGGTGTGCTGGAGCGTACGCGCGGCGACATCACCTCGGCTATGAAACAGCAAGAGCTGCGCGACGCCCTGGCCCAGTTCGAGTCCCGCGTCCGGCCCCCCCTGGCAGCCGATGGCTGACAACACGTTGGCGCAGCTAAATCCTCCGCAGCAGGAGGCGGTCACCCAGGTGGACGGCCCCGTACTGGTGCTGGCCGGCCCGGGGTCGGGCAAGACGCGCGTGCTCACGCACCGTGTGGCCTACCTGGTACAGACGTGCGGCGTGCGGCCTTGGCAGATTCTGGCCGTCACCTTCACCAACAAAGCGGCCCGCGAAATGCGCGACCGGCTGAATCGCCTGCTCGGCGACATGGTGCAAGATGTCACCATCGGCACGTTCCATGCCACCTGTGCCCGCATCCTGCGTCGCCACATTCAGGGGCTGGGTTTCGATAGCCGGTTCACCATCTACGACTCTGGCGATCAACAAAATTTGATCAAACAGGCACTGAAGACACTGAACCTGGATGACAAGCGACACCGGCCCCAGGCCGTCCATGCCTCCATCTCCCGGGCAAAGAACGAACTGCTCACCCCAAAGGATTTCGCCGGGCGGACCGCCAATTATTGGGAAGAAGTTGTGGCCCGCGTGTACCTCGAATACCAAAAACTGCTGGAGGCGAACAACGCGCTGGATTTCGATGACTTGCTGATGAAGACCGTGGAACTATTTCAGGGTGACGCCAAACTCCTTGAGCAATACCAGGATCGCTATCGCTACTTGCACGTGGACGAATGGCAGGATACGAACACGGCACAGTATGAATTGGTGCGTTTGCTGGCCGCCAAGCACGGCAACGTCTTCGTCGTCGGAGACCCCGACCAATCGGTCTATTCCTGGCGGGGTGCGGACTATCGCAACGTACGCCGTTTTCAGCGTGACTATCCGCAAGCGCATGTCGTGCTTTTGGAGCAGAACTATCGCTCGACCCAGATCATTTTGGATGCTGCGCGCCAGGTCATCGCCAAGAATCCGGGCCGGACGGACAAGAAGCTGTGGACGGATCAGGAGCAAGGCCCACACATCACGCTCTACGAAGCGTACAATGAAGAAGAGGAGGCCAATTATGTCGTCCGCGAGATTAAGCGTTTGGTGGCCAGCGAGGGTATTCGGCCGGGAGATTGCGCGGTGATGTACCGCACCAATGCGCAATCCCGCGCCTTGGAAGACGCTTTCGTGCAACAAGGTCTGCCCTACAAGTTGGTCGGCGGGACGCGCTTTTACGAACGACGCGAAATCAAGGACATGCTGGCCTACATGCGTGTACTGCACTCGCCTTTCGATGGCGTTGGCTTTACCCGCATCGTCAACGTTCCGCCGCGTGGCATCGGCAAACGGACCGTGGAACACTTGCAACGATGGGCGGGACAATTGGGCCTGCCGCTCTACACGGCGCTGCAAGTGCTGCAGGACGCCGGCAGCGATGGCAAGGCAGGGGAACCGCCGGCAACGCCACCTCCCTTTGCAAAGCGCGCCAAAAATCAACTGCTCGCCTTCCTGGCCCTGATTGACGAACTCATCGCCGCCCAACAAACGCTCAACTTGCCCGACCTGGTACGCGAAGTGGCCCGCCGTACGGGGTACGAAGAATTCCTGCGCGATGGCACCCCGGAGGGTGAGGATCGCTGGGAAAACGTGCTGGAGCTGATCGGCAAGGCCCAGGATTATGCCTACCTCGATACAGCAGAGGCGCTGGTTACTTTCCTGGAGGAGGCTTCGCTGGTGGCAGATGTAGACGATCTGGAGGAAGGTCAGACGGCCGTGACCTTGCTGACTCTCCACGCGGCCAAAGGGCTGGAATTTCCGGTCGTGTTCATCGCTGGCATGGAAGAAGGCATCTTCCCCCACAGCCGCTCCATGGATCAGCCAGAGCAAATGGAGGAAGAGCGCCGGCTGTGTTACGTCGGCATCACGCGGGCAAAGAAGCATCTCTACCTGGTGCGCGCCTTTCGCCGTTCGCTGTACGGGCAGGTCGATTACCGCGAGCCTTCACGCTTCCTCGGCGACCTCTCGTCCGACATCTTGCAAGGCACGCCGCGCAAGAAGCGGGCAGCGCAGCAGAGGGAACTGGGTCTGGGCGCCGGGCGATATCGCAAGCCGGCTCAACCGTGGGTGACGAAAGAGTCCCCTTCGCCGAAGCAAGCCATGCCGGCCAGTCCGGCACCGACCCAATCGCATTTCCAGCCCGGCGAGCGTGTGCGCCATGCTTCGTTCGGCGAAGGCGTGGTCATCAGTTGCGTCGCCAAGGACGGGGACGCAGAGGTGACCGTTGCCTTCGTGGGCCAAAAACCAAAACGCCTGCTGGCCAGCTTCGCAAAGTTGGAGCGGGTGTAAGGCAGAATCTGATATTATGGGGTATGATGTACGGCAAGAAAAGGACGGGATCATGCACGGCAATTATTCCCGCGAAACAAAACAATTCACATCTATACACCTCCTCGCGGTTGCTACCATTTCCGCGACACTCACTTGCTGTGTGCTGGTCTTTTGCTTTGCCGGCGGGTTGGCCGTGACGCTACTGGGGGGGTACATCTCTTGGGTGCCGCAGGACGTACCTCCGGCAAGCGCAAGTCCGGGCGCATCGCCGCCGCCCATTCAAACCGCGCCGGTGCATACGCCGGCCGCCAGGGTCACCCCCAATCCGACGCCGGCTTCCTCCACCGATTGGCCGTCTCTGCACGCCGTGGAAAACGCCCCGGTCCCCCAACGCGATCTGTATGCGCTGACCGCCCGCCTGCGTCACCTGTCGGCCCCGATCCCGCATACCATTCCGAACCAGCGCGGAGAGTATCACGTCGGAGACCGCCGGATTTTCTGGATCGCCGACAGCGACGCAAAAACCTACTTCACCGCCACGGCTACACTGCGCGTCCAGACTCCCCACACATATTTCTGGGTGGACGACGCCTATAACGCGGACGACGACGCTTTGCGCCGCTCCGCGCAACACTTCGAAGACAAAATCTACCCGACCAACCGGCGCATCTTTGGGAGTGAATGGTCGCCCGGCATAGACGATGACCCGCACCTGCACATCTTCAACGGACGCGTACCAGGCGTCGGTGGCTACTACTCCAGCGCCGATGAATACCCCCGCCAAATCAACCGCTACAGCAACCAAAATGAGCTGTTCTACATCAACCTGGACAATGCTCAGCCCGGCACCGATTACTACGACGGGATTCTGGCCCACGAGTTCCAGCACATGATCCATTGGAACGTGGACCGCGATGAAGGAACCTGGGTCAACGAGGGCCTATCGGAGTTGGCAACCCAGTTGAACGGCCTGACGATCGGCAATTCCATTCGCCTCTACCAACGCACGCCCGACACGCAGCTTAATGCCTGGGCCGACGCGCCGCGCCAGGCAGCGGCACACTACGGAGCCAGCCACCTTTTCTTTTCCTACATCCTTGGGCGATGGGGAGAAGCCGCAATTCAGAAAATCGTAGCCCGTCAAGAAAACGGGTTCACCGGCATCCAGCAGGCGCTGGCACCGCAAGCGGTCACCATCGGCGACCTCTTCGCCGATTGGGTCGTGGCCAACTTCCTGGATCGCGCCACGCCAGGGGATGGTCGCTACGACTACCCAGATACGACGGTGGATCCGCCCCGCATTGACACCGAACACCAGCACTATCCGGTGTTGCGCGATAGCACGGTCAACCAGTTTGCTGCCGATTACATCGAGTTCTCGCCCGATAAGCCCGGCACCTTGCACATCACCTTCCGCGGCCGGCAGCAAGTGAAGCTGATCCCGAACGATGCCCACAGCGGCCAATATCAGTGGTGGGCAAACCGGGGCGACCAGGCCGATATGACTCTGACGCGGAGCTTCGACCTGCGCACCCTCAGCAAGGCTACGCTGGATACCTGGCTGTGGTACAACATCGAAGAAGAGTATGATTACGCCTACATCGAAGTCTCCACGGATGGGGGCACCACGTGGGACATCCTGCAAGGGCCGCACACCACGGACAAAAACCCCAATGCGTCCAGTTTCGGATGGGCATACACCGGAAAATCCCAGGCCAACCCTTCGTGGGACGGGCAAGCAGACAAAGTCGCCGGCGCCACCTGGATTCACGAGCTGCTCGACTTGAGCCCCTACGCCGGGCAGGAAATCGAGCTGCGCTTCGAGTACGTCACCGACGACGCCATCAACTGGCCCGGCTTTGCGGTGGATGATGTCCGCATACCGGAGCTGAACTATTTCGACGACTTTGAGCAAGATGACAGCGGCTGGTCTGCGGCCGGCTTTGTGCGCATAGACAACCGCCTTCCCCAGAACTACATCGTGCAGGCCATTGTCGAGACGAACAACCCCGACAATTGGCGCGTGGAACGTATGGCCCTGGACGCAAGGCAACAGGGTGAATTGGATGTGCCCGCCTTCGGCTCCGATGTGGATCGCGTGATTCTGGTCATCGCCGGCCTGACCCGGCACACCACCGAACTGGCCGGCTACCAATACGAAGCCTCCCTCTCTCCATGATGAACACGCCGCAACCGATCTTCGTATCTCCCCATCCAGATGACGTCGTCCTCTCGTGCGGCGGATTGATTTACAAGCAGGCGCGCGCTCAGCGGGACCCGCTCATCGTGACCGTCTTTGTCGGCACGCCGGACTACGAACGCGTTTCGCCCTTCGCTCATGTGCAGCACGGCTACTGGGGCAATCCGCCAGACCCCATGGCTCTGCGCCGCGAGGAGGACATCGCCGCGGCCGACCGGCTGGGAGCAACTGTGTGTCACCTGCCCTTCCTGGATGCCGTCTACCGCACCGGCCCGGACGGCCAGCCGCTGTATGCTTCGGAGGAAGCGATTTTCGGTGACGTCGCCCCGCCGGACGGAGCGCTGGCGGGCCGGGTGGCCGACTACCTGGCCCACCTCCTTCTGCCAGGGGCCCAGCTTTATGTGCCTCTCACCGCCGGCAAGCACGTAGATCACCAAGTTGTACGCGCCGCAGCCGAAAGTCTGGCCCGCCAGGGCGCGCTCCTTACCTTTTACGAGGACTTCCCCTACGTGGCCCGCACCGACGAGGCTGATTGGCAGCCCACAGTCACCGATTCGCTGCAGCCATACACCGAAGCGCTGGACGATGCCGCCATGCAAACCAAACTTGAGGCCATATCCTGCTATACATCACAATTGGACATTCTTTTCGGAAGTGCCGGTCAAATGCCGGAAGTCGTTACCGGCTATTGCCGTCGTCACGCCACGCCACGAACCCCCCTTGGCGAGCGGTACTGGCGTCCGGAATGACGACCCGGAGGATAGCATGCACAACAAATCTGACACCGTACGCACGTTCATTGCCATCGAGCTTTCGCCCGCCATCCACAAGAAAATCGAACAGATTGTGACCCAAGTCCGGCGCGAACCGGTCACCCGCCACCTCCGCTGGACCCAGCTACAGAAAATGCACCTGACCCTCCAGTTTCTGGGGGATACACCGGCCCGCTTGCTGCCGCATATCGAGTCTGCGCTCCGCGAAATCTGCCCGAATCACGCTCCCTTCGAATTGCATTTTGGCCAACCGGGCTGCTTCCCGAATGGGCACAACCCGCGCGTGTTGTGGATAGGCATAGACGAGCCCACAAGGCCGCTGAAAGAGTTGCAGCGGGACGTTGTCAACGCCATGGCACGGCTTAGCTTTGCTCCGGAAAAACGGTCCTACAGGCCGCATCTGACTCTGGGTCGCGTGAAACGACACGCCAACAAGCAAGAGCGGCGACAATTGGGAGAACTCGTGGAGAAGGTGGAGATTCCCGCGATCCCTCCAATGCCGGTATCTGCCGTCTCCTTCATTCGCAGCGAGTTGCGCCCCGAAGGCGCGCGATACACGACGTTGGCCAGCGTGCCGCTCGGTGGCGGGCAGGAGAGCGCATGATCATCGGCGTGAGGGGGTAAAACGAGGCAACTGCTCAACTCCGAGGCAACCTTGCCCCTAAATATAG
>CAYWAK010000056.1:10484-13069 GCA_964455755.1 uncultured Ardenticatenales bacterium | reverse complement strand
TTTCATATGGCGACGGAATCGGGGTTCCGGACGCAAACGAGTATCCCTCGAACAGACCTACATCACGCAATGAAGTGCCGGAATGTTTCCCAGCGCAAGCCGCAACGCAGGGTCTCCAGGCCCAGCACATCGCGTGGTTTAACATTTCCCAGATTGACATTGGGGCCAAAGCGCTCGATGAAATATGCCTGCTGCCGTTTCAGCGGCGTTTCCCAAATGATCGAGTCGGCGTGATTTTGCAACCCGTCCACCAGAGGATCTAACAAATCTTCACGAACATTGCCCTTTGCGTCATACACCCCAATTCCGGTGCCGGACTCACGAGCCTCGACGATCACCAGGTCGGCACCCATTTCCAGGTCAATCGCCACCTGCTCGATGGTCTGGCCAGGCGAGAGTTGCCGTGCCGGATCCTTCTTGCCTACCTCGGTAATCACTTTCAGGCCGGCGTCGCGCACGCGCTTGATGGAATCGGCGCGCACTTTTTGCGGCAACTCGATGGTCCCGTCGGAGATTTCGATGGCCGTGAAACCAAGTTCCCGCGCACGCGCGATATACTCGCGACACACCCGCTGGAACACGGCTACTTCGTACAGCGTGCCGCCCGGATAAACATCCACGTTGCGCCGGCGAACGATTTCGATTTTGCGGCGCAACAATGCTTCGTCCATGAACACAGACGTACCGAAACTCAACTTCAGGTGGTCTACATAATCGCCGGTCAGCTCCAGCAGATCGTTCGTGTCGCCGAGACCCTGACAACGATCAATGACCATAGTCAGTCCGACCGTGCGGGGCTTGACGGCCCGGTCTTGCACGAGGTGAGGGATTACGTCATCCCAAGCCTTCTTCGTCACAATTCTCTCCCCCCGTCATGTAGAATTTCAACTCCTGGTTCTTGGGCAGTGAGTGCCCGCAGAGCGGCCTCCACGTGGGCCAGGTCCGCGCCCCACGGCACGGTGGCGATCTGCCCTTTCACGTCAATATCCGTTTCCAACATGCAGCACTTGCGCAGCGTAGGGCCGGCCGCACTGCCCCTGATCTCTCGCGGACACATCTCCGCGCTCGGCGGCTCATCGCCATAGAAATGGCGGTGGATTTGCCGGCTGCGCTCGCATCCGACGAGCAGCCAGTCCTGGCGTTGTGCCGGCCGCCGGTCCAGGTAGAACGTGGGGCCTGGCCCCTGCAAGCCGGAAGCGCGACAGGGGAACAGGTAGGCCGGCGCCTGTTGTGTTGCCGCCAGTTCCCGCAAATCAATGAAGTCCGGCTTGAGCATGATTGGCGGAAGGTCGGCGAAGCCCAGGACCCGTTGGGCCTGGTCGAACAGCTTGGGCGGCTCGGGCGGAATCACGTCCACCACGCGCACAACCAGCGGGTCCGGATGGTGGATGAAGTTGACGTGGCCGTAGCGGCCCTCCACAATCAGCGTGTCGGTGAGGCCCAGGCCCAAATCATGCGCCTGCGCGGCTAACGCGCTGCGGTTGCCCACATCGAGCATGGGAGCGACCGTCCAGGTGCATCGCTCCGCCGGTGACAGGAGCGACACCTTCGTGATAGGGCTGAAGAGGGGCTGTACTGCGGCCTTTTCCACGGCAGCGATTGCCTGCCGGCCATCTCGACGCAGCACGATGTAGGCCGTCCGGCGGTACGCTTCCTTGCCCAGGAGATACGCGCGAATGGCCGGCTCAGACAGCTCGACGTCCACCTCCTGGACGCTGACCTGCCGGTAGGGAATCGGTACGAAGTTACGCATCGCTCACTGCCGCCGGAACAGGGAATCTGGCGCTCATTTCGCTTCCATGACGCCGTCGGCGCCCCACTCTTTGGGCTTGCGCTCAGCCTGGAACCCATCCAGGTCACGCAAAACGCCGATCATGTTCAGAGCCTCTTGCAAGGCGTTGGGCGCGTCTTCGCCGGTCGCGTCGGCGCCCCATTTCTGGGCAATATCCTCGTTGATGGGCGCACCACCGATCATGATTTTGGCGTTCGGATTCTTCGCGCGGATCTTCTCGATGACCACCGGCATACCGATCATCGTCGTGGTCATCATCGCGCTCATACAGATGATGTCCGCGTCCGTTTCCAGGTACTTCTCGACGAAATCATCGAGCGGTACATCCCGCCCCAGGTCGTAGATCGTGAAGCCGGCGATTTCAAACATCATCTTGACCAGGTTCTTGCCGATGTCGTGGACGTCCCCTTCGACAGTGCCGATGACCACGCTCCCCTTGACTTGCTTGGTGGGGTCAAACTCGATGTGCGGGCGAAGGATATCCAGGCCGGCGTAAAGCGCATCGGCGCACATGAGCACTTCCGGCACGAAGTACTCGCCGCCGGCAAAGTATTCCCCGACCACGTCCATACCGGCGGCCAATCCGTCAATCACGCACTTGTAGGGGTCCATGCCCAACTCGAGCGCTTCGTTGGACGCCTCCACGACTTCGTCCTCCTCGAACTCGATCACGCCGTTCTGCAAACGTTCCAGGATTTCCTGCTGTTTTTCTTCGGATACCATTCCAGTTTTTCCTCCCTATTTCGTACTGCGATAAAAGTGACACGTTGGCTTCCAGAAGCTCCCCGTCCTC
>CAYWAK010000056.1:6540-10384 GCA_964455755.1 uncultured Ardenticatenales bacterium | reverse complement strand
AACTTTTGCCCCGATGACCTATTTCGTGCCGTAATTCTGCGTGGCCTGCATCATCGCTTCCATGTTTTCGGGGGGAACGCTCGGCCAAATGTCACAGCCGGGCCAAATACCATCTGCTCCATCGGCAATCACCTGCTGCATCGTTTCGTCAACTTCCTCCGGCGACCCTTCGCAAAGGATTCCGTATGGATTGTAATTGCCCAAGAGTACCACGTCTCTCAGGAGTTCCCGCGTGCGGCCCAAGTCGTTCTTCTGATCGACGCTGATGGCACTTGCACCCGATTGAGCCATCATTTCCACAATCGGATTGGTGTTGCCGCAAATATGAAGCACGGTCGGGACCTTTGTGATCCGTCCGAACAGGGCTTGCAGGTGAGGAAGTACCAGCTTCTTGAACATGCGTGGACTGAGGATGTCCGAGGTCGCGCCCATTTCCCGCACGGTGATGAAGTCGGCGCCGGCTTCGACGTACAGGTCCACCACTTGAGCCAGGTAATCCACCATGTTGCTCAGGTGTTGGTTAACCAGTTTGCCCTTCTTCAGGGACATTTTCAACAGGTTTTCCAGATCCATGATCTGGCCCATTTCGGTGAAAGGGCCCAGCACCCAGGAACCAATCGCCACCTCGTCGCCCAGCTCTGCCTTCAGCTCGCGGATGGCCTCGACGACCACCGGAATGCGTCCGGCGTGTGCCAGGTCGGCAGGGATTTCCAGATTTAACTCGTCCACCGTCGCCGCCAGCTTCTCGGAGATCACCGGATAAATGATCTGGGAGCCTTCCTTCTCGTAGTATTTGACCTTCGCTCCCAATGCTTCGGCCTCTACCCCCATATCGAAGGGGACGATAGCGCTCTCGAACCCGAACAGGCGACGTGTGGAAGCGGCCGCTTCGGCCATCTTGTGCGCGTCAACATGCACCTCGTTGAAGCGATAGCCGAGCTGTTCGATTCCGTAGAGCGTGATATTTCCCATCCCGCTGAAGTTTGGAACATAGTCTACCGGCTCTCCGCGCAGCAGACGCAAGACCGTTTCTCTCGACGAACTGGACATACAACGTGGCTCCTTTCTCTGTGACCATTCTAACAAAACGCTAGCACTATTCTAAGGTTATTCTCATCTCGCTGTATTATACTCGTAAGCGGAGATTTTTCCGAATCGACGATAAGTTGAACTTCTCGCATAACACACCGTTCAGGAGGATATCATGTTTGGGCGTCCACGTAACTCCCCCACACCGGCCCACTCATAGGTTGGGACGTGCGTGCGTGATTTCTGAAGGGCGTGGGGGGTGTTTCACTAAATTCAACAACCGGTGCATGGTTTGCTCAGAATATTCCTTTTCGCCGCATTGCTTGCATACCCATGCCGGAACATCCTACGCTCAACGCCCCACAGCCTTCATTCCTGGCGGTTCGGCGCCCGCTTGATCTCCTGCGCGAAGTCGGGCGCGTCACGCAACAACCGCTCAAAATCGTCGCGCTCGATACGCAACAGGATTGTGTTCAGGGCATCGGCCGTGGCTGTGGCTGTGTGCGGTCGTCCTTCGAGGATAGCCGTCTCGCCCAGAAATTCCCCGGGACCCAACTCGGCCACCGTCACATCTTTGCGACCGTCCTGGCTCATCGCAATCTTGACCGACCCTTCCTTGACAATCCAAAATGCCTGTGGCTCAGCGCCCTTCTTGAACACAGGCTTCCGTTTGCGAACTTTCTGCTCGGTGACGACTTGCGATACCTGCTTCAGCAACGAATCGGGCAAATCGGCGAAGACAGCCGCGTTCTTGAGCAGACGCAAATTGCGCTGGTGACGCATCTTCTCGAACATACGGTCGAGGTGCGGGAACCGGTCACGCATGTGGGGGAAGTGCATCGCTGCCGAGAACTCCTTCTCGAAGTCTGGCTCGACGGTCAACTCGACGTATTCCACGCGGGTGGCAACCTCGTCCGCTTCGGCCCGCTTGTCGGTGTTGAGGAGAGCGATACGCGCGCCGTCGCCGGCCGCGTTTCCCACGGCGTAGACGTTCTTCAGCTCGCAATCGGGGATCAGGCCCATAGCCATGGACTTCACCCGATCAATGTAGCTGCCAAACGCGCCGGCCAGCACGATCTTGTCCACCTTTTCGATCCCCAGCCGCTTCATCATCAGTCGCGCGGCCGAATACATGGCCGACTTGGCCAGTTGCAGGGCGCGGACATCGTCAATGCTGAAGGTAATGTCGCGGCCGATGGACGTTTCCGGGGCCCAGGCCAACACAAATTCCGGCCCCTTCGCCCCTTTTCGCAAGCGCGGATGGTGCGTCTCGCGGCTGAAGCGGCCGCTGGCGTTGATCACGCCGGCCTTGTACATCTCCCAGCCGATTTCGATGATCGCCGAGCCGCAAATGCCGCGCGCGCGGATCTCCTCCGGGGCCATCTCATGGCTCCACTTGTCCTTGCCGATCACGCGGTAGCTCACGTCCCACGTCACCGGGTCAATCTTCAGCCGCTCGATGGCCCCCTCCGCAGCACGCATACCGAAGGCAATTTCCGCGCCCTCGAAGGCCGGCCCGGTCGGCACCGACGCGGAGATGAGCTTCTCGCGGTTGCCCATCACGATTTCGCCGTTTGTGCCGATGTCAATGATCAGCATCATGTCATCCTGCTTTTGCGGTTCCTCGGCGATGATCACCGCGGTGTTGTCCGCGCCGACGAAGCCGGCCTGGTTGGGCAGCACATGCACGTTGCCCGATGGCAGGATGTTCAGACCGAAATCGCGCGCCTTGACGTCCACCGAATGATGGACTGCCGGCGTGAAGGGTGCGACCCCGACGTACTTCGGGTAGATGTTCAGGAAGATGTGATCCATGCAGGTGTTGCCGACCAGGACCGCTTCCAGGATTTTGTCCGCGCTATAGCCCGATTCCTCGCAGACCTGACGCACGATATCGTTGAGGCCGTCCAGAATCGCAGTGTGCAACTTTTGCAGCCCGTCGTCGTTGGTCATCGCGTAGGTGATGCGAGCCATCACGTCGTCGCCGTAGGGTGTCTGCGGGTTCATCATCGAGGCGGTGCCCAGAATTGTGCCGTCGTCCAGGTCGCACAGGTAGGCGGCGACCGTTGTCGTGCCCACGTCCACCGCCAGCCCCAGGCCGATCTCGGCGAATCCCGGCTCCACCTGGATCACCTCGCGGCCTTGCCAGACGGAAACGGTCACTTTCCAAGCGCCCTCACGGATCACGTCCTGCAATTTGCGGAGAGTCAGGTAGTCAATGGCCAACCCTTCGAGACCGTGTTCCGCTTTGAGCGTGGCTTGCAGACGTTCCCAGTCGCCGAGCGGTTCGTGGAGGGTAGCGGGGACCATTTCCACGAAGTAGCGGTGCACAGCCGGCTTGATTTCGATGTGCAGTTCGCGCGCGGACTTGCGCACGATTTGCTTGACGGCGCGGCTCTCCTCCGGTACGTAGACCACCACGTCGCCATACACCTCGGCCACGCAGGACTGGCGGAAGTTGTCGCCGGTGATCCCTTTTTCGTAGAAGAATTCCTTCTCTTTTTCGAGTACCGGGTTCAAGTGCTCCATGCTGGAATGGATGCCGAAGCGCTCGAAGAAGCCCTCTTCGATGCGCACACGGCACTTTGAGCACATCATCCGCCCGCCGCACGGCGACTCGACGGCTACGCCCAGTTCGCGGGCTGCTTCCAGCAGCGGGGTGCCGTCCGGGACATAACCGCGGCTGCCCGAAGGCTGAAAGATTACCAGGTGTTTCTTCTCTGTTGGCTGATTCGTCATGGCAAGTGCTCCAAATTGGTCAATTCTTTATAGGGATTGTTTATCGTTTTCCTCAATGCTTGCGTCAACCACCAAA
>CAYWAK010000056.1:0-6440 GCA_964455755.1 uncultured Ardenticatenales bacterium | reverse complement strand
CAAAACGTTCGACGTTCACTCCTCGAACTCAATCGTGGCCTTCTTGGGCAGGGCCATACCCGTCTCCACCTCAATCGTTTTCAGCACCGCAGCCGGCACAATGCACGCGCAGTGGCGGATGTGTCGCGCCGCCGATTCGTACACCGCCGATTCGGTCATACGCAAGAAGACCTTGTGCCCCCGGCCCTTCCACTGCAAGTGCGCCAGGTCCTCGTTCATTGCCGTGATCATCTCGCAATCAGTGCAAAGCTCAACCTGCACCTCTTTGCTGTTCAGCGCTGTGGCTTTCACAGTCACCGTGTAACTGCAGATGCCGGCGTCAACGTTCGCTTTGGCCATAATCCTTTCGTATCTTTCATAGATGGCATGCGCCACGTGAAGTCAAAACGTGAAGCATAAGGTCGCTCAACACGCAACCATTACGTTTCACGTATCACGATAACCCGCTCCGCAGGTTACACCTTGTTGGACGGCATACCCCGACAACAACGACAACTATACACCAAAAGGGACTTTGCGTCAAAAGAGTCTGGCGACACCCGATCCGATCATCCTTCCGTTGCCTGCAACATGGCCTGCAGATTTTCCAAAGGCACGGTCGGCGGCAGGTCACAGCCGGACGTCAGGATGAACCCACCTCCGGCGCTGCCGGCGGCCAGGCATTCCAGACTGGCTTTACGTACATCCTCTGGCGTACCTCGATCCAGCACCGAGACGGGGTTGACGTTTCCGGCCAGACAAACCCGGTCACCAACCAATTCTTTGGCCACAGCAATGTTGACTTTGTAATCCAGGCTAAAACAATCGGCGCCGGTATCGGCGATCAGATCCAGTTTGTCGGTCGTGTCGCCGCAGATGTGCAGCCAGGTGTATGCGCCTTGATCCTTGAACTCCTGAATGAGCGGTTGCAAATAGGGGAGACAATAGGTCTTGAACGTACGGGGAGAAATCAAATCGCCCGAAGCCGTAGGGTCGGCCAGGCTGGTCACAGAAATGATGTGGTCTTCAACAAGGGGCCGGTAGAATTCCTTCAGCAAGCGGGTGGCGAAGTCCAGGGTCTTGTGCGCTTCCTTCTTGCGTTTGAACGTAGCGCGCATGAAATCTTCCACACCGAACAACTGGCCGGCCAGGGTAAATGGCCCCCATGCTGTTGTCGTCACAATGATCTCGTCACCGATGGCCGCAGCCACGAGGCGAGTAGCTTCCCAGATGTTTTGGATCACGGGGTCGTTCCGGATTGCAGTCACGTCCAGGTCGTCCAACTCGTCGGCGTGCTCCCGAACGATAGGCGCGGCCAGATCAGGTGCGCCGGCTTTTCGCTCCTTCACTGCGCCACCGACGGCAGCGGCCAGATAATTGTTATAGCCGGAGCCTAGATAGACAACCGGGCTTTGCACCTCGTCGTTGGTCTTGATAACAGTTTCGGCGTACGCGCGCGGGTCCTGAACCAGCTCGCCGAACTGCCTGTCCCAGTGCCGTAGCGTCCACATGCCGCCACCGAACACCGTCGCCGGCACCGGAGCATCCGATTTTCTCTCAAAAGCATCAAGGATTGCTTGCTTTGTATTTACCATTGCGATTCCCTTTCTTCATAATTCGGACACACCAGAAGCAATCAATATTGCTCACCACCAAACGCCTATCTGAAACCGGCGCTGGGGCCCGTCCCCCGGCCGGGTTCCGCGACCGAGAACGGGTGCGCGGATTTCTTGGATAGGTGCCGAGACACCAAGACGGGGCCTTTTCGCCCGTCCCTCTTCCCGTCAGCCAGCCATAGCGGGCCATTGGGGCAGACACGATGGTCTGCCCCAATGGGTTCCGCCCTACAAACAGAGGGGGTTGATCAGTATACGCCTCTGTCGAACTTCGGTGATGCCAGATACTCCCAGTCCTCGCCGGCACGGTACTTGGCGGCGATGTCCATGCACTTAGCCGCATATTCAAAAGCATACGGGATGCCCGGAGCATTCGGGACAAAACCTGCCCCGATCATGCCTACGGCCGCAGCCTCGAATATTTCCCCGTCGGTTGCGCCGGCATTGATCGCCGGAATCACGTGGATAATACAGCGTGGCGACAAGTAGGACACACCGATGGACATGAACATCAACTCTTTCGTTTTCTTGTCCAGATTGCCGTCACCAAAGATTGTGGCGTAGAAATCGGCAAAGGTCTCGCCGGCCTCCGGGGCCATTTGGTTGATGATCTGGAACATGCGGGGCGTGAAACCCATCTTGTCTTTCATGTATTGATTGGCTTGTTCGGCTCGTGTAGCCATCTGTTATCCCTCCCTGGATAGACATCGTTGACGATATACGGACCAACACAAACTACAGGGTGCAACAAGTTGTTGATCTCCTACGCATCCCCTCCTTTCTTGTCCGGTCGCAACAGCCGGCTGTGAATGGCTCTTCCGTCGTGGTGCAGGGTGTGTTCGTCGCTAGAAGGTCAGCGAGCCACGCGCGGTGATAGCGTAATCAATGAGTTTCGCTCCGCCGATCAGACGTGCTTCGGGGATCAGATCCTCGCGACGGATGTTCCGCACATTTGCCGTCTGCTCACAGACCTCCATGCGCACACCCATCTCCAGCGCCTCAGAGAGGCGTTGGGCGATGCTTGGCGCACCCGGCTTCACGTTCTCCTTGGCCGCCGCCCCCTGGACCATCACGTCGGCGCCATTTTGCACGCAATAGACCACGGCCTCCTGGTCCATTGCCGCCGCCAACGCGGCATACATGAGCGCGGCGCGTACTTGCCCCGGCTGATCAATCCCTGAACGCAAGACAATGAGAAACAGTTTGCTCTCTTCGCCAGACATGATTCCCTCCTCCTTCAAGATAGAAATCACCAAACAGAAACCGGTCATGCGCTTGTTGCAGAAGTTTGGACGATGACGTACGCCTGCCCCCCACAGCCAGTCGTCCGCAAGTGTTACCTGGTGCGCCAATTCCCCCTGACGCCAGACAAAGATGGAGTGTCCCCCCAATTGTACCCGTATCTACGCAGAAGGTCAAATCAGCTTTCCCCGTAGGGTACAACGCAGTAGGGGAGAATGCCTCGCTCTTACCATGCCTACACAAAATTCCCCGTAACGTTTTTCCCCTCGTAACGTTCTCTTAACAGGTACCTAACCTCAGCGCAACCATTTGGGAACGCGTCTTTGCTAAAATGTGAGCAAGATATGAAAAAGCAACACGACAGAGATAGGCGTATCATTTTCGCCCTATGAATCGCCAATGTTTGCCATTGGCGAGGTTATGAACAAAAGGAGACCATCATGCAACGAACCACCGCTTTACTTATGGCCAGCGCCCTGACCGCATTCATCGTGGTCACGGTGACAGTTGTCGGAGCTATGGCCGGTTTCTTCGGAGACCGCACACCGGGAGCAGCAGGAACTGTCAGCACTACAGACCAGGCAGCCTTTGACCCGCAGGTCGTAGAACTGCAAAACCAATTGACCGATCTTCGCCAGCAGATGACAGACCGCGAACAGACGTATCAGGACCGCCTGGCCGAATCGCAAAAGGTGTTGCAGGAACGCGAGAATGCTTACCAGGAACAACTGAAGCAGGCCGAAACGAAATTGCAAGAGCAACAAGCCGCGCTGGCCCAATATCAGGGCCAGGACACGGCCTATCAAAACCAGATCGCCGGTCTGCAGGCCCAGTACCAACAGAGAGAGGAAGTGCTTAAGCAAAAACTCACCGAAGCTTACGATCAAATGACACAAATGGATGCCACATATCGTGCCCAACTGGAGCAGGCCAATGCCCAACTCCAGCAATTCTACGCCCAAATGCAGCCACAGGGCGGAGGCGGAGGAGACCGTCAGAGCGTAAGCACCGGCAATGGTGGGGGAAATTCCAGCCATGGCGGAGACCACGATCACGAAAGCCACGATAACGGAGGCGAACACGACCATGACTAAACCGCGCCATCCGGGCCAGCCGCTCATGCCTCCCGACCCGAACGCAAGCCCGAACAATCGTCGAGTACGGCCAGGGAAGAAGGCCTCGGGACGCAAGGAAGTAGATCGCGCGAGATTTGCACTGGCTACGGGGGCCGTGGGATTATTCACCGTAGGGTGGGCCTGGATCGGCCATACCCAGGCACAGTCTCCAGAGTCGGCTTCGGCCGCTCTGGAGACCCTACCGGCCAGCGGGGAGATGGCTCAGACAATGCCATCTTTCGATGTATCGGAAATGCTTGCACCCGCGCCGGTGCTGCCACGAATTCCAACACTGGCGCCGCTGGAGCCTGTGCCGACGCTGCCCCCAGACTTGTTGGCAGTTGCCATTCCCGCCGGCCCCGGGAGCGGGACGGGCGCACCGACGCTGGCAACGTTGCCGGCGGTTCAGCCTCTGGCCAGCGTGTCCAACCTGCCGGCCATGCCGGAATTCGCCCCGCTGCCCGACATTCCGGCACCCCCGCCACCGCCCCCCAGGCAATCTCATCGGCGGCGGGGTGGGGGCGGTGGCGGGGGCGGATCGAGTACCGGAGGGTCGTAGCCATGACCGTCCGCTGGCACACCCTGTCGTTCTGGACTATGAACACGACCGTATTCATGTGGCTGTATAGCGACAGCCGTGGAGAACAGGCGCTGAAATCTGCCCAACAGTTCTTTCATGCCGTCGAGCGGCGCATGAGCCGGTTCAACCATGCCAGCGAGCTTAGCCGGCTGAACAACGCGGCGGGCAGCGCAATGCCCGTCTCGGAAATGCTCTACGAAGTTGTCGAGTTAGCCCTGTCCGCAGCCGAGGCCAGCAACGGCCTCTTCGACCCTACGCTACTGAGCGCCATGGAAGAGGCCGGCTACGACCGCTCGTTCGACGAGCTCGTCTCCGGCGGCGGCCATGCCCCACCTCGTCGATTGGGCGGGGACGGAGCCTTCCTCGGTGGCGGATTCCGCCAGATACGCATCTGGCGCGGCCGGCCAAAGCCAATGGTCTATCTGCCCAAAGGAGTACGCCTGGACCTGGGCGGCATTGCCAAAGGATGGACCGTGGACCGGGTGATGGATAAGATGGCGACGCTCGGCCCATGTCTGGTAAACGCGGGGGGAGACCTCTACGCTTGTGGGGCGCCGCCAGGGGACTTGGCCTGGACGGTTGGCGTAGAGGATCCCCTCGATGTGGATCGCCAGATTGCCACGTTGGCTGTGCATAACCGCGCCGTCGCCACCTCCAGCCGCACAAAGCGCTGCTGGACGAAGGAGGAACAACCGCAGCATCACCTGATGGATCCCCGCAACGGCCGCCCATCAGAAAGCGACCTCGTCTCCGTGACGATTGTCGCCGACCGTGTGGCCATCGCCGAGATCTACACAAAGGTTGTTTTTCTGCTCGGCTCGGCGGCGGGGCTGGACTATCTGGAACGGCAGCCGCGCGTGGCCGGGTTGCTCGTGAGGGAAGATGGAAAGATACTCTTGACTTCCACAATTTTGGACTTTGTAAAACAATAGCAACCCCAAGCTGATAGGGGAGTGGCCAAAGCACCTTAAGAATTGAGCCATACATTTTAGGAATGAGGAACGAACACCGATGATTCAGGAATCTAGCGCTACACAGCAGGTCACAAATAACCTCTTGGTCGTTTTGTTGGGCAATCTCTTTGGAGGGCTAGTTGCCTTCATCGCTATCCTGGCCGGCTTGATTGCCCTACCGTCAGGGAGCCGGTCATTCTCCGGATTGATGGACGGGGCGCAGCAACTTGTGAATCACCTCCCGAGCGCCCTGGTACGGGAAGCTGCGTTGTGGGGGCTTGTTTCTCAGGACGGCAAAGGGATTTCAGCGTTTTGGTATATGTCACGCTCGGCCGGGATCGTCGGGTACCTTTTGCTGTGGGCCTCTGTAGCGCTTGGTCTGGTGATCAGCACGAAAGTGCTGGACGGGGCGGTACGGCGCCCGGCCGTTTTTGCCTGGCATGAGCAGATTTCGTTAGCCGCCCTGGGATTTGGCGCTTTTCATGCCCTGCTCTTGATGGGCGATCATTACATCAACTTTTCGTTGGCCGATATCTTGATTCCCTTTGCTGCTTCGTATCAGCCGGTAGCCGTCGGACTGGGCACGGTCGGTTTCTACCTGACGCTATTGGTGACGGTCAGTTTTTATTTCCGGCGCTACATCGGGGCTAAGACCTGGCGCAAGCTCCATTATTTTACTTTTGCCGTTTACGTCCTGGTAACCCTACACGGGTTTGCCATAGGCAGCGACACGAAGTTTCTGGCGATGAAGATTGTCTACCTGGGCAGCTTGTCCGTAATCCTCTTCCTGGTTTATTACCGGCTCCTGATTGCCGCAATGCCGCCGGTACGCACGCGGTCGCGGTCTGTTACCGCCAAATAAGAAAACTGGCGCAGTTCTTGGAACTGCGCCAGTCCATCTAGCTATGGTTCGCTTGCCGTGCGTTCGCGTGATTACGGGTCGATTCCCTCGCGC
>CAYWAK010000055.1:0-13099 GCA_964455755.1 uncultured Ardenticatenales bacterium | reverse complement strand
TCAGCCAGGAAATCTGTGTAATCTGCGCCATCTGTGGTCAAGGAAAAAACTTGTCGAACTACAAATTTTATTTTCGCCAGACTCCAGCTTATAGTAACTCTTGAGGCAAGGCGGGGCAGCTCTCGTTCAGATGGACAAGATCGAACAGGTTAGCACAATTGAAAAGGTGAAGGCGATGGCAGATGCCCGCCGTTTACCGATTCTACAAAAACTGATGGCCGGGCCGGCTACGGTGTCGCAACTGGGTCGTGCATTCGGCCGGCATCCGGCCTGGATTCGCCACCATGTCAAACAGTTGGAGGAAGTGGGTCTGGTGCGGCTGGCTTCTGAGCGTCCCGTCAGGGGCTTTACGGAAAAGTACTATCAAGCCGTGGCCTCGGCATTCGCGATCAATTTTATGGTCATGCCGGCCATGTCAGAGGAGCAGACTGTGGTAGCGCTAGGCAGCCACGACCTCGCGCTTGATCTCCTGTCCCGGCGATTGCATAAGGACCGTTCGGTGCCGGACATGCTCTCATTCGCACTGGGGAGCCTGGACGGTCTGATCGCGTTGCAGCAGGGGATCGGTCACCTGGCCGGCAGTCATTTGCTCGATGCAGAGAGCAACGAGTTTAACCGTCCCTACGTTCGGCATCTTTTCCCCGGCAGGCAGATGGTGCTGATCACGTTGGCCCATCGCCAGCAAGGATTGATCGTCGCACCCGGCAACCCACTAGAGATTCGGGAAATCGCAGACCTGTCCCGAGCAGGTGTGCGCCTGGTCAACCGCAACCGTGGGTCGGGCACGCGGCTGTGGCTGGACCAGCAGTTGCGCCGGCGAGCGATTCCGACCGAGGCGCTCCGTGGCTATGACCATGAGGTCAGCACGCATACAGAGGTGGCCGAGGCCGTGCAGAGCGGGCGGGCTGATGCCGGGGTTGGGTTGCTGGCCGCGGCGCGCATGTTTGGTCTGGAATTCATTCCCCTCTTCCAGGAGCGGTACGATTTGGTAATCCCTCAGGAACACTATGAAAGCCCGTTGCTAAGACCCTTGTTAGATTTGGTGCAGGATGGTCGATTTCGTCACGAAGTGGAGGGCTTGGGCGGCTACGAGGTGTCTCACACCGGTGACGAGATGCGCATTGAACCATAAGAATTGGAGGAAAAGCCATGCAGGAACGTCCATCGATTGATCTGTCGAAAGCCTTTTTGCTTCTTCTCCTGATTCCATTGTTATTGTTAATCCCCGCTTGCAGTCCCTCACCTGCCCCGGTTGCGAAAACAGTTCCCTCCGATCCGAACCTGATATTGGCGACGACCACCAGCACCCAGGATTCTGGCCTGTTGGACGTACTGGTGCCCGATTTCGAGCAAAAGAGCGGGTACGTTGTCAAGACGATCGCCGTTGGCACCGGAGCGGCGTTGGCCATGGGACAGCGGGGCGATGCCGATGTGCTTCTCGTGCACGCCCCCGCTTCGGAATTGAAGCTCGTTGATTCTGGTGACGCGGTTGACCGCCGCCTCGTCATGCACAACGACTTTGTGTTTGTCGGGCCGAAGGACGACCCGGCGCAAATTCGAAGTGTGGCTTCGGCAGCGGAAGCCCTTCAAAAGATCGCCAAGGCCGGGGCGCTCTTCATTTCGCGCGGGGATGACTCGGGAACAAATAAGAAGGAGCTTTCGCTGTGGAAGAAGGCAAACCTTACCCCTTCGGGAAGCTGGTACCAGCAGAGCGGTCAGGGCATGGGCGCGACGCTACAAATCGCGTCCGAGAAACGCGCTTATACACTCACCGACAGAGCCACCTACCTGCACCTGCGTGACAATCTCGATTTGGAAATCCTCTCCGAGGGCGACCCTCTGCTCAAGAATATCTATCATGTGATGGCCGTGAACCCCGATAAACATCCGGATGTAAATGCGGCAGGGGCCAAGGCTTTTGCCGATTATCTGACATCCGCCGCGACGCAGGAGATTATCGGCGCGTACGGCACCGACCAATTTGGCCAGCCCCTCTTTTTCCCCGACGCGGGCAAAGAGGAATAGACCGGCTGAGGTCGCGGAGTGTGGCGCGGGGAGCGTCGAGCGTATCTGGCGACTGACGACTGATTCATGAACCCAATTATCGAAGGATTACAACAAGCGTTCTGGCTGATCGTACAGCGTGATCCAGTGGTCATGGGAATTACGTTGCGCACTATCCAGGTGTCTGGAGTGGCCACGATCGTCAGCCTGGTACTCGGTATTCCGTTGGGGACCTTTCTGGCGTTAAGCCGCTTTCCTGGACGGCGTGTGCTGGTGAGCCTGGTCAATACGGGTATGGGCCTGCCGCCGGTCGTGGTGGGCCTGTTTGTGGCCCTGATGCTCTGGCGAAGTGGCCCCCTCGGCCGGCTCCACCTGATCTACACGCCGATAGCTATGGTCGTCGCTCAGGCGGTGATTGCCTCGCCCATTGTGGCCGGCGTGAGCATGGCTGCCATCCAGCAACTGGACCCCCGGCTTCGGTTGCAGTTGCTCGGGCTGGGGGCCTCGCGACCGCAATTGCTGCTTGTGCTGTGGTGGGAAGCTCGCTTGCTGCTGCTGGCAGCGGCGATTGCCGGTTTCGGCGGTGTCATATCCGAAGTGGGCGCGTCCATGATGGTGGGCGGGAACATTGTCGGGCAGACGCGGGTATTGACCACGGCGACCGTCCTGGAAACCAGCAAGGGCGAGTTTAGTATGGCCATGGCCTTGGGCCTGATTCTGCTTTTTCTTTCGTACCTGATAACGCTGTGTATGACATGGCTGCAGCAGAGCGCAACGCGCGCGTGAATGGGCCAATTCTCTCTCTGCGCGAATTGCAGATCACCAGAGAGTCGCGGCTGGTATTGGACGTACCTGCGCTGGATGTGCATGAGCGGGAAGTTCTGGCGGTAATCGGCCCGAACGGTGCCGGAAAGAGCACGTTGTTACAGATGATGGCCGGATTGCTCAAACCGCAACACGGGAGCCTGTACTACCGCGGCCAAATTGTAGCGACGTCCGCACTCTCGTATCGCCGGCGCATTGCGCTGGTTTTGCAGGAGCCGTTGCTGCTGAATTCTTCCGTCCTTGCGAATGTGACCATCGGTTTGCGGTTTCGGCGCCTTACTCGCCACGAGGCTTCTCAACGTGCCATGCGTGCCCTGGAGCGACTCGGCGTGGCCGCTTTGGCAAAGCGCCCGGCACGCACCTTGTCCGGCGGCGAGGCGCAGCGCGTGAGTTTGGCCCGCGCCCTTGTCCTGGAGCCAGACGTTTTGTTGCTCGATGAACCCTTTGGCGCGTTAGACGCACCGACCCGGGCTTCCTTGATGGATGATTTGCGGAGTCTGCTGGACAAAAGCCAAACGACGACGCTCTTCGTGACGCATGACCGGGACGAAGCTCTGGCGCTAGGTGATCGAATCGCCGTCTTGCTCGACGGGCGCATTCGCCAACTGGATGCGCCGGAGAGGGTGTTTTCAGCACCCGCGGACGAGGCGGTGGCAACCTTTGTGGGCGTGGAAACGATTCTCGCCGGACAGATTGCCGGCTTTGCGGATGGACTGGCCGCCGTGCAGATCGGCGAGCAGATGTTGGAGGTGCCGGTTGAAGGGCAGATAGGTGACGGCGTGCTGGTCTGTTTGCGTCCGGAAGATGTGACGTTGACGCCGGGAGAAGTGCCGCTCATGCCAAGCAGCGCGCGCAATCGCTTTCGCGGGCGAGTCAGCCGGGTCGTGCCGCAGGGACGGATGTTTCATGTGACAGTTGATTGTGGATTTCCCATCGTGGCTATGATCACGCCACGGTCGGTGCAAGGCCTGGGTCTGGTGGAAGGGCGCGAGGTTGTTGCCGCCTTCAAGGCCACGGCCGCGCATGTCATTCGCCGCTGAGCTTCCGCGTAGAGGTTGCCATCAGCAGTCAGTGAGTTGGCAACGAAACCGTTTGCCTATTCGCTTTGTGTCCTGGTGACTTTGTGGTACGGAGAACGCTGCTTGGTTGCGGCCTCGACCGGTTCAGCGACAGGCCGCTAATCCCACGAGCGCAGGCTCAGATATTTTTCACCGCTGTCGGGAAAGACGGTGACGAAGACGCCATGCCCAAGTTCCATCGCAACGCGAATGGTCACGTGCAGGGCCGCGCCGGCCGAGAAACCGGCGAAGAGCCCTTCCTCACGGGCCAACTTCTGTGCCATGCGATAGGAGGCATCGGCAGAAACGTATTCAGTACGCTCCAGGACGCGCGGGTCGTAGATGCCGGGGACGATGGCTGTCTCGATGTGCTTAAGCCCTTCCACGACCTCCAACTCGTCTGCCGGCTCGACGGCAATCACCTGAATGTCCGGGTTTTGTTCCTTCAGGAATCTGCCGGTACCCATCAGCGTACCGGAAGTGCCCACGCCGGCAACAAAATGGGTTACCCGCCCATCGGTTTGTTCCCAGATTTCGGGGCCGGTATGGTAGTAGTGGGCGTGCCAGTTTTCCGGGTTGTTGTATTGATCGGCGAAGAAATACAGGTCCGGGTCGCTTTCGACGAGCTTGTGGACTTCGCGAATCGCGCCGTCGGAACCTTCCAGCGGGTCGGAGAAATGCAGGTCGGCGCCGTAGGCACGCAGAATTTTGACCCGTTCGGCGCTGACGTTGGCCGGCATGACCAGCTTGACGCGGTAGCCCTTCAGCGCGCCGATCCAGGCATAGGCGATGCCGGTGTTGCCCGATGTCGAGTCAATCAGGATTTTGTCGGGGGTCAGCTCGCCGCTGGCCTCCGCCGCCGCGATGATGTGTTGGGCCGGGCGGTCCTTGACTGAACCGCCCGGATTGAACCACTCCGCTTTGGCATAGATCTCAACGCCCGGTGGCAATTCAGTGGTTAGCCGGGACAGACGCAACAGGGGCGTATTGCCCACCCTGTCCAACACCAGCTCGGGATAGCGCACGACCGGGGGCACGCCGTGCCCGTTCTTGCGCTGACGCGCTTTTTCCACCCACTCCGGAATCCTGGTCGCCACCTTCGTCATCAGGCTGTCACCTTCTCCCGTTCGCGCCCGTTGCCGGCTGCGGAAATTTCTGCTTCTTCCGTCTGCGGGAACGGAGCGCCGCAGAACTGTTCGTAGTCAATCAGCTCGGTGATCGTGGGGTGCTCGCCACAGACCGGGCAATCAGGCTTCTTGCGGAAACGCATGGTGCGAAATTCCATCGAAAGGGCGTCGAATAGCAAGAGCCGTCCGATGAGCGGCTCACCGATGCCGAGGAGCAGCTTGATCGTTTCGATGGCCTGGATGCTGCCGACGATGCCGGGCAACACGCCGAGCACGCCGGCTTCCTGGCAACTGGGCACCTCGCCGGGCGGCGGCGGCGTTGGATATAGACAGCGGTAGCAGGGGCCTTCGTCCGCTTTAAAGACTGTGGCTTGTCCCTCAAACATGAAGATGCTGCCATCCACCAGCGGTTTGCCGGCGAATACGCAGGCGTCGTTGACCAGGTAGCGGGTCGGGAAGTTGTCGGAGCCGTTGAGCACGATGTCGTACGGCTCGATGATTTCCATGATGTTGGCCGAGGTCAGGGCTGTGTCGTACCCGCGCACTTCGATGTCGGGATTGATGCCGCGCAACGTTTCGATGGCCGATTCGATTTTGGGTCGGCCGACGTCTTCGGTGCCGTGCAGCAGTTGGCGTTGCAGGTTAGAAAAGTCCACAACGTCGAAATCCACAATGCCCAGCTTGCCCACGCCGGCTGCGGCCAAATACATGGCTGCCGGCGAACCGAGGCCGCCGGCTCCAATCAGTAGGACGCTGGAATCGAGCAGCTTGCGCTGCCCGGCGCCGCCAACATCCGGCAAGATGATGTGCCGGCTATAGCGGTAGATTTGCTCGTTCGTAAACCCAAACATATCTCTCTCCAATCGTTATGCCTTTTTTTGCACGGTAATGTGCCAGTCGGTATCGTTCACCTTCTCCACGCTCAAAACGCTATGTCCTTCGTTGGTGAGACTGCGCGGAACGTTGTGTGCCGATTCGCTGTTATCTACGGTCACTTGCAGCATTTGCCCGGGGGCCATCAATTCGATGGCCAACTTCGATTTCACGAAGGTAAACGGGCATACTTCTCCCTTCAAGTCGAGCTGCTGATCCACCTTTGTTTCGGCCAAGACCTGCCCGCCGGCCATCGCCGGAATAATCGAGACTTCGTCGCCCGGTTGGATCGGCGTGTCCGCTCCTTGCAGCGTGCGGAAGTCTTCCCCGTTGACAAAGAGATTGATGAAGCGTTTGACTTCGCCGGTTTCATCCACCAGGCGGGCACGCATACCGGGATAGTCCTGTTCCAGCACATCGAGCAGCTCGGCTACGTTGCCGGCACTCGCTTGAATCTTCGATTGTCCGTTTGTCAGACGTCGTAATGGTGTAGGTACAAAAACTGTTGCCATTGGTTGTCCTCCTCCTATCAACAATTATTCTATGATTCTGTTTGGCAAAAAGAAAGAACCCTGCGGACAGCGTCGGGATAAGCCCTGATCACACCCCCGCGCGTGCATAGAAAGCACATCCTTTGTGGATTTGCGGGAATGATAGCTGTCCGGGGTTCTGGGGTCACAACAAAGTGAAACCGGTCACGGCGGGATGGCTATCATTCCCGCTTAAGACATATACACCGGTTCATAACGCTCTGTACGCTTTCATTTAGCACCCAATGCGCAGCCATTGCCGGCCAGGTTGCGGCCTTGCTCATTACCATTCCATGCCCATCATGCCGGCGCCAAAACCGAGCAGGCTGGGGTCTTCCATCAACTCCGGGCTCCACGGGTCTGGCAGCAGTTCCACGTGTGCCGGAACCTCGGGCACTTCCCGTTCCACGACCTCTTTCACCTGTTGGATCATGTATGGCGCGTAGGGGCAAAAAGGGGTCGTCAACAACATCTTGACTTCGGTCTGTGCCTCGCCGAACTCAATGGATTTGATCAGTCCCAGAGATACGACATCGAGACGAATTTCTGGGTCTACCACCTCCCGCAAGGCTGTGCGCAGGTCTTCTTCTCTCTCATTCATGCTTATCTAGACTCCTTGTCCTCTGCAAAACTTACGTATTGCATAACCGGAGAGACCGGTCGTTGTTCATGCTAGGAGATACACTCCCTATTCCACTCGCACTTTGATGTCGTCCCCGTCTACAATGACTTCGTACGTGTCAACCGGAACGAGCGCCGGCAGGGCGATCACATGACCGTCGCGCACGTCGAAGCGGGCTCCGTGACGGGGGCACTCAATGGCGTAGCCGTCCAGCTCGCCCTGATCGAGCGGCGCGCCGTCGTGGGTGCAGCGATCGTCTATGACGTACACGCTGCCGCCGGCCACGTGACACAGGGCCAGCCGTGTCCCGTTCACCTCGACGACTTGGGTGTGGCCCTCTTCAATTTCCGACAAACGTGCTACGGTTGTGTATTCTGCCATCATGTTACTCCCGTTGTCATTGATCGTTGATAATTGTTCTGTCTCTATCAAAAGAAATCTTCGCCGTTTTCTTCGTCATCGTCTGCGGCGTCCGGGCCGTGCAGTCCGTACAGGCCGGCCTTCAAGACCTTGAGCGACAGCAAGGCACACTTTACACGCACCGGGCCCAATTTGATTCCCAACATCTCCAGAATGTCCTCTTTGCTGATCTGTTTGGCATCTTCCAGCGTCATGCCGACCAGCTCTTCCGTCAACATGGAAGTCGAGGCCTGGCTGATGGCACAGCCGTGGCCACTGAAACGCACGTCTGTGATCCGGTCGTCGTCTACCATCATATCAATTTGAATGTGATCGCCACAAACGGGGTTATCTTCGGCATACGTAATGTCCGGGCTATCCAACTTGCCGAAGTTTCTCGGATTGCGGTAGTGATCAACGATATATTCGCGATACAGGTCGTCCATGAATATCCTTTTCCTCTGTTCCAGCTATTCCTCGAATTGGGCCAACGAATCCAGAAATACCCGGACGTTTTCAGCCAGCGCCGCTACCGTCACCAGTTCTTCCAACGCGGTGCGTCCTCGATCTGATTGCTCCAGGAAAACATTGTAGCAGAACCGGCCTCAAAAGTCAAAGACTTGCTTGGTAATGTACAGCGCTTTCACGAGCCGATCCACATCCTCTCGCGTGTTGTAGACGTAGAAGCTGGCCCGCGTGGTCGCATGAACGCCCAAGCAGTCCATCAGCGGCTGCGCGCAGTGGTGACCGGCACGCACGGCAATGCCCTCGCGATCCAGAATGCTGGCCACGTCATGCGGGTGAATGCCGGCCAGGTTGAAGCTGGCCACGCCGCCACGCTGCTCCGCCGGCGGACCGTACAGGGTCAGACCCTCGACCTCGCTCAACGCTTCCAGCGCATAGGCCGTTAGCTCTCGTTCGTGTTCGCGCACCGCATCCATGCCCAGCTCCGAGAGAAAATCAACGGCGGCACCCATGCCCACGCCCTGAGCAATCGCCGGTGTGCCCGCTTCGAACTTCCATGGCAGATCGTTCCACGTAGATTCCTGCAGGTGTACGGTGCGGATCATGTCACCCCCGCCGAGGAAAGGGGGCATCTCTTCGAGCAAGGCCCGCTTTCCGTAGAGCACCCCGATCCCGGTTGGGCCACACATCTTGTGCCCGGAGAAAGCGAGAAAGTCGCAATCGAGGTCTTGCACATCCACACGCAGGTGCGGCACACTTTGCGCGCCGTCCACCAGCGTCAGTGCGCCGGCGGTGTGTGCGCGGCGTATGATCTCCTTCGCCGGCGTAATTGTTCCCAGCACATTCGACATCGCCGTAAAGGCGACCAGGCGTGTCCGCTCGGTGAGCAGTTCGTCCAGCGAATCGAGGGCCAAAGTCCCGTTCTCCGTCATGGGGATGAATCGCAATTTTGCACCGGTCTGCTCGCCAATCAGTTGCCAGGGAACCAGATTGGAGTGGTGTTCAAGCATGGTCAGCAAAATCTCGTCACCGGGACGCAAGTTGCTGCGGCCCCAGCTATAGGCTACCAGGTTGATCGACTCGGTCGTGTTGCGGGTGAAGATAACCTCCCGCGAGCTCTTGGCGTTGATAAACCGGGCGACCTTGCGCCGCCCACCTTCATAAGCCTCGGTTGCCGCTTCGCTGAGGGCGTAGACACCACGATGAACGTTGGCGTTGGTCTCGCGGTAATAGCGATCCAGGGCGGCGATGACCGATTCCGGTTTCTGCGAGCTGGCTGCGCTGTCCAGGTACACCAGCTCGTGGCCGTGAACCGGACGCTGTAGGATGGGGAACTGTTCGTGAACTGCCCGGGCATCGAATGTTTTGTGCTGTGTCATACCAGGTTGACTTCCTTTTCAAACGTGAAATGTGTTGGGCGATTGCAGAAAAATAAATGCGTAATCCGTAACCCATTGCCCGTTGACCAGTAACAATTGACAATTGGTCACGTTGCCAGTCCCAGCTTTTCCTCTACAGCCTGTCGCAGGCGGTGCCGGACGCTCTCCAACGGAATGCGATCCAAGACCTCCGAAAAGAAGCCGTCGACAATAAGCTTCTTGGCCAAATCGTGATTTAACCCCCGGCTCATCAGGTAAAACATTTCATTTTCATCGAGCTGGCCAATGGTGGCCCCGTGCGAGCAGCGGACGTCGTTCGCTTCAATCTCCAGTTGGGGCATGGAATCGGCCCGCGCCTTGCGGCTGAGCATCAGGTTCCGGTTGGCCTGGTAGGCGTCGGTGCGTTGTGCGCCCGGATCCACACGGATCAGCCCCTCGTAGACGGAGCGCGATTGATCGAGTAGGACCCCTTTGTAAAGCAAATCGCTGGTTGTGCCCACCGCTTCATGATGTTGCAGGGTGTTTTGGGCGATGTGCTGCTTGCCATCCGGAAAATAGAGGCCCTGCAACGTGGCGGTCGAGCCGTTCCCGGACAAGATTACATCGTTTTGCACCCGGCTGAGCCGCGAACCGAGCTGCGACGTGGTCCAGTTGAGCACAGCGTCGCGGCTAAGAGCGGCTCGCTGCGTGGCAAAGTGGTAGGTGCGGTCGTTCCAGTTCTGAATGGACAGGTAGGTGACTTGCGCGCCTTCTCCAAGCCAAATTGCCGTCGTGCCTACGTGCAGCGCTTCCCCGGCCTGGGCAGGGGAAACGTACTCCTCGGTGATCGTCACCCGGCTGTTTCGCTCTGCGATGATCATCGTGTACGGGAAAAGGGCCGTGCCCGGTTCCCCCAGCCAACGTAAAACTTGCAACGGCAGCGCGACCTCCACATTGGCCGGCACGTAGATCACCAGCCCGCTGTTCCAGAAGGCGCTGACCAGCGCCTCGAACTTCCCTTCGTCCGCCGGCCCCGCTTGGGCCACGAGGTTCTCCCGTACAAGGTCGGGGGCTTCGCGCAGGGCCCGGCCCAGGCTGGCAAAATAGACTCCTTGTTGTGCCCCTTGCTTGTCAAGTTCAACCAGGGCCTCGCTGCCCTGAAAATCAACCAGCAGGCCGGCACGCTCGTGTGCCGGTAGCAGGACGTTTTGCAAAGGAAGGGGTAGCTCTTTATCTGAAGTCCATGTCCGGCTTGGCGTCCGGGTAGCGTCAAACGATTCCCAGGCAACGTTGCCGATGTCGGTGCGCGGCCACGTGGGCCATGGCGTCTCGCGAAACAGTCGCCAGGCCTCCCGTCGCCGGTCCAGCATCCAGTCCGGTTCGCCGTTACGTGTGGCGATAGATTCGAACGTGTCTCGGCCAAAAACCGTCTCGCTCGCCGGGGAAGGCCCCTCTTTCTGTTTGATTTGTGTCGTCATCTCGTCTCCATCTATCCTACCGAACCTTCCATCTCCAACTGGATCAGGCGGTTCATTTCTACGGCGTATTCCATCGGCAGTTCCTTGACGAGCGGCTCGATGAAGCCGGCCACGATCATCAGCGTGGCATCGGCTTCCGAAAGGCCGCGACTCATCAGATAGAAAAGCTGCTCTTCGCTGACCTTGCTGACACTGGCTTCGTGTCCGATGGAGACGTCTTCTTCGTCAATCTCCATGTACGGATAGGTGTCGGAGCGCGATTGTTCGTCCAGGATCAGCGCGTCGCAGACCACGTTGGATTTGACGCCGTGTGCGCCCGGATAGACCTTGACGAGGCCGCGGTAGCCGGCCCGTCCGCCGTCCTTGCTGATCGATTTGGCCGTAATCTTCGATGAGGTGTAGGGTGCGCCGTGGACAGCTTTGCCACCGGTGTCCTGGTGCTGCCCGCGGCCGGCAAAGGCCAGCGAGAGGATTTCGCCCCGCGCGCCCCGGCCCATCAGGTAGACCGACGGGTACTTCATCGTCAGCTTCGATCCCAGATTTCCGTCAACCCACTCCATGACCGCGTCCTCGTGGACGACGGCACGCTGCGTGACCAGGTTGAACACGTTCGTAGACCAGTTCTGGATCGTGGTGTAGCGGACGCGCGCGCCCTTCTTGACAATAATTTCGATCACGCCGGAGTGCAGCGAGTCGGTTGAGTAGGTAGGCGCTGTGCAGCCTTCTACGTAGTGAACCTGGCTGCCCTCGTCGGCGATGATCAGCGTGCGCTCAAACTGGCCCATGTTCTCCGCGTTGATCCGGAAGTAGGCCTGTAAGGGGATGCTAACCTTCACACCCTTCGGGATGTAGACGAAACTTCCCCCGCTCCAAACGGCGCTGTTCATGGCCGAGAACTTGTTGTCCGCCGGCGGTATCACCGTGCCGAAGTATTCGCGGAAGATCTCCGGGTTCTCCTTTAATCCCGTATCGCTGTCCGTGAAGATCACGCCCTGTTTTTCCCATTCCGCCTTCAGGTTGTGGTAGATCGCTTCCGATTCGTATTGCGCCCCGGCTCCGGCCAGAAACTTGCGCTCGGCTTCGGGGATTCCCAGCCGGTCGAAGGTCTCCTTGATGTCTTCGGGCACGTCGTCCCAAGAGCGGCTTTGCCGGTCGGTCGGCTTGATGTAGTAATACATGTCTTGCACGTCAAGCTCGCTTAGATTGCCCCCCCAGGTCGGCATCGGCTTGCGAAAGTAGATGTCCAGGGCGCGCAGGCGGAACTCGCGCATCCAGTCCGGCTCCCCCTTCATCCAGGAGATCTCTTCGACGATCTTGCGGTCCAGCCCCTTGCGTGACTTAAAGACATAGTCCTCTCGATCCCGAAACCCGTATTTCTCATCGTATTCCGAACGTTCAATTCCTAGCGCCGGTTGTTCCATTTTTTTAGTCTCTTTCTAGCCGTAGACGGTTCCTATTGCACACCAGCGTCGCCTACGCGTTGATTTCCTCTCGGATCCAGTCGTACCCCTCGGCTTCCAGCTTGTTCGCCAGATCCTGCCCGCCCGATTTCACGATCTGCCCGTCCATGAAAACGTGTACGAAGTGGGGTTTGATGTAGCGGAGAATGCGCTGGTAGTGGGTGATGACCAACACGCCCATGTTGGGGCCGGCCAGCGTGTTCACCCCCTGCGAGACGACTTTCAGGGCGTCAATGTCCAGGCCCGAATCGGTCTCGTCCAGGATGGCGATCTTCGGCTCCAACACGGCCATCTGCAAGATCTCCGCGCGTTTCTTTTCTCCGCCGGAGAAGCCCTCGTTCAGGTAGCGCGCGGCAAACGAGCTATTCATTTCGAGCAAGGCCATCTTGTCGATCAGGAGCTTGCGGAAAGCCATCGGTGTGATCTTGCGCTCGCCGTTGCTGCGGTGTGCGTTGACTGCCATGCGCAGGAAATTGGCCACGCTCACGCCCGGAATCGCTGTCGGATATTGGAAAGCCAGGAAGATGCCCAGCCGCGACCGTTCGTCCGGCCCCATATCCAGGATGTTCTGGCCATCCAGGGTAACTTCGCCACCGGTGACAGTGTACTTCGGATGGCCCATCAGCGTGTAGGCCAACGTACTCTTGCCCGATCCGTTTGGCCCCATCATGGCGTGAATTTCGCCCTGCCGGACGGTCAGGTTCACGCCCTTGAGAATCTCTTTGTCTTCGATCTGCACCCGCAGGTCTTTGATTACTATTTCAGATCCCATTGCTAAATTTGTCCTTCCTCATTTGAACCTTGGCGTTTTCTGCTTTAGCCACAGAATAACACAGATTTTCACAGAAACGGCGTCTTGATCCGGCCTTGCTGTTTTCTGCCACGAATTACACGAATTTC
>CAYWAK010000054.1:0-13431 GCA_964455755.1 uncultured Ardenticatenales bacterium | reverse complement strand
GGATTTGGCAATCCGGTGAGAGCCGCGTGGGGCAATTATTTTTCTGTAATCGCCTGGACTGAAATAGGTACCGAAACCGCAGTGCCGGAATAGGAATTCCGGCGTCTGCTCAACTGACATCTGGCTACTGTTTTCAAGACAGTCCAATACAACACCGAAGGAGGAACACCGTACATGAGGCACAAGACTCTCTTGGCTACGATCCTGACCCTGGCGGTTATTTCGTTACTGGCCGCCTGCGCTCCGACACCCGCACCAACGCCGGTGCCGGCAACACCCGCGCCGGCAAAGCCGGCAGCATCCTTTCCCCTCTCAATTACCGATAACCTGGGACGCGAAGTTACGCTCACTGCGCAACCGCAAAGCATCGTCTCGCTGGCACCGTCGAACACGGAAATACTCTTCGCGGTCGGAGCCGGTGATCAGGTCGTGGGTGTGACCCAGTTTTGCAACTATCCCCCGGAAGCCACGACACGCGAGCAGATCGGGGGCTTTTCCGCCAAGACCATCAGCGTGGAAAAAATCGTCGCGCTGAAACCCGACCTGGTTCTCTCTGTGGGCAAAATTCAGCAGCCGGTCATCGAATCGCTGGAGCAGGCGAAGATTGCGGTCGTCGCTCTGGATCCGCAGACGTTCGACGATGTGTACGCCAACATCCTGCTCGTAGGGCAACTGACCGGGCATGAAGAGGAAGCGACGAAAGTCGTAGCGCAGATGAAAGACCGGATTGCCGCTGTGCAAGCGCGGGCGAAAGACGTGCCCGCAGACCAGCGCCCGTCCGTCTTCTGGGAAGTGTGGGACGAACCATTGATGACCGCCGGCCCGACAACGTTCACCGGGCAGATGATCGAACTCGCCGGCGCGGCGAACATTTTCTCCGACGTGAAGGAGCAATACCCGCAGGTCAGCGCGGAAGAAGTGATCAGTCGCAATCCGGCCGTTATCCTGGGGCCGGACAGTCACGCCGAAGCCCTGACCACTGAAAAGGTCAAATCACGGCCAGGTTGGGGCGATATCCAGGCGGTCCAAGATGGCCGCATCTACCTGATCAACGGCGACATCGCCTCGCGCCCCGGCCCAAGGCTGGCCGACGGCGTCGAAGCAATCGCCGACGCGCTCTACCCACAGAAGTAGCCGACCCACTTGGCGTGGGGCATGAAGCGTGATAGCCAAGAAGTTCAACTTCTAATAAGCAGCGCCAACGTATGTCCATGACAACACAACGTTATGTAATCCTAATTACCGGCCTAGCCGCACTGCTGGCCATCGCAGCGGTGTTGAGCCTGGGGGTGGGAGCGGTGACCATCCCCCCCGGGCGGGTGATCGCTGCGCTGGCCGGCCGGCAAGGAAACTCGGCGACTCGCGCGGACGTGACCATCGTCTGGGACTTGCGCATGGCACGCATCCTGCTGGCCACACTCGTCGGCAGCGGGCTGGCCGCTGCCGGCGCCGCCTTCCAGGGCCTCTTCCGTAACCCGCTGGCCGACCCTTTCGTGGTGGGGGCCTCGGGCGGGGCGGCCCTGGGCGCGACGCTGGCTATTACCGCCGGCTTCACATTCGCCGGAGCAGGCTTCGGCCCGGTGCCGTTGGCCGCGTTCGTGGGATCGCTGCTAGCCGTGGCCGTGGTGTATGCCGTGGCCGAAGTGGGCGGCGAGGTACCCGTCGTGGCCCTCTTGCTCGCCGGCGCGGCCCTGAGCACGATCCTTTCGGCGCTGGTCTCCTTACTCATGTTGCTTAACGACCGCGATTTGCTGGAAGTTTTCACCTGGCTGATGGGCGGATTCAGCGGGCGCAGTTGGCCTCATCTCTGGGCCAGCGCACCCTACCTGCTGGCCGGGCTGGTGGCGATTTGGCTTCTCTCGCGCCCCCTGGACGCGCTCGCCTTTGGTGAGGAGACGGCGCAAAGCCTGGGACTGCCGCTGACCCGCACGCGCAGCCTGATCGTGGCCGCGGCCAGTCTGACCACGGCCGCAGCCGTGGCCGCCGGCGGCATCATCGGCTTCGTCGGCCTGATCGCCCCGCACGCCGCGCGCTTGCTGTTCGGCTCGGCACACCGCCGGCTCATCCCGGCCAGCGCTCTGCTCGGCGCGTTGCTCTTGCTGCTGGCCGACGACCTTTCGCGCACGGTTCTGGCACCGGTAGAACTGCCGGTCGGCATCGTCACCGCTCTGCTGGGCGGCCCCTTTTTCCTTTACCTGCTCAAGACCCGCCAGAGGGAGTTGGGCGGTGGCTGAGCCGAGCAACGTGGAAATCAAGGACCTGACCTGTTCCTACAACGGCCAGACCGTGTTGGCTGATTTTTGCCTCTCGGCAGAATCGGGGTTGGTGCTGGCGATCATCGGCCCGAACGGCGCCGGCAAGACAACACTGTTGCGCGCGATTGCCCGGCTGCTGCGTCCCCGGCAGGGCACAGTGCTGCTGGGCGACAAAGATGTTTGGCAATTGCCGCCCCGGAACGTCGCTCGCCAACTGGCCCTTGCCCCACAGACCAACGGCCTCTCCTTGCCCCTGACGGTGGAACAGGCGGTCGTCTTGGGCCGCACACCGCATCGCGGATGGCTGCTGCCTTTCTCTGCGGATGACCGGGCCGTCGTGGATCGCGTGTTGCGCCAGACCGGTCTGCTCGACCTGCGCACCCATCGCATCACCGACCTCTCCGGTGGCGAACAGCGCCGCGTGATCCTGGCCCGCGCGCTGGTGCAGGAGCCGCAGGTGCTGCTCATGGACGAGCCGACGGCCAACCTGGACATGAAATACCAGACGGAAATGCTGGACCTGGCACGCAGACTGGCCCATCATAATAACATGACCGTGATTATCACGCTGCACGACGTAAACCAGGCCGCACTGTATGCCGACCGGCTGGCTTTGCTGGCGAAAGGACGTCTCCTTTCCACCGGCGTACCCGGCGACGTATTGACCCCTGCGTGGATGGAAGAGGCCTACAACATACCGGTCATCGTCACCCCCCACCCCCTCTACGACACACCGATGGTTATGCCGGTGGTGAGTAAGGAGAATGCGAATTCTCAACGATCAACGGTCAATGGATTGTGCGATGTGCAGTAGGGAGTAGGGAGCGTGAAGACGTGAAACGCGGCACGCAATACGTTTCACGTCACCGCACAATCCAAAATCGCAAATCCAAAACCATGGGAGGAGCAATCTAATGTCGAGTACAAGCACGCGGCAGGGCCTGGTCATCGTCAATACCGGCCACGGCAAGGGGAAAACGACCGCCGCGCTGGGTGTCCTTTTGCGAGCATGGGGGCGAGGGTGGAACATTTGCGCGATCCAGTTTATCAAGCAGGAGACCGGTCGCTGGGGCGAGGTGATTGCAGCGGAAAAGATGGGCATTGAGTGGCATAGCATGGGCGACGGCTTCACCTGGCAATCGAAAGACATGGCCGTGACCACCCAAAAGGTGCGGGCGGCGTGGACACTGGCACAGGAAAAAATCGCCGGCGGAGCGTATGACCTGGTGATCCTGGACGAGATGACCTACGCCTTCCAGTTTGGCTGGCTCGACGTTGACCAGGTCATTGCCTGGCTGCGTGACAACCGCCCGCCGGCCACCCACGTGATTATCACCGGGCGGGACGCGCCGGACGAGCTGATCGCGTTTGCCGACCTGGTCACCGAAATGCGCAAGGTCAAACACCCATACGACCAGGGTGTTCACGCTCAACCGGGCATTGAATTTTGATGTCGCGCAGTGACCTGACCCGCATCGTATCGCTGGAGCCGAGCGTGACGGCCACCCTGTTCGCCCTGGGACAGGAACGTCGCCTGGTCGCCGTCAGCGCGTACTGCTCGCGGCTGGTGGATGTGGGCGAACGGCCCCAACTCTCGCCCACCTGGTCTGCGCAGCCGGACGAAGTCGCCGCGCTGGAGCCTGACTTGGTCATCGTCTCGGTGCCTTTCCGCGCAGAGGCTGTGTCCGGTCTACTGCAAGCCGGCCTGGACGTATTGTGCCTCTATCCAAAGCGCCTGGCCGATATCTATGCGCACGTTGCCTGGTTGGGCCGGCTGACCGGCGCGGAGGACGCGGCATACCGCGTGGTGGCCGATATGCAGGCCGGGTTCGAGGCGCTCCGCCGGCAGGCCGCCGGTAGGCCTGGCCCACGCGTGTACGTGGAAATGTGGCCCAAGCCACCGATGGGCAGCCCGTCCTGGGTGGCAGAGCTCGTGGAGATTGCCGGTGGCACGTTCGTACCCGCGAATCCCGGCCGTACCGTCACCGCCGAGGAGGTCGCCGCCGCTGACCCGCAGGTCATCGTCGTGGCCTGGGCCGGCGTGGCCGAACCGAAGCTGGAGCAAGTATATCGGCGGCCCGGCTGGCGCGACATCAGCGCCGTACGACAGGGCCGTGTGGTTCCCGTAGACGAAATCTGGATCAACGCGCCCGGTCCGAATCTGGCGAAAGGAGCGTGTCTGCTGGCGGAGGCCATTGGCAAGGGATAAAAAACCGATCATTCCGAATCATCAAAATGGAGGAGAAAGCAATGACCTTGCAACAACTCATTTCACAAATTGGTCCGTTGGACGAGGAAGCGATGGAGGCGGCGCGCACGCGGCAAGATATGCTGACTAAGCCGCAGGGTAGTCTCGGCCGGCTGGAGGCGCTGTCCATCCAGGTAGCCGGCATCACCGGCAATCCACGCCCGCGCATCGCGCACAAGGTCGTCGTCACCATGGCCGGCGATCACGGCGTGGTGGCTGAAGGGGTGAGCGCATACCCGCAGGAGGTCACGCCACAGATGGTGTACAATTTCCTGGCCGGCGGCGCGGCGATCAACGTGCTGGCGCGGCATGTCGGTGCGCGAGTCACCGTGGTGGATATGGGCGTTGCCGCCGAGATGGAGCCACACCCGGAACTGGTGAATAAAAAGGTCGCCTTCGGCACGGAGAACATGGCCATTGGGCCGGCGATGAGCCGCTCGCAGGCCATCGAGTCGCTCGAAGCCGGCGCATCGGTCGTGGAGAACGAGCTGTCCCGCGGGCTGGACATCCTGGGCACCGGCGACATGGGCATCGCCAACACCACGCCTTCCGCGGCCATCGCTTGCGCCTTGACCGGTCGGCCCGCTTCGGACGTGGTTGGTCGCGGCACCGGCGTGGACGACGCCGGCCTGGCCCGCAAGGCCGCCGTGGTCGAGAAAGCGCTGGCGGTCAACCGGCCCGATCCCGCGGATGGACTGGACGTGTTGGCCAAGGTGGGCGGCTTCGAGATTGGTGGGTTGGCCGGAGCCATGCTTGCTGCTGCGGCCCATCGCCGGCCGCTCGTCGTGGACGGTTTCATCTCCACGGCCGCAGCGATGATCGCCGTCGCGCTGGCCCCGCAGATTCGTCCGTACCTCATCGCCGCGCACCGTTCGCAAGAGCAGGGCCATCACATCATGCTCGATTGGCTCGCACTGAAGCCGCTACTTGATTTGGACTTGCGTTTGGGCGAGGGCACCGGTGCGGCCATTGGATTCTCCCTGATCGAGGGCGCCTGCAAGATTCTGGATGAAATGGCCACCTTTGGTGAAGCGGGGGTATCGGAGAAGCGTGGAGCGTAGCGCGACAGCGAATCGATGAACGCGGAATGATGAATGCAGAACGATGAATCATGAACGGCATGAAACACACCAACGTTCAAACGCAACACCTGGCACATGGAGCAATCCAAAATCCAAAAACCAAAATCTAAAATCCCAAACCACTTTCTGGCGGCGCTCCAGTTCTTGACGGTTGTGCCGCCGCTCGTTCGTCGGCCTTTTACGCTGGAGGAGCTGGGGGGGGCGGTGGGCTATTTCCCGTTCATCGGCGTGCTGCTGGGGCTGGTGTTGACCGCCTTGCACGCGGGCCTGCGCCAGGTACTGCCGCAAAACGTCGTGGCCGCGCTGGTGCTGGCTGCGTGGGTGATCCTGACCGGCGCATTGCACCTGGACGGCTTTCTCGACAGTTGCGACGGGCTGTTTGGTGGAGCGACGCCGGAGGATCGCCTGCGCATCCTGCGCGATGAGCAAGTGGGCGCGTTTGCGCTGGCCGGCGGCGTATCCCTGCTGCTGGTGAAGTACGCCGCCCTCTCGTCGCTCGATGGCCCTTTCCCGGCACTGTTCCTCGCGCCGGCACTGGCTCGCTGGGGCATGACGGTCGCCGTTGTCGCCTTTCCCTACGCACGACCGGAGGGCCTGGGCCGGGCCATGAAAGACCACGCCGGCCCGCGCGCCCTGGCGATGGCAACGGTCGTGGCCTTCAGCACGGCCTGGCTTGCCGGTGGAACGCGCGGATTGCTCGTCGGCGCACTGGTCGCCACGCTGACCTGGGCGACCGCACGTTTCACGATGGCCCGCATTCCCGGTCTGACCGGTGACATCTACGGTACGATCTGCGAGTTGGCGGAGGTCCTTGTCTTGGTTGTCTATTTGGTCTGAGAATCGGGGCATCAACGAAGGAGCGAATGGCATCGCTCCTTGGCGGTTACTGTATGTGCGGAGGGGACGGATAGGCAAGTATGACGACAACGAAAGTGCTCATGGTTCAGGGGAGCAGTTCGTCGGCGGGGAAAAGTTTGCTCGTTGCCGCCCTGTGCCGCATATTCGCCCGGCGTGGTCTGCGGGTAGCGCCGTTCAAGGCCCAAAACATGTCGAACAACGCCGCCGTTTGTGCGGACGGGGCGGAGATTGGCCGTGCCCAGGCAGTGCAAGCCCGCGCCGCCGGCATCGAGCCAACCGCCGACATGAACCCGATTCTGCTCAAGCCGGAGGGCGATTCCCTTGCGCAGGTCGTGGTCATGGGACGGGCCAGGGAAGCGTTGCCCGCCGGCGACTACTACCGCCGCAAGGACGCGCTCTGGCCGGTGGTCACGGCAGCGCTCGATCGGCTTCGTGCTGCCTACGAGCTGGTGATCATCGAAGGAGCGGGCAGCCCGGCCGAGTTGAATTTGTGGGACGACGACATCGTGAACATGGCTGTCGCCCGCCAGGCCCGCTCTCCGGTGCTGCTCGTCGGAGACGTGGATCGCGGCGGAATCTTTGCCCAACTCCTGGGCACGCTCTGGCTGCTGCCGCCGGAGGAGCGCGCTTTGGTGCGCGGCCTGGTAGTCAACAAGTTCCGGGGGGACCTGGCCCTGTTCGCCGACGGTGTACGCATCCTGGAGGAACGGGGCAGAGTGCCGGTGGTCGGCGTGATCCCTTACCTCGCCGATTTGCAAATCCCGGAGGAGGACGCTGTGGCCCTCCTGGATGACGTTGCAGACGGCGGCGAGCCCCTTTCGAGTGACCTGGACATTGCTGTGATTCATCTGCCGCATATTGCCAACTTCGACGATTTCGACCCCCTGGCTGCCGAGCCGGACGTGCGCCTACGCTACGTCTCGTCGGCTTGGGCGTTGGGCCGACCACATGTCGTAATTCTGCCCGGCAGCAAGAACACGGCCGCCGACCTGGCCTGGCTGCACGCGCGGGGCCTGGCGCACGCAATCCAACGGCTGGCTGGCGATGGCGTGGCCGTCGTCGGAATCTGCGGCGGCTACCAGATGATGGGGCAGGCGATCCGCGACCTCGATCGGGTGGAAGGGGGCCACGCGCAGACGGAAGGGCTGGGGCTGTTGCCCACAGAGTCGGTGTTCCTCCGGGAGAAGGAGACCCATCGCGTACGCGCGCGCTGCCTGGGCGGGCCGGGCTGGTTGGCCGCCCTCACCGGCCAGATCGTCTCCGGATACGAAATTCACAGCGGACGCACGCCGTCGCCGCAGCCGTGGCTGGAGATCGAGCAGCGGAGCGGGAGACCGGCGTCCGTGCGCGACGGGGCTGTGGCCGCCGGCGGGCGTGTGTGGGGCTGCTACGTGCATGGTCTGTTCGCCAACGCGCCGTTCCGGCAGGCCTGGTTGGCGAGCCTGGCTGCACGTCCTGTGCCGACAACACCTCCTGTTCGTACCGTCGATTCGGAGTTGGGTCGGCTGGCGGACGCGGTGGCCGGCGCCCTGAACATGGAGAGACTGGAGCAGATCGTATGGGGAAGCTGATCTTGGTGTTGGGCGGGGCACGAAGTGGGAAGAGCGCGTTCGCACAGCGGCTGGCACTGGAGATGGGGGGCGACGATGTGCTGTTCGTCGCTACAGCCGAAGCGGGTGACGAGGAAATGCACACGCGCATCGAAAAGCATCGCCAGGAGCGGCCGGCCGGTTGGCGCACATTGGAGGCTGCCCGCCATGTGGGAGCGGCAATTGGCGAACAGGGCGAACCGGCAGCCGTCGTGCTGGTGGATTGCCTGACCCTGCTGGTAAGTAACGTGCTTATGGGCCTGGGCGAATCGGCTGATTTGGCCGAGGCTGAATTGGCCGTCTTGGACGAAGTCAGCGGACTGCTCTCCGCACACCGGCAAGCCGGGAACACCTTCATCGTCGTGAGTAACGAGGTCGGACTGGGTCTGGTGCCGGACAATCCGCTAGGCCGGCTCTATCGGGATGTGCTGGGCCGCGCCAATCAGATACTGGCCGGCCATGCCGACCGCGTCTACTTCCTCGTCGCCGGTCTGGCCATGGACGTGCGCGCGGCGTTAGCCCCTCATGGAGCGTAGAACGTGACGCTATTCCGGCTCCTGCTCCGTCATGTCAGGTGCAGCCACGGGCAGAGCCGCTTTTCCAGTTGGTCGAGCACGGCGTAGAGTATGAAACCGAGCAGGGCCATGGCCACCACGCCAGCATACATTTCGGGATAGGCCAGCCGCCCCCACGTCTCCACGATGATGTAATAGCCCAGGCCGGACGTGGTGGCGAACGATTCGGCAAAGAAGAGGACGGCCACTGCCGTTCCGGTACTGACGCGCAAGGCGGTCAGGACGGCGGGAAGGCATGCCGGCAGATAGACGAAGCGGAAGAGCGCGCGCCGTCCCGCTCCCAACGAACGCACCGAGTATACCAGTTCCGGTCGGATGCCGCCGGCCGCGTCCCGCACCACCACCAGGATTTGGAAGAAGAGGACGAAGGCAATGATAAATACCTTGGAAAGATTCCCAATCCCCAGGAAAAGAAGGACGAGGGGCAAAAAGACGATCTTGGGAATGGGATAGATCAGGTAGATCGCCGGGGAGAGCAGCCGGTCCAGGCGAGCGCTTTGACCGATGGCCAGGCCCAGAGGCCAGGCTGTGGCCACGGCCAGGAGAATACTGGCAACCACCCGAAACCCGCTGACCAGGAAGTGCCGCCCCAAATCATGTGGCAAGGCGATGAAGAAGGCTTGCAAGACTTCCGTGGGCGGTGGCAAGATTGTCATGTTCAACAGCCAAGAAATCACCTGCCACGTCACCAGGATGGCCGCGCCGGCCGTCAGAGTGTCTCGACCTTTCATGGGGCCAGCCTTTCGCGCAGGAGATCGCAGACCGCGTGGAAGGACTCGGATCCCCGATACGCGGGGGCGCCGGCCTGCGGGTTCTCGACAATCTGCGCCTCCTGGCCCGCGCTGTTGGGCAACACGAGGATGCGCCGGCCCAGGAAGGCCGCTTCCTCGATGCTATGGGTAACCAGAACCGTGGTCAACGCCGTTTCCTGTCGCAGGGCCAGCGTGAGGTCTTGCAATTCCTCGCGGGTGAGTGCGTCTATCGAGGAGAAGGGTTCGTCCATGAGCAACAGGTCGGGGTCCATGGCCAGGGTGCGGGCGATAGCTGTGCGTTGGCGCTGTCCGCCGGAGATTTGCGCGGGATAGTGGTCGCGGACCGGGGCGATGCCCAACCGTTTCAGCCAGAAGTCTATCTTTTCGGCGGGGGCCGAGACCTGGTGGGTGCGTGGGGCGTGGCGACCATCGGGGCCGTAGAACTGGCGCATACGCAGACCCAAGGCCGCATTTTGGGCCACGGTCGCCCAAGGGAGCAACCCGTAGTCTTGCAGGATCAAGCCGGTGCGTGGGCGGGGCCGCTGCAAGGGCTGTCCATCCACGAGCACTTCGCCCTCCGTGGGGTGCAGCAAGCCGGCGAGCAGGTAGAGCAACGTGGTCTTGCCACACCCCGAAGGGCCGATCACCGCCCAGGCCTCGCCATGCGCCACGTGCCAGTGCAAGTTTTCGAAGATGGGCGACTGGCCTGTGTAGGCGAACGTGAGACCGCGCACGATGATCATGGTCAGGGCAGGAAGGTGGCGTCTACAGCGTTCTCATAGGAAACCGGATTATCAATCAGCTTCTTGCTGAGCAGCCAATCCACAACGTCTTGCCACTGGGCTTCCGTCGGCACGCCGGCTTCTGGGAAGGGCGGCATGGCGTATGTCCCCTGGATGGATTTCGGGACGCGGCCTTTTTCGATGAGCAAGTCCTGGTACTTTTCGGGATGTTCGTTGATCGCTGCGGCGGCCTTCTCCCAGGCCTTGAGGAATTTCTTGACCGTGCTCGGTTTGGCCTGCAACGTGCTCATGCTGAATGCGAGCACGCTTTGCGCGAACTCCGTGTGGGTGCTGTCGTCCACCAACACTTTCGCGCCGGCGGCCACAGCCCCGGAGGCCAGCGGGTCCGGCAAGGTAGCGGCTTTGATTTGCCCCTTCATCAGCAATTCAAAACGGACCGGTATCTGGCTCACTTCCTGGATCGCAATGTCATCCGGGGAGACACCTTCTGCTTCCAGCAAGCGGTCTGTGAGATACTCGATGACCGTGTTTTGAGAGATTCCGATTTTCACCCCTTTGAGGTCAGCGACGGAATTGATGTTGGAGTTCGGAGCGGCCAAAATGCGAAACTGGGGCGAATCGGGATACGCCTTGCGGGCCGTGCGTACAATTTTGATGGTTGGCTTGTCCTTGTTGAAAAGGCCGATAGAAATCAGGTCGGTCAGCTCGCCGTCAATCTGGCCGGTTTGCATGAGTGTGTCCCGTTCCTGGGCACTCTTCACCGGCACGAGTTCGACGGTGATACCTTGCTCCTGGAAATATCCTTCCTGCTGTGCCACATGGAAGGGGAGAACGTCCATGATGGGCAGCAGCCCCATCTTTAGGTTGGTGTCCTCTGGTTTGGCTGCGGGCGAACCACACGCCGTTGCAATCAACGTAAGAAGAGTCAATATTGCTCCCGTAACAACAAAACAGGGACGTCGCATTTAAGTTTACCTCCACTTTTGAAAACAGCCTGTCATCGAGACAAAGTTGACCAAGTGCCGCATGCAAAGAGGAATGGAGTATACCAGAGAAAGCTATCGCTGTCAAGGTTTTCGAAAATCGGGGGGGGGTGCGTCAGAGTTTTGTGTCCGCTCTGAGTAAGTAGGGCAACCCAAAACGCAGAAAACTTACGGACACCTGGAAAAGGGAGCGCCTGTCTACATGAGCCACTGGAGCAAGAAAGTCAACGTGACCATGCTGGCCAGGGTAGAAACGAACACGGTTCCGGTGACGAACGTTGGCTGCACGTCAAACTCCGTCGCCAGGATGGTTGTCATCACGGCGGTGGGCATGCTGGCCTGCACGGTGGACACCTTTGCCGGCAGCCCCTGGAGGCCAAACAGGCGGACCAGGACAATCACCAACGCCATAGCCCCCACCAGGCGCAAAGCTGTCGCTGCGGCGACCGGCTTCCACTGGCTAGCGACGGATGCGCGGCCCAATTGCATGCCCAGGACAAGCAACATCACCGGAACGGCCGCCTGCCCCATCAGGTTTGTGGCCTTTGCAATGGGTTCGGGCGCTTGCAAGCCGGCCAAGTTCATGAAAAGGCCGGCCAGCACGGCATAGCCGATTGGCACCTGAAAGACCTTGCGCACCGCGTCGCGCGAATCGGCATGTCCCCGGGCGGCAATGTATACTCCAAACGTGTTGGTCAGCAAGGAATTGGTGGCGAAGAAAATGATGGCCAGCGCCAACCCCGGTTCGCCAAAGGCAAACAGGTTTAGGGGCAGGCCGTAGTTTCCCGAATTGACAAACAGAACGGTGAGCAGGAATGCGCTTTTGTCTGTTCCCTGCAAGCCCATGAGACGCGCAATCCATGAAGCAATGGGCCACAACAAGAAAACCATCAGGACCGCAATGCCGGCGATGTGAAAGAGCGCCTGCCCTTGCAATTGGGTGGTAGAGAGGGACGAAAAGGCCAGACAGGGACTGAGAAGGTAGAAAGTCACCCGGGAAAGGGTGCGCACGTCGAGTACGAACAGACGGTCCAGCAGATAGCCGAGACCGGCCATGATGAAGACAGGCAGGATAATGTTGACAAAAACGGTCAACAGGGTTACTCAAAAGAGAATAGCAACGAGGGCCATTCACCGCTACTCAAGTCTAGCTCGGCCAGGGCCTCCTCGGCTGCCACGCGCAGCACTTCATCGCCTTGCCTGCAACACTCGTCTAAGACCTTGCGCGCATCTGCTCCCCCGATTTGTCCCAGAGCCCACACGGCCATCGTCTGAACTTCGCGGTCCGGGTCATTTACGAGGCCGGCAAGAAGTGGCACAGCGAGCGGGCTTTCCAGTTCACCGGCGGCACGTGCAGCCTCGAAGCGAATCTCTGCATCGTCGTTTTCCAGTTCCAAAACGACTGTACCCTGCCAATAGGGGTCGGCGCTACGTCCCATAGCAAACACGGCGCTAACCTGCATCTTTTCATCCGCATCGTGATAGGCCCGCAAGGTCACATCACGTGTCCGTAGGTCACTGGAAAACGCCACAGCTTCCACGGCTCGCCGGCGCACTTCCAGTGCCTCTCCCTGGTCTGCAATAATGGAAAACAGAGCATCCACAATGGTGGCCAGGGTCTTTTCATCCAGCTCTTCGACTTCTCCCAGAAAAACATAGCGGCCCAACGACGAGGCTGCTCGGGCACGGACAATCGGGAAGTCATCCTTTGTGGCCATTTCCAATAACACGGGAAGGAGATCCAACCCCCCATCTTCCCACAGGCCATCAATTGCCTGGCTGCGAACCTCCGGCGCGGGATCGGTTAAGGCCTTTCGGAAAACAGCATTGAAGTCAACGGCAAAATCATCCTCCGCCAGTTCTACCAAGCGCGTGACAACGTGAATGCGTTGCTTCTCGTCCAGGCCGAGCCACGAGTCGGGCCACGACTCCATCTGCTCCGAAGGGAGCCCGGACAACCGGTAAAGGAGCAGAGAACTGGTGTACCTATCGCCCTGCGCTATGGCCTCCAAGGTTTCGCTTAAAACGTCCTTATTCATCACGGACCTCCTGCTATTTTCCAATCCCGTTTCGACGGCCTGTCATCCTGACCGCAATTGTAGCACATCGAGGGCAATTTGAAAAGAAAAGCCACTTCTCATCTAACTCTCATAATCCTCTCAGGACGCTCTAATGTTTTTGCGTTATTATATATACAGTAAGAACAAAAGAGACCTCCTCTCTTTCTCCTCCTTACTGTTTATACCTGAGACCGCGACGGGTAGGGGCCACCCGTCGCGGTCTTTCTCTTTTTGTCCCTCTCTGCTTGCGATAGTGTATCTTGTTTGGTTGAAATTCAGATTTGAG
>CAYWAK010000053.1:0-13478 GCA_964455755.1 uncultured Ardenticatenales bacterium | reverse complement strand
GACACAGATTTTTTATCCGTGTTTATCTGTGTCATCTGTGTCCTATTTACAAGAGAGGGAGGGCGTTGGATTTGTCCCAAGTCACACGCATGGGCCGGTACGTCCGCAGCCAATTTTCAGGGTCCCGCAGGGGCTGGTTGTTCTCCTCGGCCCTGTTGGCGGCCTTGATCCTCTATGTCTTCCTCCTGTGGGATCGCGGGGACTTGCACGTCTTGGAAAGCGTGCGCCGGCTGGGCTGGAGAGGGGTATTCACTTCGTTCGCCTTCTATAGCATAGATTTGCTGATTGCGGCCTTTGCCTGGTCTGTCGTCTTTACCAAGATCAGTGGCCTGTCCGGGTGGCGCAGGCATTTCAAGATATACATCAGCACCAACGTGACCAAACGGCTGCCGGGGCGCTGGTGGCATGTCGCCGGGCGGGCCCTGCTCTATGAGCAAGAAGGAATCGGCAAGCGGGTGACGGCGGTGGCGGCCGGCATGGAGATCGCCCTATTGATCCTCTCTGCGATATTCATCGGGTTGATCACCTGGCCCTTCCTGGCGGGGAAGGAGACGATCCAGCCTTTGTGGTTGGTGATTAGCGCACTGGTAGGCCTGTTGCTCATTCGACCGGCTATCGTCAAGGGGTTGATGCGCCGCTTGCACGTGGCCCCGCCGTCGCAGCCGTTAGGTAACGGTGACCTGTTGTACTGGCTTGGACTGTACGGGTTGGTGTGGCTAGGGGGGGGCGTGATGCTATACGCCGTTGTCGCGAACATGGGGGGGCTTCCGCTGCACGCGCTGCCGGGCATTATCGGCGTGATGGCCCTGAGCGGCATTGCCGGCATGGCCACGATTGTCGTGCCGGGTGGATTCGGCGTCACCGAGATCACAATGAGCTTCTTGCTTGCAGCCTACATGCCTCCCGGCGACGCGATTCTGGCGGCGATCTTTATGCGCGTCCTGCTTATCGTCTTCGACCTGCTGTGGGCGTTGGTCGCGTTGCGGCTCTTCTAACAGCGTCAATCTTGCGTCGTAACCCATTAGTAGTAGGGGATGATTAGGCGAAACAAGCCCTCGCAGTGACAGAGCTATGAAAATAGTGCGAAGGTGGTATTGACTTCAAAGGGTATCTGGGGTAAAATGTCAGCAGGTTTCAACACCGTAATGAAATACTGTTGCCTTATCTAGCAAAGGAGAGTCGAATAGATGAAAAAACTATTGCTTGTAGCCGTACTGCTTGCAGCGCTGGTGATGGGAGCCAGCGTAGCGAGTGCGGTCACGTACAACTCGGGTTTCCAGGTCCAAAATCTGGGGACGGGTACCGCCAACATCTCTATTGTCTATTACAACCAGGATGGGACCGTAGCGACGACGGTCAATGACACAATTGCTGTCAGCAGTTCGAAGACCTACTTCCCCATCGCGCCGACCGCTCCGTTCAATGGCTCGGTCGTGATCTCGTCCGACCAGCCGGTTGTGGCGATCTCCAACTTGCTGGGGGATTCCCCACAGTATGGGGCCTCCACAAACAGCTTCTCGGCAGGAGCGACCGATGTCAGCCTGCCGCTGGTCATGCGCGGGAATAGTGGCTTTGACACGTGGTTCAACGTGCAGAATGTCGGATCTTCCGATGCCAACTGTAACGTCAGCTATGTGCCCGGCAGTGCCGGAACCGCAACTACCGAGGCAAAGACAATTAAGCCCGGTGCCGCCCAGACCTTTGACCAGTCCACCAATACCGCCATGGGGACAAAGTTCGTTGGTTCGGCCAACGTTTCTTGTAATCAGCCGGTTGTGGCCAGCCTCATGCAGATTAACACTTCTGGCTTCAAAGTGCTGATGGGCTACAACGGCTTCACCGGCGGTTCTACCACGGTGAATATGCCGCTGATCATGGCCAAAAACTCCGGGTACTACACCGGCATCCAGATTCAGAACGTAGGAACAGCTACAACCAACGTTACTGTGAACTACAGCGCGAATACGGCGGGATCCTTTACGCCCACTGCCAATACGTGCAATAGTCTGGCAGCAGGCGCATCCTGTACCCGCATTCAACTGGGTGGACAGTGGACCGGCCAGTACGTAGGCTCTGCCACCGTAACCAACTCTGCCGCGCAACCTTTGGTTGCCATTGTCAACCAGGTCTGCCCTGGTGGCTTGTCGGCTTGTTCCTCAGCGGTGGGGACGGCGTCCGAAGGTTTTGATCCCTCCACAGCTACCAACAACGTTAGCGCACCACTGGTTATGGCCAACAACTCTGGCTACTATACCGGTATCCAGGTACAGAATGTGGGTACGTCTGCGGTAGACGTTACCATCACGTATGGTCCTAACTCCGCAGGAGCTTTCGCTCCCACAGCCGACACCACGACAAGCCTGGCAGCGGGCGCATCGTGGACGGTGATTCAAACCGGTGGCGCGTGGACCGGAAATTCGTACGTCGGCTCCGCGCAGATTACGGCGACCGGCCCTATCGTAGCCCTCGTTAACGAGATCAACCCGGCTGCTGCTGGAGATCAGTTCTTCACCTACAACGGCTTCAACTACTAAGTTTCGCAGATAGCTTTTTTCCAAAAGACCCTCTGGTCATCCAGGGGGTCTTTTGATTCCCTACTCCATTTGGCAAAAGCATCCCGCCGTGGTAGAATTACTCCGCTCTACCATAGCGCCGTGGCCTCTGGCCGCACGCAAGGGACTGGTCCACAAAGACACCAAGGCACAAAGAAGAATGAGAACTCCTTTGTGTCTTTGGGACCTGGTGGTAATGAGTATCGCGGACACCGCAAATCCTGCAGAGTACTTCTATAAACGGAACGAACGGCTACAAAAGGGAATAACAAGTTATGCTGAACATTGCACGATCGAAGCGGTTAACAATCATGCGCCTGACAAACCGCAAGCCTTCGCAAACCGGGCGGCTATTCGCATTTAACACGATGCGGTTCTTGCGAGCGAGCACGCCCCGAAAGTTGGCGAATTTCTGTGTTGTCAAGATTGAACGCGCGCTGCGCCGTGACCATCTGTGGGGAATGCCGTACCGCTTTCACATAGACACCCTGAACGCATGCAACCTGCGCTGTCCGCTTTGCCCGACCGGCCTGGGGACGCTCCAGCGACCGCGAGGAAAGATGACCATGGAGCAGTTCCGGCACATCATAGACCAAATTGCCCCGTACGCATACTATCTGAATCTCTATAACTGGGGCGAGCCCCTGCTACACCCGGAAATCTGCGACATGATTCGCTACGCTACAGACAAAGGCATTACCGTCTCCATCAGCAGCAATTTGAACCGTATGGACGAGGCCCTTGCCGACAAACTTGTCGAGTCCGGGCTGTCGGAGATTATCGTCTCTATAGATGGCGCCTCTCAGGCAACGTATGAAAAATACCGGCGCAGGGGCCGTCTCTCCGTCGTGCTGGAAAACCTTGCGCGGCTGGTGCAAGCAAAGCGGCGTTTGCACAGTTCCTCCCCTTTTATCCTGGTGCGCATGCTCATCCACAAGCACAACGCACATGAGATTTCTTCCCTGCGGGAGACCGTGACCGCTTTGGGGACAGACAGTTTCACCACGACCCCTCTGTTCATTGACCCACGTAACCCGGAGCATGTGCAGGAGTGGCTCCCAGAAGATGAAAATAAGAGCTATTACGAGTACTCTGCGGGAACGATGGAGAATACGTGGAACTGCGCCGACCTCTGGGAAAGTTGCACCATCAACTGGGACGGCGGGCTTGCACCCTGTTGCTGGCTCCAGAACCCGGCTCACGATATCGCCAATGTTTTGGAAACCCCGCTGCGCACCATCTGGAATGGGGACGCTTACATCAGCTCGCGCCGTGTCTTCAGCATAGGCGGGCCGAAACAGGGGCCCCAAAAAACGATCTGCACGAAATGCCGGGGACGCCCGGAATACCTGACCTACTGACCGGCCTCTATCCCTCTGGCTTGGTATCGAGCATGGCGACGGTTACGCCATCTCCACCTTCGTAACGATCACCCGGTCGAAAGTCGGCCACCAGGGGATGGGACGCCAGCTTTTCCCGCGTAGCTTTGCGCAACGCACCGGTTCCCTTGCCATGGATGATGCGCACGGTGGGCAAATCGGCAAGAAACGCGTCGTCCAGATACTTGTCCAACAGCGGCAATGCTTCCTCCACCGTATTGCCGCGCAAGTCAAGCTCCGCGCCGGGGCTTGCCCGCATCATCTGGACAGGTTTCGACGGCTTTGTTCCTGAACGTGAACCGGCCTTGCTCTGCAAGGTCACCCCATCGGCCGGCACACGCAACCGGAAGGAGCCGGCCAGCACTTCGACCTCTCCGCTGCCGGTGGCCACAACTTCCGCAGAGCGATTCAGGCTGGCCACGAATACGGTGTCACCCGTTTGCAGGGGACCTGGGGCCAAAACGATGTGCGCAGGGGGCGGGGACGCCGGCGTGGGGTGAGGTTGCAACTCCTTATCCAACTCTTTTGCCGCTTCATGAACTTGCTGCAGCGCAGGCAAGGGGCGACCCAAGGCTTCGGCCTGGCGCTGCAAGGAGCGAATCTTTCGGAGCGCTTCGTCCAGCTCGTCCTGCGCTTGCCGGCGTGCCCGATTCAAGATTTCCGCCCGCTCGGCCTCGATTGCGGCCATGCGAGTTTTCCATCCGTGCTCAAGCGCTTCGACCTGCTGGCGAGTCTGCTCGGCCTGTTGCCAAACTTCGGTCGCTTCATCCTTTGCCTCTTGAATCGCGGAGACCATTTCGTCCACTTCTACGCTCTCGGGGGCGATTGTCTGGCGGGCGGCGGCCAGGATTTCCCGGTCGAGTCCCAGCCGCTCCGCGATGGCCAGCGCGTTGCTGCGTCCCGGCAAACCGATGGTCAAGCGGTAGGTGGGGGACAGGGTCTCCAGGTCAAACTCCAGCGAGGCGTTGGTCACGCCGGGTGTGACCTGGGCGAATGCCTTCAACTCCGAATAATGCGTGGCCACCAGGCACGTTATCTTGCGCTCGAGCAGGTGATTGAGCAACGCACGGGCCAGGGCCGCACCCTCGACCGGGTCCGTGCCGGCTCCCAATTCGTCGAGCAACACCAGCGAGCGTACATTGGCATGGGCCAGAATGTGTACGATGTTACGCATGTGCCCGGAGAACGTGGAGAGACTCTGCTCGATGGATTGCTCATCGCCAATGTCCGCGTAGATGTGGGAAAAAAGGGCTTGCCGTGAACCTTCCTCTGCCGGAATGTGCAAGCCGGCTTGTGTCATAAGCGACAGCAGTCCGACGGTCTTCAGCGTGACAGTCTTGCCCCCTGTGTTTGGGCCGGTGATGACCAGAATTGAAAAATCCTCGCCGGCGCGCACGTCGATGGGCACAACCGACTCCGCATCCAAGAGGGGGTGGCGAGCCTGGCGTAAATCGAAACAGGAAGGTTCGACAATATCGGGCGAGACAGCGTGCAGTGTTTCGGCATACTCTGCTTTGGCAAAAGCCAAATCGAGTCTGGCCAGAGCTTCTACCGTTTGGACGATTTGATCACCATGCCCGTCGACCAGAGACGAGAGAGAACGCAGGATGCGCTCGATTTCACGTTGTTCAGCCAATTCCAACTGGCGACAAGCGTTGTTGAGTTCCAGCACGGCTAGCGGTTCGATGAAAAGGGTAGCGCCGCTGGCCGACTGGTCATGCACGATGCCCCGGATACGGCCCTTGTGTTCTGCTTTGAGCGGGATTACGTACCGTCCGGCTCTTTGTGTAATGAGGGTCTCCTGTAAATAGGGGGCGTTTTGTGGCGCACGAATCAGGTGTTCCAACTTTGTGCGCAGTCTTTCGCGAGAACGGGGCAGCTTGGCGCGGATTTCTGCCAGCTTGGGTGAGGCCCTGTCCAGTACCGCTCCCTGATCGTCCAGGCATCGAGCGATTTCGTCTATCACTGTCTGAGAAGGGGCGATGCCTTCTGCCACACTGACCAGGCGGGGACAGTCAAGATGCACGCGCAGCAACACTTTCTGGAGCCGCCCGGCGGCTTCCAGGGTGTAGCGGATATCGAGGAGGGCTTGCGGCATGAGTACTGCGGCCAGGCGTGCATTTTCAACGGCCGGGCGCACGTCACGTATGCCGCCAATGCGGGCGCTGGGATGGGCAGAGAGGAGCCAGCGCGCTTCGCTCGTTTCCGCTTGTCGGCGGGCCACTGTCTCCGTGTCCGAGGAAGGTTCCAGCGTTAGCGCCAATTCGCGGCCCGCAGAGAACAGCGTGTGTTCGGCCAGCCGATTCAGGACACGCGGAAACTCAAGGGAGAGGAGAGTCTTGTCGTCGCTTATGGGGCTGCGCATAGACTATTGAAGGGCGAAGACTACCGGGAGACCGGCCGGCAACCAGGGAGAGATTGCTTTTCCCATCAGGGAAACCCCGTTTGCGAATGTGGGAATCAGGAGGGAATGATCCCACGCCGTCGCAAAGAATTGCCGGATGTTGTCATACGTAGGCCAAGGTGTCTGGATGAGAAAATGTACCAAGATGATGGCAATTAGCACCCACACAAGCCCGGTAACGAGACCGACAATTAATCCGCCACCCCGGTCAATCGTGCCAGAAAAAGGGAGTGCGGTATTTCGGTATCCCAGATATCCCATCACGTTGACGGCAACCACAACGGCCATCAGCAGGAAAAGGAAAAGGAAAACCTCGCGTCCGGGCGTGTCTGACGGTCCAAGCACGGCTGTTACACGGCGCGACACCTGCGGTTCATAGAACGATGTTACGACAAGGCCGAGATACAAAGAGAGCAAGTCTATCAAGCGCCGGATAAGGCCCTGGGCGAAGCCAAGTCCCATGAAACCCAGAATCGCAAACAGAATAACGACATCCAACCAGGTCATCGTTTGCCACCCGTGATCATGGGAAGTTGCTCCAGTCACCGTCTTCCAATACAACGTCACCGCTTCTGCCACCATGTTTTTCCATGAGGCGGATTCTCCCGATCTGCATGGCCCGATCTACAGCCTTGGCCATATCGTAAATTGTGAGAGCGGCCACGCTGGCAGCGGTCAACGCTTCCATTTCTACACCGGTTTTCCCTGTGGTTCGCACAGTGGCTTGGATCTCAATTACGCTGGGATCGGGTAAATCCTGATCGGGTTCTTCGGGAACCCGGAATTGAACATCCACGTGCGTAATGGCCAGCGGATGACAGAGGGGAATCAGCGCGGCGGTCTGCTTTGCGGCCATAATTCCTGCCAGTTGTGCCGTAGTCAGAACGTCGCCTTTCTTCATTTCGCCGGCCCGGATCAAGGCGAGGGTCGCCGGCTTCATGCGGATTTCGCCGCCGGCAAGGGCCACACGTTCTGTGTCTGGTTTAGCGCCGACGTCAACCATGCGGGCCCGGCCCTGTTCATCCAGGTGTGTCAGTTTCACGGCCCCAGGTTTCCCCCTTTGCAAGTTGCGCGGCATGCTATCCTGCGTCAGGGGTGTCATCCGGCGCACTCTTCGGTTCCGGCTGGGGTGATTCTGTACGTCCGAGACGGAGAAGATCATGTCCCCAATACCGCCAAGCCATGCCCACCCGGAAACCGGGCAGCTCCCCTGTTTTGGTGTTGGCCATCACGTCCGCAACATCTACCCGCAGCAGCTTTGCGACCTCTTCCACGGTATAGAGCTGGTCAGACCGAATGGCTGGCGGCGAAGATGAATCCGCACCCACAGAAGTAAAACCACGCATCTCGCCGCCCGTCCGGCCCTCAACAAATCTCAGAATATCTCTGCCCCGAAACCGTCGTAGCCGGCCTAGTGGAAAACTGGGTAGCTTGCCGCTGGCAGCCATGCGATAGACGAGACGGGGTGAACACTTAAGGTACTCAGCGACTTCTGCCGCGCTGTACACCTGGTCGGGAACCATATCTTTCATTTTGCGATCCTCCCTCTTGTGTACCCTGGGGAATTGCTTGAACCTAGGCCTCCAGAATAGTCTAAAGCTTACTGTATCTTGCACAATTTGTCAAGCGCCCCTTTGGCTTTGACGCACACCCCCCTCATTTGCGACCGCTTGCCGATAACCCGCTTTCGGTATATAATCCCCAAACGAGCTCGAAAAATTTGCCAACGTCACGTTGCCACTTTTCCAACGGACGCTTTATAATTTGAGCGAGAAAATTTCACCACGAAGACTCAAAGGCTCGAAAGGACTCGAATAACCCATGCAAGAATACCTGTCTGCGATCACGTCATTTCTCTCGCAACAACAGGAAGGTTTCCTAAAGGACCTGACAGAACTGGTCAACGTAGAGTGCGGAACCTATGACAAGGCGGGAGTGGACCAAGCAGGCCGGTGGGTAGCTGCTCGCCTGGAAGCGATGGATGCAGAGGTCACACGCTATCCCCAGGAAGAATTCGGCGATTTATTGCTGGGGAGCTGGAGAGGCGCCGGCACCGGCCGGGTGCTGATCATCGCCCATCTGGATACCGTTTACCCCGCCGGCACAGTGGCCGAACGGCCCTTGCGCATTGACGGTGATCGAGCCATTGGGCCGGGCACGTGCGACATCAAGGGGGGGTTGCTCGTGGCCCTCTATGCGGTGGCTGCCCTCCGGCACATCGGCTTCGACAATTTTGCGGAGATCATGCTGTGGACGAACAGCGAAGAGGAGATCGGCTCTCCGGTCTCCCATCACCTGACCACAAAGCTGGCCCGCGAAAGCGACGCCGTGCTGGTCATGGAAGCGGCCCGTGCCAACGGCGACATCGTCAGTGCCCGCAAGGCAACCGCTCGCTACGTCGTCACCGTCCATGGCAAATCGGCCCATGCCGGTGTGGAGCCGGAGAAGGGAGCCAACGCAATCCTGGAAATGGCGCACCTGATCGTCGCCCTGCACGAACTGAACGGTTTGCGACCGGGGGTGACGATCAATACCGGGGTCATCAGCGGTGGCACGCGGTACAACGCCGTTCCCGACAGGGCCGAACTCAAAGTGGACGTGCGCGCCGTGAACGACGAGGACGCAGCCGAGGTGCAACGCACGATCAGCGCCTTTGCCGGCCCCGGCCGGCACGTTGCCGGCACAACCATCGAGGTGGAAGGGGGCGTGGACATGCCGGCCATGCCCCTGCGACCGGGAACGCGCTCACTCGTGGCCCTGGCCCAGGACGTCGCACGCGATCTCGGCTTCGAGCTGCACGATACCTCCACCGGCGGCGGCTCCGACGGGAACTTTGCCGCCGCAGCCGGCGCGCCCGTGCTCGATGGCCTGGGCCCCATCGGTGGCCGTGCTCACAGCCCCGATGAGTACCTGGAAATCAGCAGCTTTGTCCCCCGTACTGCGCTGCTGGCCGGTTTGATGATGAGAATATCAAAGCACCGTGAAAGTTTATGAGGAGGACTTCATGTTTCGTTTAGCATTTATCGGTTTCGGGACAGTTGGACAGGGGCTGGCAGAACTGTTGCTCAAGAAAGAAGATGTTTTGCGGGATCGCTTCGGTTTCGAATGGCAAGCGGTCGCCGTTTCCGACATGCTAAAGGGGGCCGTGTACGACCCGGACGGCCTCGACCTGGCCCAATTGCTGGAAATAGTACAGCGCACCGGTCGCGTGGACGAATACCCTGCTTCCACGAAGGGCTGGGACAGCTTGCAAACGATCCGCGATACGAACGCCAACGCCATTGTCGAGGTCACCTACACCGATGTGCAGACCGGCGAGCCGGCCCTCGCCCATTGCCGTGCAGCCTTCGAGGCCGGCAAGCATGTCGTCACCACAAACAAAGGCCCCCTTGTCCTGGCCTATCGCGAGTTGGTGGAACTTGCTGCCGCTCACGGCGTCCAGTTTCGCTTCGAAGGGACGGTGATGAGTGGCACGCCGGCCCTTCGCCTGGCCCAGAACGACTTGGCCGGGGCCACGATTCACGGGTTTAGAGGAATCCTCAACGGCACCACGAATTACATTCTCACGCAAATGGAAGCGGGGCAATCTTACACCGAGGCCCTGCGGCAGGCCCAGGAGCTGGGATACGCCGAGGCCGTCCCGGACGCCGACGTAGAGGGCTGGGACGCTGCCGGCAAAGTGGTCATCCTGGCGAACGTGTTGCTGGGCACTGACCTCCGCGTGTCCGACGTAGAGCGGGAGGGCATCACCGGTATTACCCAGGAAGCCGTTGCCACAGCCAATGCCGCCGGCGAGCGCTGGAAGCTCATCGGCAGCGGGCGCTGGGAGGGTGAACGCTTCGTGGCCCGCGTACAACCGGAGCGGCTGCCCCTCTCGGACCCGCTGGCCGGTATAGGCGGCCCGATCAATGCAGTTACTTTCGACACGGACACGCTGGGCGGCGTTACGCTGGTGGGCCCCGGGGCCGGACGTACGGCTACCGGCTACGCCCTGCTAGGTGATTTGCTCGATATCCACCGTCACTGAGTTGAGTCCAACCTAAATTCCTGGTGGATGTGACGGACGGCGTCGTCAGCATCCCGCGCATCTACGGCCAGGGAGAGGTTGTATTCCGACGATCCCTGGGCAATCGAGAGCACGTTGATGCCCGGTTTGCCCAGCGCGCCGAACAGTTTTGCCGCGATCCCCGGCGTGCCGCGCATTCCTGCGCCCACAACGGCGATGACGACCACCCCGTCTTGCGCCCAGATGCGGTCGATGTGCTGGAAGAGGAGTTCTTCGCGAAAGTCCGCTTCCAGAAGCTGTACCAATTGTTGGCTGTGCGGTTCTTCGACGACAAAGCAGATATTTTGCTCGGAAGAGGACTGCGAAATCATCAGCACACTGACTTTCTCACGAGCGACGGCGGAGAAGACGCGAGCAGCGACACCGGGAACCCCCATCATTCCCTTGCCCTGCACGGTTAGCAGGCTTACCCCTTTGATGCTGGCGATTGCCTTTACGCCCTTGCCCGTTTTCTGCGGTTTTTCAACAATTAAGGTGCCGGGATGCGTAGGGTGAAATGTGTTCGCAATCCGCAAGGGAATGCTTTTCTCTACCACGGGCAAAATCGTCTTGGGATGCAACACCTTGGCCCCAAAATAGGAAAGTTCCGCGGCCTCCGTGTACGAAAGCACCGGAAGGGTGCGGGCCGTGGGTACAACGCGCGGATCCGCGGTCATCACGCCATCCACGTCGGTCCAAATCTGCACTTCGTCGGCATCCAGACAGTTCCCCAGGATGGCGGCGGAATAATCGCTCCCCCCGCGGCCCAGTGTCGTCACGATGCCGGTGGTCGTCGCCCCCATGAACCCGGTGACAACGGGGATGATGCCCTGTTGAACGAGAGGGAGAAGGCATTCGCGGATTCTAGCTTGTGATTGTTCCATGAGCGGGACTGCGGAACCAAACTGATCGTTCGTGACAATCAACTCGGCAGCTTCGATAGGCTGGGCCGCACAGCCAATTTGTTGCAAAGCGGCAGCTACGAGACGAACGCTAAACCGCTCGCCCATGGAGGAGATCATATCCAGCGCGCGGGGGGTAAGCTCGCCCAGGACAGCAATGCTTTCGCATAGGCGGGCTACCCGGTCCATCTTACGCTGTACATAAGTCATGATCTCGCCGGCCGCTTGGGGGACAAGTTCGCTTGCCGTTCGGCGGTGCTTTTCCACTATCTCTTCCACCAGCCGGAGAGACTCTGCGGTATTACCCTGTTCCGCGGCGTGTGCGGCGGAAATCAGTGCGTTGGTCACGCCGCTCATGGCCGACAGAACAACGACCTTGCCCCCGGTTGGCAAGCCGGTGCCCCGCACGATTTCCGCTGCCTGACGAATTCTGGCGACATCTCCCATCGAGGTGCCGCCGAACTTCATCACGATCATGTTGGTTTTGCCGTTATCGTTTCGTTTTGCCATACCGGCTAAGGTCGCACTCTATGCTTTCCACCCCAAAACGTCTTCCACGGCGCCGATATCTGCGGCGACGTTGGTCAGGTTGGGTGCTTGTTGAATGGCGTTGTCGGGGTCTTTCAGACCGTGGCCGGTCAGGATGCAAACAAAGACAGCCGTTGGGTCGGCCCATCCTCTGGACATTGCTTTCCGCAGACCGGCGATGGAGGCTGCCGAGGCCGGCTCACAGAATATTCCCTCGGTGCGGGCAACGAGGCGATAGGCATCGAGTATCTCTTCGTCTGTGACGGAGTCGATCAGCCCCTCCGATTCGTTGCGCGCAGCGACAGCCCGTTCCCAACTGGCCGGGTTGCCGATCTTGATGGCCGTGGCAACGGTCTGCGGATTTTCAATCGGCTTACCGCGCACGATGGCCGCGGCCCCTTCTGCTTCAAAACCGAACATGCGCGGCTTGTTGCGGACGCGGCCGGCAGCAAAGTATCGCTTGAACCCTTCCCAATAGGCGGTGATGTTGCCGGCGTTGCCGACGGGGAGGACACAGTAGTCGGGCGCGCGGCCCAGTGCGTCGCAGATTTCGTACGCGGCCGTCGTCTGTCCTTCGATGCGGTACGGGTTGAGGGAATTGACAAGCGTTACAGGATAGCGTGCCGTCAAGTCCCGGACGATTTCCAGGGCCTGGTCGAAGTTGCCTTCGATGGCCAAAACTCTTGCCCCGTAGATCAGAGCCTGGGCCAGCTTGCCCAGCGCGATCCCTCCCGATGGCACCAGGACGATGGCTGTGATCCCCACTCGCGCCGCAAACGCGGCCGCGGCCGCGGATGTGTTGCCGGTGGAGGCACACATTATCGCCTGTGAGCCCTCTTCCAAGGCCTTGGCCACCGCCATAACCATCCCTCTGTCCTTGAACGATCCGGTGGGATTCGCTCCCTCGTACTTCAGCCAGAGTTCGCCTTGCACACCCAGCTCGCGGGCCAGGTTGTGGGAACGAATGAGGGGCGTATCGCCCTCGTTCATGGTGATGAGCGGGGTCTTATCGGTAATGGGCAGAAATTCTCGGTATTTGGCGAGGACTCCTGTCCGCATGGGCAACTCCTTATTCGTAACTGTGTCCGGTATGGTCGAGACACCTTTCAGGGGCCAAGTATCTCAATGCTGCTTACCCTGTATCATAACGCCAAGAGAGCAAAAAGTCAAATGACCCCCGTGTGGTATCCCCTGACATCTCTTAACACAGACGTAATATAAGGTTAAACTCTGCGTAACCACGAGGTGGCCGGAATAGGGTATACTTAGGCTACAAAACGAAAGACGTAGGGGTACTGACCCAAAGAAAGCATTACCCTACAAATCATAAACTACGTCAGGAAAACCTGACACAAACTTTACCTTAGAGGAGGTAGCAGTGAAAAAAAGACTTGGTTTTGTAAATATCGGTTTGCTCTTGGCGCTGGTAGCATCGCTATGGCTTCCGTTTGCCGGATTGGCTTCGGCAGATTACGGCGAGCAGGAGCTTCGGGGGATTGTCCAGAGCATTCCGGCTGGACGAATCGGTATGTGGGTTGTGTCGAGCCAGAACGTACAGGTGACGACGACGACCCGTATCAAAGAAGAGCATGGCATGATCACAGTCGGTACGCAGGTCAAAGTGAAAGGCTATGCGCAAAGCAATGGATCGTTCATGGCGCAGGAAAT
>CAYWAK010000052.1:0-14163 GCA_964455755.1 uncultured Ardenticatenales bacterium | reverse complement strand
CCAGCCGGGGGGTGAGCAACGTGATGACCGCCGAACGGGCCGAAGTACACATGCGTAGCGGATTGTTGTTGTGTTTACACAGGAGATAGCATGGGCGATTGCCCGCCACGAAGAATGAAAACAGGACACGGATTTCACGGATGACACAGATTTTTTATCCGTGTTTATCCGTGTCATCTGTGTCCTATTTACAAGGGAGCGTGGCTGAAATGGAAAACGCAAATGTTATATAAGGAGGTTACCATGAAACACCGATTCATCATCTTTGCCCTTTTGTTGTCTGTGTCCCTCGTTGCTATATCGTGCGCCGGCGCGACGCCGGCACCGCCTGCGAAGCTAACCCTGATGACCCACGACAGCTTCGCTGCCAGCGAAGAGGTCATCGCCCAATTTGAACAGGCGAACAATGCCAAAGTGGAAATCCTCAAATCGGGTGACGCCGGCGCGGCCCTTAACCAGGCGATCCTCAGCAAGGACAACCCCCTGGCCGACCTTTTCTTCGGCGTGGACAACACGTTCTTCAGCCGCGCCATCCAGGCCGACATCTTCGTGCCTTATGCCTCGCCAGCGTTGGTGAACATCCCGGATGCGCTGGAAGCCGACCCGGAGCACCGGCTGAACCCCGTGGATTTTGGCGACGTCTGCCTGAACTACGACAAGGCCTGGTTCGCGAAGAAGGGCCTGGCACCTCCGCTAACGCTGGAAGACCTGATCAAGCCCGACCTCAAAGATCTCACCGTCGTGGAGAACCCGGCCACCTCGTCGCCCGGCCTCTCGTTCCTCCTGGCCACGGTCGGCCATTTTGGCGAAGATGGCTACCTCGCGTACTGGACGAAACTGAAGGAGAATGGCGTACTGGTCACGAACGGCTGGGAGGATGCCTATTGGGGCCAGTTCTCGGCCGCCAGCGATGGCAACCGCCCCATCGTGGTCAGCTACGCGACCAGCCCCGCTGCCGAGGTCTTCTTCAGCGAGGGCAAGTACACGGAACCACCGACGGGCAACGTCTTGGGCGATGGAGCATGCTTCCGCCAGGTCGAGTTCGCCGGCATTCTGAAGGGCAGCAAGAATCAGGAACTGGCTAAGAAGTTCGTGGATTTCATGCTGGGTACGACCTTCCAGGAGGACATCCCGCTGCAAATGTGGGTCTTCCCGGCGAACGAGAAAGCGGGCCTGCCGGATGTGTTCCAATTCGCCCAGGTGCCGCCCAAACCGGCCATCGTATCCGCCGAGAAAATCAACCAGAATCGCGAAAAGTGGATCGAGGCCTGGACGGAGACGGTACTACGGTGATCTCCCGCCTGACGGGGAGAGAGAAACCGCTGAAAATGCGCGGTGTCTTCTCTCTCCCTGTTCTTCTTTATCTTTTTCCGCTCACCTTTCTGGCGCTTTTCTATTTCTACCCGCTGCTCTCCATCTTCCGGCTGAGCCTCCGGCCAGACGGGCGCTGGGCCTTTGATGCGCTGCACAAGCTGACCGGCACTTCCTACTACCTGCGCACCTTTTGGTTTACGACGTGGCAAGCGGCCGTCTCCACGCTGTTGACGCTGGTGTTGGCCTTGCCGGGGGCGTATGTGTTTGCCCACTTCCGCTTCCCCGGCAAATCGCTGCTTCGGGCCATGACCACCGTGCCTTTTGTGCTGCCCACGATTGTCGTCGCCGTGGCCTTCAGCGCGCTGTTGGGCCCGCGCGGCTGGCTCAACGTCGTGCTCATGCGTCTGCTGGCGCTGGACGCTCCCCCTCTGAATCTGCAACACACCTTGTGGGCCATTTTCCTCGCTCACGTCTTCTACAATTACATGGTCGTGTTGCGCATTGTGGGCGGCTTCTGGGCAAACCTGGACCCGCAGGTGGAAGAAGTAGCGCGCACGTTGGGCGCCGGCCGCTGGCGCACCTTTCGGCATGTGACCCTGCCCTTGCTCATGCCGGCCGTCTCTGCGGCAAGCCTGCTCGTCTTCATTTTCTGCTTCACCAGCTTCGGTGTGATTCTCATTCTGGGCGGACCGCACTACGCCACATTGGAGGTAGAGATCTACCGTCAGGCGGCGCATTTGTTCAACCTGCCGGTGGCGGCGGCCTTGTCGCTGGCCCAAATTATGGCGACCTTCGGGCTGATGTGGGTTTACACGAGCTTGCAAGCGCGCAGCACCGTGCCTTTGCGCCTGCAATCGCGAGAAGCAGCGCAGCGCCGGCCGGCGAATGGCCGCGAATGGGTTGGCGTTCTGGCCAACGTCGCTTTCATGTGCCTTCTGCTGGTCACACCGCTGGCCGCCCTGGCCGAGCGCTCCTTTTCCGTTGGCCAAAACGGCTACTCGTTCGATTCCTATCGTGCCCTGGGCGTGAACCTGCGCGGCTCGATCACCTTTGTGCCCCCGTTGGAGGCCGTGCGCAACTCGCTCGGCTTTGCGGGCGTGACGATGGTTCTGGGCCTGGCCCTGGGGCTTACTGCTGCCTACCTGTTGGCGCGCGAGCGGGGGGCGCTGCACGCGCTGCTCGATCCCCTGTTCATGCTGCCGCTGGGGACATCGGCGGTGACGCTGGGCTTCGGCTTCATCGTGGCTCTGGGCCATCCGCCGCTGAACCTGCGCACGTCGCCACTGCTCATTCCGCTTGCGCACACGCTCGTCGCCTTCCCGTTCGTCGTGCGCAGCATTCTGCCTTCCCTGCGCGGCATTCATCCGCACCTGCGGGAGGCGGCTGCCGTGCTGGGTGCCACGCCGCGTCGGGTGTGGTGGAATATTGATCTGCCGATTGTCGGACGAGCGCTGCTGGTGGGCGCGGCCTTTGCTTTTACGGTCAGCATGGGCGAGTTCGGTGCGACGATCTTCATCGCCCGGCCACAGGTGCCCACCATGCCGGTAGCCATCTTCCGCCTGCTCAGCCAGCCTGGCGCGCGCAACTACGGGCAGGCATTGGCTATGAGTACGCTCCTGATGCTCGTTTGTACGGCCGGCTTCGTGGCCATCGAGCGGTTTCGCGCCGGCGGTGTGGGCGAGTTTTGAGGACGCTTGCCAAAGCGGGCGGGGCGGGGTATAATCGAGCGACTTTTCAGAGCGGTGACAGGTGACGGTTGATCTCTATGATTCTACAAATCCGGGACATCTCCAAGTGGTTCGAGGGGACGCAGATTCTTCGGGGATTGAGCTTTTCCCTTCGGAAAGGAGAGGTTCTCTCGCTGCTCGGTCCCAGCGGCAGCGGCAAGACGACCCTGCTGCGCATTATCGCCGGCCTGGAGGCACCCGATGCCGGCCAGGTATTGTTCGATGGCCAGGACCTGGCCGCCGTGCCACCCCACCGCCGGGGCTTCGGCCTGATGTTCCAGGAGTATGCCCTTTTTCCCCACAAGAATGTGTTCGAGAATGTGGCCTTTGGATTGCGCATGCAAGGTCTCGCGGCCGCTGAGATCGAGCGGCGTGTTGCCGGGATGCTGGACCTGGTGGGGATGACCGGATTTGAGCGACGGGACGTGAGCCGTCTGTCGGGGGGGGAGCGCCAGCGTGTGGCCCTGGCGCGCAGCCTGGCCCCCCGGCCCCAATTGCTCATGCTCGACGAGCCGCTGGGGGCGCTGGATCGCACGTTGCGGGAGCGCCTGCTGCTCGAATTGCGCGACATCTTGCGACGGGTCGGGCAGACGGCGATTTACGTCACGCATGACCAGCAGGAAGCCTTCGCTCTCGCCGACCGCGTGCTCATCATGCACGAAGGCAAGATTGTACAGGCCGGCACGCCGGAGGCGGTTTATCGCCGGCCGGCCAACGAGTTTGTGGCGCGCTTCCTGGGGCTGACCAATCTGTTGCCGGGGAGAGTCATCGAATCTGGGCCACCATCTGTGGTGCAAACGGGCGCCGGCCGCATAACGACTGAGGGGCCGGAGAAATGGCCCACGGATGCATCCGTCCTTGTTTTGCTCGCCCAGGCGGCCACGCCCTGCTCAGCGCCACAGACGGACGACAACACCATTCATGGTGTGGCGCAAGAAAGCACATTCCGCGGAAAAGACTATCAAGTAGCTGTTCGCATTGCCGGCGGCGAGGTATTGCATTTCGACCTGCACGGCGAAGCAACGAAATCTGTGGTCGCCGGGCAGGCCATCACCTTGCGAGTCTCATCGGCAACGGTGATCGGTAAGCTGCTAGAATGAAACGGGGCAACTGGCATACCAAGGAATGTTGAAATACTCTTCCTCGCCGATCCACTCCGCCAGGTGAGAATGATGTTCTACGAGCAACTGCAGGTCGTTGTCGAACTCGATTACGACGATGTGCCGGTCTTCGTTGTCGTAGAAGCGTACATAGTGACGATTGGGAGCCAACGTGCCACAATCTATGGTGGGCGTGCCTTCAAATAGAATGCCCATCTGAGCCAATACCTCATCGGCAAGCACGACTTGGTTGCGGATGAATATTGCTTCTGCGCCTGTCCCTAACTTCCCATACGTTTTTTCGATCAATGCTCTCGTTGTCCCGGTCACGATTTCGCTCCTCGATTCTCTATGTCAGCGGTAACAGACCGCCGGAGGCTTGGTCAGGAGACCTTCGCTCATTGGCCTGCTGTCGTCTGATCGCTGACCACTGACATCTGACGACAGACATCTGAACACTGTGTTCAAAACCAATGGGGAAGGAGAGACTCGAACTCTCACGGATTTCTCCACGTGATCCTAAGTCACGCTCGTCTGCCAATTCCGACACTTCCCCTCACCCGAAAATTCTAACACGAAACCGCTGTTCTGGCAAGTTTTGCTTACCACCCCGACGTATTTTTGACAAAGTTGGTTATACGTGGTATAATTATGTCTACTTGAGAAGGGGTTGGGGTGTACAATGTAAGCTTTCCTCCCTTGATTGCCAACTGGGCGTGAGCAAATGATACTTGCGTCCATTTTAACATCTGGGCTCTATCTGGGGCTTCCTGTTTGCAAGAAACAGGGGCTGAATGGCAAGATGCCTTTCAAAGGTAGCGCCAAAACAAAGAAAGGTGATTTCTACTGATGAGAACTCCTTTCCTTTTTCCGCACGAGAGTGTAAGCGAGTTGAAGGAACTTCGGGATGGACAGTGGTCGAAACTGGCAGAGGAAGTAGCTAATTTACCGGAAACGCACAAAGATAGTCTAGCCTTCTCACTGATGATGATACGGATCTGCGGATGCCTCCGGTGTACAAATTACAAGGCGAGCCTGGGATGCACGGTGTGTTCCCAGCGCGCTGTACGCAACAGCAAAGCGCCGGATAACACGTTGTTACGCTTATTTCAGCGTGCGCAGGAAGAAGTTGACGAGTTTTTGGAAACTCGAAAAAATGGGTTGAGACAGGCTGCCTGATCACTGGCGGCATAGCGCCGTGATACAAAAACAATCGACATGGAAACACGTCTGGGCAGGGTTGACATTTCTGTTTGCGACTCTGCTCATGACGTACCCTTTGCCGCTGCATCTTTCGAACGTTCTGCCTGATCGGCAAGACCCTCTCCTCAATCTGTGGATTTTGGTCTGGGAAGCACACCAGGTTGTCCAGGCCCCGCAAAAACTCTTCGATGCCAACATCTTCTATCCATTTCAGCACACCCTGGCGTATTCAGAAACGCTGCTCAGCACGAGTGGACTGGTATTCCCATTTTCCTTGTCCCCGGCCACGCGAATCGTCGGCTACAATGTTGCCTTCCTGGGCACGTTTTTCCTGGCGGCGCTGGGCACCTATCTGCTGGTCTTCGCCCTCACCGGGAGCCGGCCGGCCGGTGTCGTAGCCGGCCTCATCTTCGCTTTTGCTCCATTTCGTTTTGGACATCTCAGTCAAATCCAGCTCCTGTCATCGCAATGGTTTCCGTTCGTCATCCTTGCGCTTGACCGGTTGTTGCGTCGGGCCGGTCGCAACGCCAACGGCAAAATAGACTTCAAGGCCATCTTCCTGTTCGTCCTGTTTTTCAGTTTGCAGTGCTTGGCCTCATTTTATTATGCGTTCCAGATTGCCCTGGTTGTTGTCCTTTATGTGTTCGCCTTTTCCGTGCGCCACCGCCGGCGTGTCAATCGCGCGCTGATCTTGCACCTGTCTGTGGCCGCGGTACTGTCGGCTCTGGTTGTCTTACTGCCCAGTTTGCCCTACCTCCAGGTTCAACGAGAACTAAACGCCGGCTGGAGTCTGGCCAGTAATGAGACCTTCTCGGCCAGCCTGCTCGCCTATCTTTATGCCGCACCCAACAACGTCCTGTACGGCCCGCTGACTTCTTCGCTGGCCTATGTCTATGGCCCATGCTGTCCGCCCGACACGCTATTTCCCGGCCTCGTGCCCTTTCTCTTGGCGCTGCTGGGCCTTGCGAGTTGGAGACGACGGTTGCGCTCCGGTGGAACGCTCCGGTTGGGGCAAGGGTTCTATCTCGTGCTGTTGGTCGTTGCTTTTGTCCTTTCGCTGGGACCGTCGTTGCATTTCCGGGCCGGCGAAATTGTGCGGCTGCCCTTTTCTTTGCCCTACGCCTGGCTATACCATGCTTTGCCGATCTTTCGGGCCATGCGCGCCCCCGTGCGCTTTGCCAACCTGGTCATGTTGGCGCTGGCCGTTCTGGCCGGTTGGGGGACGGCCGGTGTGCTGAGCCGCTTCCGCGCGCGCCGGAAACTCGTTGTGGCTGTCGCGTTGGGGGCTGTGGTCTTGCTCGAATATGCCACCGTGCCGGTGAAACTGGTGCCGATTCCGCAGCCTTCGCAAGTGCCGGCGGTCTACCGCTGGCTGGCCGGCCAGCCGCCGTCCGTGATTCTCGAATTGCCCATGGCGAACAAGTTGCCCGCGCCGGTGAATCCGTCAGGCCCGAGGGAGGCGTGGGAGACGAGCCGGCTGCTCGAACACCAGTACTTCTCCACCTTCCACTGGCATCCGACACCCGATGGGTACAGCGGTTTCATTCCGCCGCGCCACGGCGAAGTGGTCTACGAAATGGAGCGCTTCCCCTCGGCCAGAGCCGTGGCCCTGCTGCAGGCGCTCGACGTGCGCTGGGTGATTCTGCACCACGACGATTTCGATGTCACGCGCTGGGCGGAAATCGTGGCTGCGCTGCCAGGCTTTCCGCAATTGCAGCAGGTGCAGACTTTCGGCGAAGACTACGTCTACCGGGTTGCGCCGGCCGGGCCTCCATTGGGCCGCGAAGACGTGGAGGGCTATCTGCCACAAACGGCGCGAGCAGGGAGCCGCTATATTGCCTACGCCATCCTGCGCTTGCACGGCAACGCCCCTGTGGCCGCCAAGCCGACCGATCGCGTTCCCGTTCGTGCCACCTGGACGGACGAACGCGGGCACGAAAACACGGAGCAGACCTACTTCACCAGGCCGCTCGTCAACTCTGGCGCAGAGGTTCGGGAAATCGCGCTCACGGCACCCGCGCTGCCCGGCGCATACACCCTCTCCCTCGCCGCAGAAGGCGCGGGTGATTTGCGCTTCCACGTTGAAGGCCCCGTCACCGTCGGCGATCTTCCCGGCAATGGCGAAAGGCCGGTGCCGGTCAGGTTGACGCCGCCGGCTGACCTGCCGCACACCGTCGCCCCCGGTGACATGATCAACGTCGTGCTGCGCTGGGAGGCCCTCGGCAAGATTGATGAATACGACAGCGCGTTCGTGCGATTGGTGGACGAGGCAGGCCAGGCACTGGCCCAGGTGGATCACGGCGCCGGCGGAAAGGAACATCCCACGCTGCTTTGGACCCCGGGCGAAACGATTTCCGACACCTACACCCTTGCCATTCCCGGCACAGCCGCGCCGGGGACCTACCGGTTGGAAGCGGGGCTTTACCGGCCGGAGGGCATACAACCCCGCTTGCTGTTAGATGGCGACGGGAACCTCACGCGCGTGGTCCCCCTGGCCTCCGTTGCCATAACGAAGTGACGATCCAGCGAGGAGAGCAAACATGCCCACAGCAATCATCAACGGGGTTGAGCATTATTTTGAAGTGGCCGGCGCCGGCCCGCCTCTGGTCCTGATCCACGGGATGGGACTTGATCGGCGCATGTGGGACGCACAAGTCGCCCCGCTCGCATCCCGCTGCCGAATCGTGCGGTATGACGTGCGCGGACATGGTCGTTCTGGCCGGCCGCTTACCGGCTACCGCGACGAGCGGTTCGAGGATTTGCGCCAGCTCTTGATTCACCTGAAAATTGAGCGTGCCCATTTGATGGGACTTTCTATGGGGGCGGAAATCGTCGTCGGATTTACGTTGCGCCACCCTGAAATGGTCCGCTCCCTCATTGCGGTGGATCCGTATGTAGAGGGGTATCGCTTCCAGGCGTGGGATTCGAAGGCAGTGTGGATGATTGCTCGAGAGAAGGGGGCGCAGGAAGCCGTCTCCTACTGGATCACCGACCCGATATTCGCGCCGGCCCTGGAGAAGCCGGATGTCGCGGCCCGTCTACGCCAGATGGTGGCCGGGCATAGCGGGGTCATGTGGGCCGATCCCGGACCCTATCCGCGCCCAACCGGCCCCCGCCCCCCACGCGATTTCGAGCGGCTGGAAGAGGTTGCCGTCCCCACGCTGGTCATCGTGGGCGAGAACGACCTGCCCGATTTCCACGCCATCGCCGGCAGCATGGCCGCACGGATTGCGAATGCGCAGCATGTGGTCATCCCCGACGCCAGCCACATGTCTCCGATGGAGCAGCCGCAGAAAATCAACGAAATCGTGTTACAATTCCTTTCCCAAAATTGACGTGACAATTAGTTGAAGGTGCCAGATTGCCAGACCGGCCAATTTGCGGTACAATACGGACACTATGAAACATGAGAAACCAGAGGCGACGACCGGCACGTGGACGGACAGGCGAAATGGGGAAAGCGGTGCGCTCCCATTTCAAAGACAGCGTCCGCCAACCCTCTCCTTCAAGCTGGTCAATACGCCAACAGGCTTGCAAGAAACCGTTGATCATCTGCGAACGTATCGGCGGATTGCCATTGATACAGAATCGAACAGCCTCTACGCCTATGCCGAACAAGTGTGCCTGATTCAGATTTCCGTGCCGGACGCGGACTACATCATCGATCCGCTGGCCTTGGCCGATTTGTCGCCGCTCCGGCCACTTCTGGCCGACTCGGAAATCGAAAAAGTTTTCCATGCTGCCGAGTATGATCTCATCATACTGGATCGAGACCTTGACCTCCATGTGCATGCAATCTTCGATACGATGTGGGCCGCGCGGATCGCCGGTTGGCCGGCGTGTGGCCTGGGCGCTTTGCTTGAAAAGCACTTTGGGATAACCCAAGACAAGCGCATGCAACGATTCAACTGGGGCAGCCGGCCCTTGCCCGAAAAGGCGTTGCGCTACGCAGTGCAAGACACACATTATCTCCTGGCGCTGCGAGACATTTTGGCCGGGGAGTTACGCAGATTGCACCGCTGGGAAGAGGCACAGGAAGTCTTTGCCGAACTTCACCAGGTGATTCGGCGGGCGAGAACCGTTGAAGATTATGACTTCTGGCGCGTCAAGAAGACTCGCTTGTTAAGCCCTGCGGAACGGGGCGTATTGCGCGAGCTTTTCCTGTTTCGGGAAGAGTTGGCGCGTAAACGGAACCAACCCCGCTTCCGTATTATGTCGGATAAGCTCATCACGCGGCTCGCCCAGATGCACCCTTCCACAACACAGGATTTGGCAAAACTCGATTTTGTTCCGGATAAAATCGTGCAACGCTATGGCACACAGATCATCCGGGCCATTCGGGATGGGTTGCAAACCCCTGTTTCGCTTCCCGATCCGGCAAGAAATGGCCATCGCGACCCCCAAGCAGATGTGCGGTACGAGACTTTGCGTGCCTGGCGAAAACAGATCGCCAAAGAGCGCGGGGTAGACCCGGATGTCGTCATCTCCAACGCCGCACTTCACGAAATCGCTGATTTGAACCCGCAGTCCGTCACCGAGTTGGCCGAAAAATCCATCCTGGGGCCTTGGAAATTGCAGGCCTATGGCCAATCCCTCCTGAAAGCAATGAAGACCGGCGACACCATGTAAGGATAGCCCATGCGAAACAAACTCTCTGTTGCCATGCCGCTTGTTCCGATCCTGTTTCTGGGGAGTTTTGCCGTTGTTCATGCGGCCCCTTCCATGCCTGCGCCTCCGGGAACGTTCGCCATCACCGATTCAGCAGGGTTCTGGTTGGCTTCGCTATCGTTGCTCGTCCCCCTCGGTCTGTTGTTGATGGCGATCGGTGCGGCGGCCCCGGACAAAGCCGGAAATGTCGCCGCGCTCGGTGCGGTCGGTCTGGCTTCCGGCGTGTTGGCTTATCTGGTGGCGGGATTTGGCTTGCAATTCGGAGGGCTGGGCCTGGCCGTTCCCCACAATTGGGCCGCGTCCTGGATACAGGAATGGTCTCCGCTCGATCTCAGCCTTGGGCCGGGCTGGGGGCTGATTGGGTTGCGCTACATCCCCATTTTGTGGAAGTTGCAGCCTGGCGAAGTTTATCAGCTCGCTTACGTGCATGCCATTGCCGCCGGCACAGCCGGCATGATCCCCGTGCTGGCTCTGGCTGGACGGCGCAGGCCACTCATTGCCTGGCTGCCCGCACCGATCACGGCCGGTCTGCTCTATCCCCTCGCCGGAAACTGGCTGTGGGGCGGAGGCTGGCTGGCGAACCTGGGCAATACCCTGAGCCTGGGACACGGACTGATTGACGTCGCCGGAGCCGGCCCTGTGTTTGTCATCGGCGGAGCAGTCAGCTTGTCACTGCTCCTCACCCTGGGGTGGGAAACAGAGCCGGAAGCAGACGCGCGACCGGTTTCCATCCCCCCGGTACACTTCCCGCTCTTCCGCCTTCTGGGCGCATTCCTGGCACTTGCCGGCTGGCTTGCCTGGGTGCTGGCCTTCCCGTTGCAAGACCCTGGTGCGCCGGTGAGCCTGCTGGCCATGAACCTCCTGCTGGCCGCTGCCGGTGGTGCATTCGCTGCAGGGCTCTACACCGGCTTTGTGACCGGAGAAACCGACCCGCTGTTGACCCTACAGGGCATGATCGCGGCGCTGGTCGCGGCCAGCGTTCTTGTCGCTTTTGTGTTCCCGTGGGGGGCCCTCCTCACCGGTCTGATTGCCGGTCTGCTGACGTGCGTGGGCACGTATGCGCTGGAACGCTGGCTGCACGTGCGCGATTCTACGGGCGCAGTGGCCGGCTACTTTCTCGGTGGTATCTGGGGGTTGTTGGCTGCCGGCATTCTGGCCAACGGCCGCTTTGGGCAGGGCTGGCAAGGTGTTGGTGCGAAGGAGTATTTGGGTCTGACCGGTCAGGGCGTGACCGGCGCTTTGGTGGGGCGCGGAATCCAACCGGATTGGCCCCAGCAGTTTTACGCCCAGGTGATCGGCGTTTTGGCTTTGGTGCTGCTCGGTTACGTGCTGCCCGCTATGGTGGCGAACGGCCTGCGGCGCATTTTCGCCCCCCTCCCGCCCGAAGACCTCTCCGATGAAACTTCCGGTGAGGTTGAAGATGACGGGGAAGCAGCGGCAGACGGTTCTGCCGGTGAGGTTCCCCGGACGGGTGAAGCGGTAGATACCGCTTTGGCGCACACGCCAACGACTGCTTCCGGCAAGATGGCGATCCCGCCGTTGGCAGCGCAAATATTGAAAAGCAGGAAGCAGCCCCCTACGGGCAAGGAGGAACCGGTTGCCGGTTTGAACCCGGCGGCGGATGACGAACAACAGGCGGCGGACGACGAACGACCGACGGAACCGTAGCGCCGAAATCCCTGTTCCAGAGCCTGCCGCGGAGCGTAGAGCGCACACCGGCCATCCGACGGCTGCTGACGACTGGCTACTGGCCACTGGCCACTTGATCCCATCACGAGGCATCCATGAACGGGAAGCAAACTAGACGTCTGATTATCTTCCTGATCATCGCGATCCTGGCCGGCGGCTGCACGGTCAAGATTAGCCGGCTGCCCGCGGTTCCGACGCAAACGCCGTTGCCCCCCACGAAAACGGTGCCACCGTCACCGACCGCCTTTCCCAGCGTGCCCCCAACGAGTACAGCGGCTCCGGCGGAGACGGCAACCGGCACACCGACAAATAGTCCTGTACCGACATCAAGCGCGACACCCACGGTCACGCCCATCCCATCGCCGACGGCCACGATTTACGTCGTGCAACCGGGGGACAGCTTGAACCGCATTGCAAAGCGCTATGGCACGACGGCCGAGGCCATCGCCCTGGTCAATGGGATCCCGGTGACCGGCACCTTGCGCATCGGACAAACCCTGATCATCCCGGCAAATGGCGCAGCTATCGTCGTCCAATCGAGTGCGGCACAACAGCCCTCGCCGATTGCGCCGAGTCCCAGTCCAGGCCACACGAGGACGCCAACGGCAGCGGCCGTACCCACCCGAGTCCCGACGCGAACGCCCACGTCCGCTCCCCGGCCTACGGCTACGCCGGCGCCCGTGGGCACAGTTAGCGCCAGAAACATCGAAATCACCATTCCCGCCTACGCCTATGAGGGGGCCTTTGTTCCCTCCGAGGCAGAGGATCCGATTTATCCCTACCCGCATATAGATTTTGACCGCATCGGTTCGCCAGAGCCACGGACGTTCCAGGCCATCCTCCTGGAAAACGCATACACAGCCATCACCATTGTGCCGGCGCTGGGGGGGCGCATCTATCGCTGGGTAGACAAGACCACCGGTCGGGACTTGCTCTACCGCAATCCCGTCCTGAAGCCGACACGCTGGGGGTATCGGGGGTGGTGGCTGGCCGCCGGCGGAATCGAGTGGGCTTTTCCGGTGGATGAGCACGGCCTGAACGAATACCGTCCCTGGCAAGTACAAGCAGCTTCGACCGGTGACCAGGTCACTTTCCTGGTCAGCGACACGGAAGACCACACCGGCATGACCGTTTCGGTAGCGATTTCGCTCGATGCGGCGCACAGCTACTTCACGATCCGGCCCCGCATCTACAACCCGACCGATCGCGCCCAGCCGTTCCAATTCTGGGCCAATGCCATGATCGCCTTGGCTGACAACCGCAACACGCCTGCTCTGCGCTTTGTGCTGCCCACAGGCCAGGTCGCCGTACACTCCACGAGCGATCCGAATTTGCCGGAGCCGAAGACGCAGATTTCCTGGCCGGTCTATGATGGCCGCGACCTGAGTCTCTACGGAACCTGGCGAGGCTACCTCGGGTTCTTTGCCAGCCCGCGAGCCACCCAGGCATTCATGGGCGCGTATGATCCCGGCGTGGACGAGGGAATCGTGCGGGTCTTTCCGCCCGAGATTGCGCAGGGCGCGAAGATCTTTGGGCCGGGGACGCTCGACCCCTCGCTGTGGACGGACGACGACAGCAATTACGTGGAGCTTTGGGGCGGCGTTACGCCCACTTTCTGGGACTACGGCACGCTCAACGCCGGCGAGTCGTTGACCTGGGAAGAACATTGGTACCCGGTGAGCGGCCTTGGCGGCTACCGCTTTGCCAATGAGCTTGTGGCTGTCAACGTCACCGTGCAGGGAGACGAGGTGCGCGCTGCGCTGGAGGCCAGCAGCCCCTTTGATGGCCAAGTATTGCTGCGCCAGGGAGGCACGGTAATCGCCCAGTGGCCGGTCACGCTCTCCCCCGGCCACCCCTATCGCCTGTTTCGGCAGATTCCAGCCGGCGGTGCGGGGGCGCTCTCTCTTCAAATCCGAGACCTGGCCGGTCACCCGGTCGCCACAATTCCCCTGTAGCCTGCGCGTAGGGGAGACGTATGAGAAATGTTCGGAAAAAGGGGGTTGACAAAATCGGTTGTTGGGGGTATACTGTAATCATACTCGTAGGGGGAGGAACGGACCATTGCGACTACGGAATCAAAACAACAATCCTGACTTGTTGAATATCGCCAAGGCAACACTGCCTTGGTGTTTTTTGTTGGTGTAGACGACTCCACATAAAATTGCAAAGGAGGATTTGAATGGATTCGGGCATGATCGGCAAAATTCTGAAGGCCAAACAATACGCAGAAGAACTGGATCGAATTCAGTTTCGTTCATTCAAGGTCGAGATTAGTGGCCACCACGATAGCCATCACGTGAAGTATCAAGATGGAGAGTGGGGATGTGATTGCGGATATTTCGTCGGTCGTGGGGTGTGTAGTCACACCATGGCAATGGAACGTGTACTCGGAGTTATGATACCGGCGGCACTTCAACCGGCATAGACAGCACGCGTAGCTTTGCTGCAAGATAGCCGGCCCT
>CAYWAK010000051.1:0-14255 GCA_964455755.1 uncultured Ardenticatenales bacterium | reverse complement strand
CTTCCTCCGCGTTCTCCGCGTCTCTGCGGTGTATCTGAGAGTAGCAGAGCGGGCTCCCATGCCCGCATTTCGGCCGAGCAGTTACATGGGAAAGATCGTATCGTTTTTCTTACCAGAACGTTCGCCTTTATAAGGGCAGATGACAATATGCAAGATGTTTGCAGTGACGCCGAGATGGTTCGGTTGGTTCAGGCAGCAAAGGCATACGACTCGGCAGCGTTTGGTACACTCTACCAATTGTATTCCGATAAGTTGTATCACTACCTTTTGTATCGCGTGGGCAATCAGGGGGTGGCCGAGGACCTGACGATGGAGGTTTTTGTACGGTTGTTGGAGAAGGTTAAGACATTCTCCTTTGGCCAACGCCGTCCCGTTCCCGCTTTTTCAGCCTGGATTTACCGAATCGCTTTCAACCTAGCCATGGATTATCACCGGGCACACCGCCCTGGGCGTATGCCGCTGCCCATAAATTGGCGGGAGATTGACACACGTCCCGGACCATTGGACCGGGTAACGCTTGGCGACCGCTTCGAACGTTTACAACAGGCTATCTCAAAGTTGAGTGTAGACCAGCAGCAGGTGGTGATCCTCCGCTTCATAGAAGGGATGCGTGCGAAACAGGTGGCAGAAATCCTCGATAAGACGGAAGGCGCGGTAAAAGCTTTGCAACACCGCGCACTGGTCAATTTGCGCCAGATTCTCCAGGAGGAAAATCCGTGAAATTGGAGATGATTCTGGATGCCTGCCTGGAAGAGTTGCGACAGACTGGAGACCTGGAATCTTGTCTGCGCCGCTACCCGGAGCAGGCCGATGCGCTCCGACCGCTGTTGCAGACGGCTCTTTCTATGATGCGCGCTCCAACACCCCCGCTGCCGACCGCTCGCAAGGCCCATGATGTGCAGGCATTGACTGCGCTTGTGGACCAACGACGCGAACGGCGGCAAAAGCGTTTTCTCACGAACATCTTGCCACCAATGCCGTGGCTCACTGCGCCAATCTTGCGCGGGGCTGTCAGTATCGCTGTGGTCCTGTTCCTGTTCTTGGGGGCCGCATCGGCGATTGGCGGAAGCCGGCCAGGCAGCATCTTCTACCCGTTCCGCATCACCCTGGAACAGGCCCGCCTGGCTGCTGCAACCGGCCCCCAGGCGCGCGCCCAAGCACACCTGACCCTGGCCCGCCGGCGCTTGCAGGAATTCCGGCCCCTCGCGGCGCAAGGCCAGGCACCTCTCGCCCTCACAGTGCTGGCAGACATGCAGCGCGAGACTCAGGATGCGCTGGACCAGATCGCGCAAACATTGCCCGATGAGGCGGTGCCCTTGCTGAGTGAGGCGGTCGCCCTGTTACAAGATGAGTCGGTGGCCCTGCGCCTGGCCGCTGCCAATGCTCCTGACGGCCAGAGTGCCGCTCGCTTTCGCGAAGCGAGACTCGCTGCACAAGCGCAGTTGGAGCGCACCATGCGGGCCTGGCAAAACCCACAAGATTTGAAAAGGCTTTTGGAGGAAGCGCCGGCCCCATCACCCACACCAACGGCCATAGCACCGACGGCGACGCCAACCGCAGAAGCAACCTTGGAACCGTTGCCGACCCTATCGCCCGCACCGACAATCACGTTGCCCCCGCGTTCGCCATCGGCGCCGTTGCCCACGCTGGCACCGCTGGCCCCTGTGCCGACGGTGATGCCGCCACCAGCGCAGGGCACTTCGCCATCGCAGAACGGCGGAGGCGAACAGGCCCATCCGGCCGGCCGGCAAAGTCAATCGGGGACGTCTCCCGCCGACAATGAGCAAGGGGGTGGTGATGGCAACAGCGACGAGGACCAGCACAACCACGACTCGGAGTAGCACTATTATCAAGAAGTTCAACTTCTCCGAGAAGTTGAATTTCCTGGCACAAACTGCCGGCGGTTTCTTAACACAATCGTAAGATATGGGTAGAGTAAATGTAACATGACGAGCCCACTTTTCTGGTATACTTCAAGATAGGAAGATAAAAGTCAGATAACTTGCCGGACTTTTCTTCTCTTCCAATGCCTCCCTCCGGGCAACGGAGGGAGGCACCCCCCTCGGAGTATTCTCTCTTCATGGGGAAGGACGAGGTTTTACAAACCGATCTGTTGCCTGCAATGTCGGCCCCTGCGTACATTTCCGCGCGGCGAAGGGGACAGAGTTCTTATCACAGGGAGTATCTTGTTTACAGGGAGGTACGTATGAAGTGACTTTGCGAAACACGCCGCGGTCAGATTTACGCATCTGACCGGAAATCGTTCTACATTTGAACTGCGTAGGTTTTGTCTATGACTGCTTGCAAGCAAGAAACAATAGTCTTTTTCAAGTAAGGAGGAACGCATGATGCGAATGATCAAATGGACAGGGTGGTTGGTTCTCGCCATTCTCTTGGCCGGAACGTCTCTGATGTCGCCGGCAGTAACGCGCGCCGACGAAGGGGGCACCGAGTTCTATGGCACAGTGCAATACATTCCGGCGGGGCGGCTCGGCACATGGACGATTAGCAACCGGCCCGTTGTCGTCAACGCCGGCACAGAAATCAATGAGGAACATGGCACGATTATGGTAGGGGCGTATGTGAAGGTCGACGGCATTCCCCAGGCCGATGGCACGTATCTGGCCAGACAAATCGAGGTGACCGATTCCCCTGGCGGGGAAACGCCCACACCAGGAACAGAAGATGATATCTACGGAACGGTGCAAGTTATGCCACCGGGCCGCATTGGCAACTGGACGGTCGCGGGACACACAGTCCAGGTCACGAACAGCACAGTGATTGACGAGCACGAAGGGACGGCTCAGGTCGGCGCCTACGTTGAGGTGCGCGGCCAGCACCAGCCGGATGGTTCCACACTGGCTACCCGCGTCGAGGTCAAAAGCGGCGATCGCCACGAGAACGATAGCAATTTCTATGGCACCGTGCAATCGATTCCCGGTGGACGCATCGGCATGTGGGTCATTGGCGGACGCAACGTACAAGTCACCGCCAGTACAAACGTACATAATGAGCATGGCACCATCCAGGTTGGCGACTACGTGGAAGTAAAGGGCTATGCCCAAAGCGACGGATCGTTCCTGGCCTACGAAATAGATCGCCAGGGCGGCGGAGACGGCAATACCGGCACCGACCGCCATTTCTATGGAACGATTGATAATCTGCCACCAAATCGGATCGGGACTTGGACGGTCGGTGGACAGAATGTGCAGGTAACCCTCAGCACGCTGGTGAGCGAAGAGCACGGCGCAGCCGTGGCCGGCGCTTACGTGGAGGTTACCGGTTATGCCCAAACCGATGGGTCCACGCTGGCAACAAAAATTGAGGTGAAGAGCAGCGGTATCGGTGGCGGTGAAGGCAGCAATCAACTCTTCTTCGGCACGGTGGAGGCCATGCCGGCCGGCCGCATCGGAACGTGGACGGTTAGTGGGCGCACGGTTCAGGTCACAGGCGGAACAACGATAGACGAGCATGAAGGCAATGTCCACGTCGGTTCCTTTGTGGAAGTTGAAGGAACGGCGCAAGCAGACGGCAGCGTACTCGCTACGCTGATTGAAGTCGAGGTGACCGGCGGCACTGTGGACCACCTGTTTGGTCTGGTGGAAAGTCTTCCTACTGTGTCGCAAGGCATGGCCACGAGCGCAATCAGTCCCGACGGCCTGGTTGGCCGGTGGGTGATTAGTGGCCAAAACGTGGAAGTAACGAACGGCACGGAGATTGACCAGAACCGTGGCGCGGTCAGCATCGGCGCGTACGTCGAGGCAAAGGGGTACACGCAGGCCAACGGCACCTGGGTGGCAACCAAGATCGAGGTCAAGATACCGGCGGGCGGTACAGTAACGCCGTCGCCATCGCCCAGCCCAACACCAGGTACGCCCACACCATCCCCGACCCCCATCCCCGGCACCACAGGGTCTACGGCCTGGGTGGAGCCGGCACAGCAGTCGGTGAGCCTCTCCGGAGGCATGTTTACTGTGGATGTTGATGTTCGCGACGTGACGAACGTCGGCGGATTTGAGATGGTGCTCAAGTTTGATCCGGCCATTTTGCAGGTAGACCCAACAAACACGGTGCTGAGCAATTTCCTGGCCAGCAACGGTCGCTCAATCAGCCCGCTCGGCCCGATCGTAGATAACGCAGCAGGCACGGTGCGGATCGGCGGTTTCAGCTTTGGCAGTCAGGCCGGCGCCAGCGGTTCCGGCACACTGGCCACAATTGCTTTCGTACCGCAAACCGCCGGTGTCAGCCCTCTGAGCTTCCAACTGTTTTCACTGGTTGATACGCTGGGGGCGGACATTCCGGCCGCAGCACAGCCGGGCAGCATCAACGTAACGAATGGCCTGGCCGGAGATTTGGACGGCAATTGCTCGGTAGACATCGTAGATATCATGCAGGTCGCCGGTCGCTGGGGCGCCCAAACGGGTGATGTGGAATTCGATGAACAGGACGACCTGGATAGCAACGGCCAGATAGACATCGTGGATATCATGCAGGTCGCCGGCCATTGGGGCGATACCTGTGGTACGGGTGCGGCGATGAGCGCGTCATCGATGATGGCCGCTCCGGCCGGCCCCGTGTCGCTGCAACTTTCTCCCGCAGCGGCGGTGGCTGCCGGCGAGCAGGTCGCCGTTCCGGTGGACCTGAGTGGAGCCCAGAACTTGGGTGGCCTGGAGTTTGCCATGCACTTTGATCCCGATGTCGTTCGCTTCGAGCGTCTGGCACTGGGTGACTGGGCAGCCAGCACCGGCAACACCTGCCGGCCTCTTTCGGCGGTGGATAACGCCGCCGGCTCCGCGCGCGTGGGCCTCTTCTGCGTCGGCGGGGCTGCCGGGCCGGACGGAGCAGGCACGGTCGCAAACCTGGTCTTCACGGTGGTGGGGCACGGACAAGCTGCGTTGCGCGTTGACGCAGCCAAAGTGACCGATACAGCCGGCCGGGTGCAAGAAATGGGGTCTGTTGAAGGAGCGACGCTGTTTGTGAATGCCGCTCCGGCGAAACTTTCGCCGCGTATGCCTGCAATGGCCCCCGACTCTTTGGGGAAGTGAACGCATAATTGACGCACAGCGTAGTTGGGGAGGCTCGCGCTACGGCGCGGGTTTCCTCAACTGCTCACCGAAACATCGCCTAGGCAGCATTTGGCACAGCAATCGTAATGAACAGGATCAACGCAAATGAGTAAGAAAATTTTCTGGATCATGTTGTTGTTCATGACAGCCTCAATTGCCCATGCGCAAGGAGGCCCCACGGCCTCCTTGCAGCCACCATCGCAGATTATCAGCCCAAGCGCGCCATCACTAACCGTGACCCTTTCGGTACAAAACATCTCGAACCTGGGCGGCTTTGAATTTGTGATGACGTACAACCCGGCGGTCGTACACGTCAGCTCGGCCACGTTGAGTCCGTTCCTGAGCAGCACCGGACGCACAGTATTCCCGGTCGGACCGACGATTGACAATGTGGGAGGGACGCTGCACATGGGTGCCGCCAGTTTCGGGACGGTGGCCGGTCCCTCCGGTAACAGCCTTTTGGTCACAATCACGATGGTACCCCAGGGCAATGGAACCACCGCTTTGGGGTTCAATAAAATGGTACTGACCGATGCGCTGGGAACACCGATTTCTGCAGCCGCATTCGGTAGCTCGGTGACTATACAGCCGGCCTTAGCTGGAGATGTAAATCAAGATTGTATGGTGAACTCGGGCGACATGAATTTGCTCACAACGCATTGGCATAGTACAATAGGGGGACAAAACTTTGTGCCCAACTTTGATTTGAACACGGATAATTCGATAAACCTCGCTGACGTGATGATTATTGCTTCACAGTGGGGCTTTCGCTCATGTTAAAAGTTTTAGAAGTTGAACTTCTTGGGCAGTCTTATGCTCACTATCTGCAAACCTGTCTCTCAACAAGGAGCATTACAAAAAATGTCAAAAACCTGGAAACCACTGTTATTTGTCGGGGCAATCTTCGTTGCTCTTTTTATCGCCTTTCCTTCTGTTTCTCTCCACCTTTCGCCCTCCCTTCCGGCCGTTGAAGCGAACAGCGGGGAGAATGCCGTAGCAGCGACGCCGGTCATGCGCCTCTCGCCGGCATCCCAAACGGTTTATCGGGGTTCGTCCTTCACCGTGGATGTGATGGTAGATAATGCCAGCAAGCTCGGTGGCTTTGAGTTTGTCCTTTCCTATGACCCGGCCATCTTTCAGGCAGACACTGCCGTACTCGGCGAGTTTCTCGGCTCGACGGGACGGGCTGCTGTGCCGGTTGGACCCAACATTGATTCTACTGCCGGCCGGATATCCTTTGCCGGATTTAGTTTTGGATCGGCCGCCGGCCCGAACGGAACCGGCAAGCTGGCCACGGTAACATTTGTGGCCACGGGGAATGGATCGGGAAGCACGCTCAGTTTCATCAGCGGCAAGACGACGGACGATCAGGGTGTCCCCCAGACGCCCACCTTTCAATCGGGCAGCGTCACCGTTGTGACCGCTCCGTACAGCGTCTACCTTCCCGTTGTGAAGCGGTAGGGGCAGGTTTTGAACCTGCGTTCGCCATGCCAGAACTGCCCGAGGTAGAAACGATTGCCCGTGACCTAAGACAGGCCAATCTACCCGGCCAAACTTTCACCGGCGTGCACGTTTATTGGGCCCGCTCGGTGGCCCGCCCGGACGAGGCGTCGTTCCGCGCGCGGCTTACCGGCCAGACCGTGGAGTCTGTTGCACGCCGGGGAAAGTTCCTGCGCTTCGAGCTTTCGGGTGCGGAAACGCTGCTCATTCATCTGCGCATGACCGGCCGGCTCTATCTGGCGCCGGTCACAGAGGCCGCGATGCCCCATCTCCGTGTATTGTTCGATCTTGGCGACGGGCGGCAGCTTCGCTTTCACGATATGCGCAAGTTTGGCCGCATGTACCTTACGGCAGACCCCGACTCGATCCTGGGCAAACTTGGCCCCGAACCTTTGGACGAAACCTTCAGAGCGAGCGACTTCCAAAACCTTCTGGCCGGCCGGAAAATGATGTTGAAACCCCTTTTGCTTGACCAGCGGTTCATCGCCGGCATCGGCAACATCTACGCAGACGAGGCGCTGTTCCTGGCCGGGCTGCACCCGCAGCGGGCCGCAAACACGCTTACCCCGCCGGAAGGGGCCGCACTGCTCTACGCGATTCGTCAGGCGCTCATCCTGGCCCTGGGAAACAGAGGCACAACGCTGGACGATTATCGCACGGTTACCGGCAAGCCGGGGGAAAATCAGGACAGTTTGCAGATATTTCGGAAGACGGGCGAGCCTTGCCCCCGTTGCGAGCATCCTATCGAACGGCTGGTCGTTGGGGGGCGTGCTACGCACATCTGCCCACGCTGTCAGCCGCTGTCCGGCGAGGGGTAGCGCGCGCGAGAAACAGCTTCCCGTCGCGAAGGACTATTTTGCGCGGAACACCTTTTCCAGGAGAGGTGGGAGCGTTTCAGTCGTAGGCAGCATCGCCAATTCCTCCGCCGTCACCCAACGGCAATCGGTCACGTCGCTTCCCGCTTGAAGTTTGCCACCGGAGCAGGTCCCCAGAAAGTCAACAAGCAGGTAGTGGAATTCAACGTTGTCCTGTTTGTCGCGGGTGATGATGTCCACCACATCTACGACCCGGCCGATCTCGACGGTCAGACCGGTCTCTTCGCGCACTTCGCGCCGGGCGGCCTGTCGCGCCGTCTCGCCCAGTTCGATGGCCCCGCCCGGAACGCTCCACAATCCTTGCGCCGGCCGGTTGCCGCGTTGCACCAGGAGGATGCGGCCGCCATCTACAACGACCACGCCAACGCCGGCGATGGGCCGGCGGGGATACCGCCGGTGTGGCGCGAGGGCTTCTCCAGCAGTCATCCGATTTTCTCCAGGCGAAACAGTCCGGCAAGGCCAGCGGCAATGGCTATGGCAGCGACGGCGTAGGCTTCGATTACGCCGGCCTGGCTGACGAAAATGGCCAGCGACCCCAGCACCCCGCCGATTAGGTAGAGTGCCATAACCGCTTCCCGGCGAGTCCAGCCGGTGCGCACCAGGCGATGGGAGACGTGGTCTTTGCCGGGGGTCGTGAAGGGATTGAGACCCTTGCGGAGACGCGAGATGACGACCAGTGTGGTATCGAAAATGGGCACACCCAACACGAGCAGCGGAATCATCCACGTCACGACCGGCGAATTTGCCGGGAAACGCAGTTTGATGCCCACGGCTGCCAGCAAGAATCCCAGGAAGAGGCTGCCGGTATCGCCCATGAATATGCTGGCCGGATTGAAATTGTAGAGCAGGAATCCGAGACAGGCCCCCAGCACCGCCGCCGCCAGACTGCCCACCAGATACTGGCCACTGATCGCCGCCAGGAGCAGGAAAAACGTGGCGGAAACAGCGCCCACGCCGCCGGCCAGTCCGTCCATGTTATCGAGGAGGTTGAAGGCGTTGGTAATGCCCACGACCCACAGAATCGTAATCGCGCGGTTGGCGATTTGGGGGATGGGGAGCAGCACCTGCACGCCGGAGAGAATCAGGATCAGGCTGGCCGCAATCTGGGCCAGCAGTTTGGTTAGCGGGGAAAGCCCCCGCCGGTCGTCCCAAATTCCGAAGAATGAGATGGCGGTAGCGCCCAGGGCGATGCCGGCGAGTTGGGCGACGTAGAAGCGATCTCCAAAGACGAGCAAGGCCCCGATGACGCTGGCGTAGATGGCCACACCCCCGAGCAGCGGAATGGGTGTTTGGTGAAACTTTCGCGTGGCGGGCTGATCTATGATGCCGAGCCGGAGAGCCATTCTGCGCGCCACCGGCGTGCCGCTGGCGGCCAACATCAGCGCAGCGGCAAATACCAGCATCAGGTGGGTCACGAACCCCCTCCCTGGGAGGTGGAAATCTGGGCCTGTAGCTGGGAAATGAAACCTTGTATCGCCTGTTTCTCTTTGTCCGGTGCCACAGAAAGCGCGGCTTGGGCCTCTTGCAGGGCGCGGGCAACGTCGCCGGTGTTTTTGTAGAGCAAGGCCAGGTTGCGGTGGCTGATGAAATCACGGGGATTTATCGTCAGGGCGGTTTCGTTAGCGGAGATGGCTTCCTGAACTTTGTTTTCCCGCGAGTATACGTAGCCAAGAGCGCTCCAGGCTTGCATAGATTTGGGAGCGATCTTCGTAGCCATGCGCAGGGCGCTCTCGGCGTCCGGAAATTTGTTTTGGGCCAGGTAGACGTTGCCCAACAGGAGGTAGGTATCCACATATTCCTGATCCAGCTCCAGCGAGTATTGTAATTTCTCCAGCGCCTTATCGTAGTCCTTGTGGCCCATGTAAAGGGAGGCCCATTCGTTCAAAATCTGCGCATTGTGTGGACTGAGTTCGTGTGCTTTGGCGTAGTATTGATCGGCCTTCTGCCACTTTTCTTCCCGGACTTGCGGGTCTTTGCTCATCTCGCTCCATGCCCTGTGAAGTGAGGCCAGGTTGCGGGTGTGGTCTGTGTTCAACGGGCTGGTACGTTGTGCCCGAAGCAGAACATTCAGGCTTTCCTGGAGCAGGCTCTCCCGTTCGGCATCGTCTTTGGCCTGCCGGCTCTTTTCCAGGTACGCGCGTCCCAGGTTCAGGAAATAGCGATCCTGGTGGGGTTGCTGTTCAAGCGCTTTCTGGTAGAGGACGATGGCGCCATCCCACGCGTTGTTTCGTTCATAGGCGCTGCCCTGCTTGTTGTAGATGTCGGCACGACTGATGTTCAGGTTGAGGGTGACGATGAGCGGTAGAAGCACGATCACGGCGACGAAGGGGTAGGCCAAACTCATTTGCTGCCGCACGAGTGCAACAGGGAGGTGGCGGTTCGTGAGCATTGCCCCGGCGACAAGCAGAATCAGAACAAAGACGAAGAAGTATAGGAGTGTCACAACGTTTGCCAGATGCCCGGTCATAGCGACAACACGTTGCAGCGTTAGCGTGCCCGTCGCGGGTTGGCGTATCCAGGCCAGGTGGATCAATACGTAGACCAGCAGGATGCTTAGCGTGACACCTGCGTATAACACGGAACGTTGCCACCACGCGTTGTTTTCTTCGCCCTCCGCCCGTTCCGAGATAATGATCAGGCCAGATATGGCCCAAACACCGATGAACATCCACAGCATGATGTAGTTCTTGGCAGATATTTGGAATTGCGGCGAAACGAAGTCGAACACAATAACAATCAAGAGCAGGCCCATCAGCAAGGAGAGCGGAAGAGTCGTCTTGTACCAATTTGCCTGGCTTCGGGCAGCACGAGAGAAATCTTTCGCCTGCTGGCCCTTCTTGCGGCGCCTGCGTTTGGCCCGCTTCTGTGACGGTCGCGGAGGCGGGACCGCTGCTGTGCGAACAGGTTCAGTCTTGTCGCGGATTAGGGGCACACCGGTGAGTACGATCAGCGCGGCGTAGGTCCAAAAGTGGGTCCTTGTCGCCGCGATGGCGATTCCAAAGTGGATTTCTATGAAATGGGCAATCACGCCGGCCAGCAGGCCCATGAGCAACAGGTTGTAACGACTGGCCGGCGGCGGCTCATAATCGAGGTGCAACAGCGCATAGGTAATCAGATACAGGATGATGCCGGTGGCAATGCCCGCCGGCAGGCCGACGCCCAGGAAGCGGAAGCTATGATCGAGAAACCAGGGGAGAACGGCCCCAACCAGCCCCCCGCCGATCCAGGTTCCGATGAACGCATTGCGATGTCGCGTGGTTTGCACCATGCCCAGCCAACGCAAAGCGTAGTAGATCAGGCTGCCGAAGAGGAGCATGTACGCCGCAAAGCCGAGCAGGCCGGTCGTTACGAGAGAGTCGAAAGTTTCGTTGTGGGAACGGTCCGGCGAGGCGTTTCGGGCCTCGACGTGGGCCAGGTCGGGCGGGTAGTAGGGATTGTAGGCGACGTACATGGCCTCCAGCCCATAGCCGGTGACCAAACGCATAGGGTTCGCCGTAATCAGGTCGACGGCCCCTTCCCAGATCAATACACGCACCTTGCCCGTCCCGCTTTCTGTCTGGAAGACTTGGCCCAGGCGGCCGATGTACGGCATTTCGCGGAGCGGTTCCAGGGGCGTGTTGGGCAGGTTGAACGTTACCAGAAAGAGGCTGCCGGCGATGGTCAGGGCGATGGCGCTGAGTGTGAGCCAGCGCACACGCTGCCGCAATGCATAGATCAGCACGAAGAAGAGGAGCCCAGCCCCCAGTCCCAGCCAGGGGCCGCGACTCTGGCTGAACATGATGGTGATCAATTGGATCAGCAAGAGGAAGAGATATGCGCCGGCCAGCAAGGCCGGTCCAATCATGGTATCGTCGCTCTCGTCCGTGATCAGGCGGTGGAACAATTCCAGCACTCGAACGAGCGTCAGGGGCACGACCATAATCAGGTAGGCGGCGATGAAGATGGGGTTGCCGGCAACGGACGAGACGCGGGTGATCACGTCTCCCCCCCAGGGCAACGGATCCAGCCCGTAGTGCTGCACCACGCCGTAGAGCGAGGCGGGCAAACTGGTCAGCAGGATGACGGTGATCAGGCGATTCAATTGGTCGCGCGTGCGCAGGGTGTCCAGCAAGAGTAGAAAGACCACGATGTAGGACAGGTTGCTATACAGCCCCTGCCGCCGGATGTAGGCTCCCCAGAAACTGACGCGCGGAACGATGGAAAGCGCGGTGGACAGGATGTATACACCCGCCAGGATGAGCGCCGGCAAAAGAATCGGCGTCTGGTAAATTCGTTGCCAGACGCTCTGCCGGTCCTCTGTCGCGGGGGCGCTGTTTCTCCTTTCTTCCAGCCACCGGATGATCCATGCGGCGATCATCAGCAGGACGATGGAGCGCAACAAGGGAGTCTTGTCTTCTTCAAAGACCCGTTCTGTGTAGACATCGAAGAAGAGGGGAACGATGATAAGAGAGGCCAGCCAACCGGCTTCAATGACACGTTCGCAGTAAACGCTCAGTTTTGTCTGCATGGGTTGTATTCCTTATGGTCTTGCCCTGTGAACGTTACCATGGTGCGTGGAAGTTGTCGCCATCGTATCTTAGCGCATTTGAAGAGAATTGGCAAGTCAAGCCAGCACAGATTCGTAGAGCGCAAGGACCCGCCCGAGCATCACCGTGTGGGAAAACTCCCGTCGGGCACGTTCGCGGCCAGCCTGTCCCATCCGCTGCCGGCGGTCCGGCTCGGCGAGTAACGCGCTGATGGCTTGGGCAAGCGCCGGCGCGTCGCGGGGGGGAACCACCAGGCCGGTTTCGTCGTGCTGGTTGACCCAGGATGTACCGGTTCCCAGCTCGGTGGAGATGATGGGGAGGCCGGCGGCCATTGCTTCGACCTGCACAAGCCCAAATGCTTCGCTGCGATGGGTGGCCGGCAGGACAAACAGGTCCGCGGCATGGTAGAAGGCCGGCAGTTGCTCGTTCGGAATCTGGCCGAGAAAGTGTACCTTGTCCGCGATGGCCAACTCTTCGGCCAGCCGGCGCCATTCGCTTTCCATCGGTCCCTGGCCGATCACGAGCAGTCGCGCGTGGATGTGCGTCATCGCTTGCAGCAGGTACGACAGGCCCTTGTAGTACCGCAGCAGCCCGACAAACAGAAGCAACGGATAATCGGGCGCGTCGGCGGATGGCGCGGAGCGAAAGCGCGTGTGCAACGCCTGCACGAGAGCAGAGTCCACCGTCTGGAAACGTTGCAGGTTGATACCCAGCGGGATCACGGTGCAACGATCAGCACGCGGGCGTAGGTATGGGGAACTCTCGATGTAGCGCGGACTGGTGGCAATAATTCGGTCGGCGCGATCCAACACGCGGGTGAGGAACGGGCGATAGAGTCGCAGCCAGCCTTTCTGGCGGACGATGTCGCTATGGTAGGTAATTACGGTGCGCCGGGCCCGGCCCAGGAGCAAGTGGGAGACTTCGCCAAAGGGGTAGGGAAAGTGAAGGTGAGCAATGTCGGGCCGTTGCCGGGCCAGGAGAAGGGGGAACGTTAGGCTGAGGGGGGCCCGCGCGACGGTCAACAGCCGGCCGGCCTTGATCACCTGTACGCCCCCCTGCTTTTTGGTGGTTGTGCGCAGCCCCCGATCGGTTGCCAGAACTGTGACGTCGTGGCCGCGAGCCGCCTGACCCTCGGCCAGCAATCGAATATGATTCTCGATGCCTCCCAGAACAGGGTAGTAATCCTTGTAGAGGTGGAGAATCTTCATAGGCTTGTTTGGCGAGGCTGCCCTAAGCCCAAGGTCTACTCTTCTTTGTCACCCGCAATGTATTTGACCCCACGAAACGTTCCGCAATGCGGACAGATGTGATGGGGAAGGTGAAACTCATGGCATTGCGGACAAGAGACCAATTGCGTGCGCTGCAACGCATCGTGGGCACGCCGGCGGTCGCGGCGTCCTTTTGAGATTTTTCGTTTTGGTAATGCACCCATTACAGCTACTCCTTCTTCTTATTTCTGATTGTTGTACAGGCGGTCAAGCTACTGTCTATTCTTCTCGCAATTTGCGCAAGGCTGCCCACCGTGGGTCGCCCCCGTCAGACGGACAGTCGCACGTGCGCACGTTCCGGTTTTCTCCACAGGAAGGACACAAACCCTTGCAATCGGCGCGGCACAGCGAGCGGATCGGAAGCGCAAGCAACAAATTCTGCCGCACCACCTCCGAAGCATCCAAAATGTTTTGTTCGACAAGGAAAAGTGCGGGGTCTTCAACGTCCTCGTCATCCAAAGCCTGTGCAGCTTCGTGAAACTCTTCTTCAAATGTGAAGGCTACTTCTTGAGAATATGGCTCAAGGCACCGGTCACAAGCTAATTCCACTTGGCAAGTCAGGGCGCCTATGCACAGGATGCCGTTAACTGTGCGCAGTAACGAAATCTTGCCCTGTAGGGTGGAGGAGCCTTGTACTTCAGGCTCCAACCAGGACATATCTTCCTCTACGGTATAGTGCCGAACAGCCCCTGGCGACTGCTTGAGCAATTGCCCAATATTGAACCGCATTATATGCTACCCATCCAGATCTGTCAAGTATTGTCGTCGGACTCGCCGGTCTGCAGGTCTATCTTCAGGATCTCGATACCATTCTGAACCTGTTTTTCGATAGCCTGCAACTGTGTCCGGAGATTTTCCAGCGTGTCCAGCGCGTACGCGTCTGATTCGCGGCGCATGAACTCTGCTTCTTCGTACGCTTTGCCGATAATCTCTTCGCTGCGTGCTCTGGCCTGCTGGGTAAGGGGCTGCTCATCCGCCAGTCTGCCGGCTTCTTCGGCAGCTTGTTCGGTAATCCGACGG
>CAYWAK010000050.1:0-14259 GCA_964455755.1 uncultured Ardenticatenales bacterium | reverse complement strand
GGGCGCAGAATTCTGCGCCCCTACTTCTGCGTCTCGGCGGTAAACAAATACAGAGGAGAGGCTGAGGGGGGCCGGCCAGAGCCTTTCCGATTGGCAAAAACAGCCGCTTGCCAAATCGTCCGGAAGAGTTATAATTGCCTCCATGAACGCACCACTTGTCGGCATCACAGTTCGTGGACATGCCGCAGATCCCAAAAGGCGCACGCCTTACGGCTATTATATTCCGGCGGCCCACGTACAGGCCGTGGAAGCAGCCGGGTTTGCGGGCGGTTTGGGAACCAACCGACGCGCCTGTTCGTCTATTGATTGATCCATTCCATTGGAAATCAGCGAAGAAAGCACAACTTATCCTGCGGAGGGCACAAATGAACAAACTACGGATGCTGTTGAAAATGGGTACGGCGGGAATCGGAATCGCCCTGCTCACCATACTTGCGAACAGCGGGGTGTGGACGTCTCCCGCGCCGGCAGATGCTCAAAAATCGAGCCTCTCTCTTACCGTGTACAACCAGAACCTGGCCCTGGTCAAAGACCGCCGCACGCTCTCCCTGAAAGCGGGTCTCAATACGGTGCAGATCGCGGACGTCGCCGCCCAGATAGATGCAACGTCTGTCCACTTCAAATCGCTGACGGACCCCAAGGGCACGACAGTCCTTGAGCAGAACTACGAGTATGACCTGGTTGGCAGCCGGAAGTTGCTTCAAAAATATGTAGATCAGGAAATCACCCTGATCACCCAGGACGGCTCGGTGTACACGGGCACGCTGCTCAGCGGTGCGGGCGACATCATCCTGGCCGGCCCCAGCGGAGCGGTCACCGTGGTCAAGTCCGAGCGGGTGCGGGAGTTCAATTTCCCGAAGCTGCCGGACGGCCTGATCACCCGGCCCACGCTGCTGTGGCAACTTGACGCCGCCAAACCGGGCCGGCACGACACGGAAATCACCTACCTGACCGGGGGGATGAACTGGCAGGCGAATTATGTGGCTTCCCTTGCGCCCGACGACAAGACCCTGGATCTCAACGGCTGGGTGACGGTCGAAAACCATAGCGGCGCCACCTACCCCGAAGCCACCCTCAAACTGATTGCCGGCGACGTGCGACGGGTGACGCAACAGCTTGATCGGGAACGCGGGATGGTAATGGAAGCCCAGCCCGCACCCACCGCAGCCCCCCAATTCCAGGAGAAAGCCTTTTTTGAGTATCACCTCTACACGCTACAACGGCCGACTACACTGAAGGACAACAGCACCAAGCAAATCGAATTCACGAGCGCCAGCGCCGTGCCCCTGAACACCGTCTACCTCTATGACGGTGCTGCCATATCTTATCACGCCGGCCAGCGCCCCCTAACCGAGGCACAATACGGTTCCACCGGCAACAAAAAGGTGAATGTGATCCTGGAATTCCAGAACGACAAGAAGTCGGGCATGGGCATCCCCCTGCCGAAAGGCACGATTCGCGTCTACAAAGAAGACGACGAAGGGTCTTCGCAATTCATCGGTGAAGACTTCATTGACCATACGCCCCAGGATGAGCCCATTCGGCTCCATGTCGGCGATGCCTTCGATATTATCGGGGAACACGTGCAGACCGATTTCAAAAAGCTTGGGAGCCATACGATTGAAGAGAGTTTCGAGATCACGCTGCGGAACCACAAGAAAGAGACCGTTACTGTTCGTGTAATAGAACACCTCTTTCGCTGGAGCGAGTGGGAGATTGTGAAGGAAACACAAGACCATACCAAAGTGGATTCCAACACCATGGAATATCGTGTCCGTGTGCCGGCGGACGGCGAGGCCAAGGTAAACTACACCGTGCGCTATCAATTCTAGCGTTTCTCCAAACCGGCAGCAGCGGAGCGGGTTCCCGCGCCCGCGGACCGGCGTTTCGGCGGCATGGGAGCCGCCTCCGCCAGTACCGGCGGTTGACAACGATGAGCCGGTGTGTTAGAATAGCCTACAGACACTGCCAATAAACGCAGCATTTCATCGGGGAGGTTGTGGATGAAGAAATACAAAGTGGCCGATCTGCGCAACGTAGCCCTCTTGGGGCACGGTGGTGCCGGAAAAACTTCGCTGTCTGAGGCAATGCTTTTCAACGTCGGCACCATGTCGCGACTTGGCCGAATAGAAGATGGCAATACCATCTCGGACTACGATTCTGAGGAAATTCGGCGGCACATTTCCATCAATACCTCCATTCTGCCGTGCGAAACCGATGGCTGCAAGATCAACATTTTGGACGTGCCCGGCTATGTGGACTTTGTCGGGGATGTGAAAGCCGCCATTCGCGTAGCCGATGGCGCAGTCATGGTCATTGACGCCGTCTCCGGCGTAGAGGTCGGCACGGAACTTCAGTGGGAATATGCCAACGAAAGGAACCTCCCGCGACTGATCTTTGTCAACAAAATGGATCGTGATAATGCCAACTTCTCACGAGCCGTGGATTCGATTCGCGAGATACTGGGATGTAACCCCGTACCCATTCATCTCCCCATCGGACGGGAATCTTCGTTTCAAGGGATCGTCAATGTGGTGCGCAAGCGCGCCATATTGGCAGACGGAAACGAGGCCGATGTTCCGGGCGAAATGTTGGACGAGATGGAAGACGCCTATCAGCAGCTTGTGGAAACTGCCGCCGAATCAGACGACGAACTCATCATGAAGTACCTTGAGGGCGAAGAGCTGACGAATGAAGAGGTTCAGCAAGGGCTGCGCGCGGGCATCGAGAATGGGTCCATCGTGCCCGTACTCTGTGGCTCTGCCACCAAAAACATCGGGGCAACGTCTTTGCTTGCTGCTATCGAGTATCTGATGCCCTCACCGCTGGCAGCGCCGATTGAAATCGCGGATCCCCTGGCTCTCGGCGAAGGAGCGGAGTTGCACCCTGTGGAGGCTTCTCCGCTGGCAATGCTGGTTTTCAAAACGATGGCCGACCCGTTTGTGGGCAAGCTGACCTACTTCCGGGTCTTCTCCGGGGTGATGGAGTCGGACTCGCGTGTGTTCAATCCCCGTAGCGGCGAGGAAGAACGTATCGGACAATTGTATCGTATCCAGGGCAAAGAGCAGACGCCGGTGAAACGGGTGGGGCCGGGCGATTTGGGGGGTGTGGCCAAACTCGGTTCCACGGTGACCGGAGATACGCTTTGTGACAAAGGCAAACCGCTTATCCTGAAAGACATTCAATTTCCCCACCCCGTCTATTCGGCGTCCATTACACCGGAAACACAATCCGATTTGGACAAACTAAGCTCTGCTCTGACCCGTCTGGTTGAAGAAGACCCCACCATCACGATAGAACGTGAAAAATCTACGAATGAGACCATCATCTCGGGTATGGGCGAGTCGCACATCGATGTCGCCGTACAAAAAATGCGGCAGAAGTTTGGCGTATCGATCAAAACAGACATTCCCAAAGTGCCCTATCTGGAGACCATTACCGAGGTCACGTCTGCACATGGCCGGCACAAGAAGCAGACCGGTGGGCGTGGCCAATTTGGTGATGTCTATATTCGCTTTGAGCCCCTCCCGCGCGGCACAGGTTTCGAGTTTGTTGATGAGGTGTTCGGTGGTTCCGTCCCGCGTAACTTTATCCCCGCCGTCGAAAAGGGACTGCGGGAGATCATACCTCATGGCGTCCTTGCCGGATATCCGACGGTAGACCTTCGAGCCGCTCTGTACGACGGTTCTTACCATCCGGTCGATTCATCAGAAATCGCCTTCAAGCTCGCCGCTCATGCCGCGTTCAAAGAAGCGATTCCAAAGGGAAAGCCTGTGTTGCTGGAGCCGATCATGGCGGTGACAATCAACGTACCCGACCAGTTCATGGGCGACATCCTGGGTGACCTGAACACCAAGCGCGCGCGCGTCCAGGGGATGGATCAACAGCGTGGAAAGGCCGTGGTTACCGCGCAGGTCCCTCTCGCCGAAATGCAGCGCTATGCCACAGATGTGCGCTCCATGACCCAGGGCCGGGGGTACTTTTCCATGGAAGATTCCCATTACGATGTGGTGCCTGAGTACGTTGCCCAGAATATTATCGCCAAGGCCGAGGAAGAAAAGAAGTAAGGGCAGCAACCAGACAAGCTGATATCTATCTGAAAGAAAAGCTGTGTCCCCATACCAGCGGTGGCTTCGCGTAGGGCTGGTCATCGTATCTGCGCTTTTGGGAACGGCCTTGACGCTGCGCATAGCCTCCGGGTTTTCCAATGGCGCCAACCCATCTGTGCGACTTCCGGGACGGTTGTGGCCGCCATCTCTTGCTGCCGGCACGCCGGCCCCGGCGATCCTTGAGCCGGCGCTGGCTCGGGCGTTGGCCGAGGCCGGCCCGGCCGACCGCTTCCACGTCATCGTGGAGATGCGCGCCCGCACCGATCCCCATCTGGCCGCAGCCGGCGCGACCACGCCCCTTGCCGCCCGACGACAGCTTGTGGCCGCGCTGCAGGATTCGGCCATGCGCTCCCAGGCCGACTTGCGCCAGGCCCTGCGAGTCGCTCAGGGGAAGGGCCAGGTCGAACGGGTCACCCCTTTCTGGATATTCAACGGCTTGGCCCTGCATGACACGACGCCGGCCCTGATCCGCACGGTGGCCGCACGCGCCGATGTCGCCGTCGTGCGCCTCGATCACCGGCGAAGCTGGTTGCGCCCTCCGAACGTGACCACGCAAACAGAGCGATCAAACGCCATCAGCCCCACGTGGGGCATCGCCCAGATTCGCGCGCCGCTGGTCTGGTCGGCGCTGCAGCTAACCGGTACCGGAGTGGTCGTGGCCAGCATGGATACCGGCGTAGACTGGCTCCATCCGGCCCTGCGGGAGCAGTACCGGGGCTATGACCCCAAGGGCTTTTTCCACCACGAGGGCAACTGGTTCGACGCGACCGGTGGCGGCGCGCTCTATCCGGTGGATGGCCACGGTCACGGTACGCATGTGATGGGCATCATGGTGGGCAGCGGAGGCATCGGGGTGGCGCCCGGCGCGCAATGGATCTCGGCCCGCGTGCTGAACGGCGCCGGCATCGGCTACGATTCCTGGATCCACGCCGGGTTTCAATGGATTCTGGCTCCCGGAGGCGATCCGGCCAAAGCCCCGGACGTCCTGAATAACTCCTGGGGCAATGACGCCGGCGGCGTGGCCATCTTCCAGGATGACATCGCCGCGTTGCGCGCCGGGGGGATCTTGCCCATTTTCGCAGCCGGCAACAAAGGCCCTGTGCCGGGCACGGTCGGTTCTCCGGCGAGCCTGCCCGGCGCGTTTGCCGTGGGCGCCAGCGATGAGGAGGACGAAGTGGCCAACTTCTCCAGCCGGGGGCCATCGCCATGGGGAGAGATCCGGCCCCAAATCGTCGCGCCCGGCGTCAACATCCGTTCGAGTATGCCGGGCGGGACGTACCAGGTCCAGGAGGGTACGTCCATGGCCGCGCCCCACGTGGCCGGCACGGTAGCCTTGCTCCGTGGCGCCAAACCCGACCTCACGATCACCGAAACGGCGATGGTGCTCACGCGCACGGCGGTCCCGTTGACCGCTACGCGCCCCAACAACGATTCGGGGTGGGGACGGCTGGACGCCTATGCCGCCGCCGTGCTGGTCGCCCAGGCCGGCGAGTTGCAGGGCCTGGTCACCGGTGACGGGCATCCCCTGGAGGGCGCGACGGTGACCGCCCACCGGCTCGACGATCCTGCCGGTTCGCAGCCAAGCCAGGCCACGGCGGACAGTGCGGGGCAGTACCGGCTCATGCTCGCCCCCGGCGCCTACGACCTGACGGTGTCCGCCTTCGGCTACCAGGCGCGCGTTGCGCACAACGTGGCTATCGCGACGGGTGAGGTGGTCATGCGGGATTTTGATTTGCCTTTGTTGCCGGTCGGAACCGTCTCCGGCAGCGTGCGGGTTGCCGGAGACGGAACGCCCGCTTCGGTGACGGTGGCCGCGCTGGATACGCCGGCGACGACCATCGCCGACCCGCTTGACGGCCACTACAGCCTGTCTCTGCCCGGCGGCGTTTACACACTCCGCGTGCGCGGGCTTGGATACCGCGTGGTCACGCACACCGTCGCCGTAACGGTGGGGGAGACGACGCAGCAGGATATTGAACTCACGCCGACGGCACGCATTCTGCTGGTGGACGGCGGGCGCTGGTATTATGACAGCGCCGGCCGGTTCTACCGCCAGACTCTGGACGAATTGGGCTACGTGTACGACAGGCGAGACCTGAAGCACATCCCGGACGACGTGCCGGTCATTACGGACTTGCTGCCGTATGACGTGCTGATCTGGTCGGCCCCGGACGATAGCCCCGGATTGGTGGGGGCCACAAAAGTCCTTTCCGACTTTCTTGCTTTGGGAAACAATCTCCTGCTCAGCGGTCAGAACATCGGCTACTGGGATGGCGGAGGTAGCGGGTTGACCTATGATTCGTTCTACGCATCCCACCTCTATGCACAGTACGTGAAGGACAACGCCGATTCGCGCACCGTCTTCGGCCTCCCCGGCACCCTTTTTGAGGGTCTCACAATGACCATCGCCGGGCCGGGCGGAGCAGACAATCAGAAATGGCCGGATGTCATTGCCGTGAGCAATCCCGATTATGCGGCCCCGGTTCTGCAATACGACGGCGACGGCTCGGCCGGCCAACAGGTGGGGCTTTGCAAGCCGTACCGGACACTCTATCTTGCCTTCGGTTTCGAAGGGATTAACGATACGGCCACGCGACGGGGCGTGATGGACAAGTCGCTGGCCTGGTTTGCCCATCCCCGGCAGGTGACCGGCCTTGAGGTGAGCACGACCAACAGCTCCGCGCTGATCGGCCTGCCCGGCACGGTGGTGACGCATGTCGTGCGCATTCGCAACACCGGCGAAGCGGGGCCGGGAAACCGTTTCCGGCTGTCGCTGACCGGCGCGGATTGGCCGGTCACGGTGCTTTCGCCAACGCTCGACCTTGCGCCGTGTGCATCGGCGAATGTGGCCTTGCGCGTGACGATTCCCTACACCGCTACGTGGGATCAGAGCGATCAGTTCACCCTCACCGTTCGTTCGACCCTTTCGCCGACTCTGTTTCGGGATTTGCCCCTCGTGAGCAAAGCGCCGGCGCCCCTCTTATTGGTGGACGATGACCGGTGGTATCCCCAGGAAGCGGTGTACGAAGAGGCGCTGGCCGCCACCGGCATCCCCTACGATCGCTGGGACGTGGGCCAGCAATCGTTCGGGGCCGGCTCTCCGCCCACGGATACGTTGCGCCGGTACCCCATCGTCTTGTGGTTCACGGGGTACGATTGGTTTGACCCCCTCCAACCATCAGAAGAAGATCGGCTGGTCGCCTATCTGCAGCAGGGCGGGCGACTTTTCCTCAGCGCACAGGATTACCTGTACTACGGCTACGGTTCGTCGCTGGCGCGCGATTACTTCGGCGTGTTGACCTTCACAGAATGGATCACGCCCACCCAGGCCATCGGTGTACCGGGCGACCCCGTTGGGGCGGGTGACGGCCCGCTGGCCCTGAGCTTCCCCTTCCCGAACTTCTCGGACCGGGTCGTGCCGACTTCTACGGCTCACGTGGTCTACCGCGACCAGGTGGGGCGCGGGATCGGCCTGCGGCAGGCGGGTTCAAACTGGCGGACCCTGTTTTTTGCCTTCCCCTTCGAGACGCTGCCGCCGGCCGACCGGCCGCCGGCGATGGCCCGGATCGTGGGCTGGTTGAGCTGGCTGGGCGATTCGACGCTGCGCGCCGACCGGGATGTCGTTTCTGCCGGCGAGCAGGTGACGTACACCATCACGCTCCGGCACGATGGCCCGACGCCAATTGCGCGGGCCACACTCTCGAACACGTTGCCGCCGGGCGTGCGCCTGATTGCGGGCAGCTTGAGCAGCAATGCAACGTACGATCCGGCTGCCCGGCGTATCGGCTGGGCCGGCCCGCTGGCTCCGGGCCAACGCATCACGGTTTGGTATCGCGTCGAGACAGACGAGTCCTTGCCGGCGGGTACGCAGATTGGCAACGTCGCGCATGTCCAGCTCGAAGACTATAGCATCGGGTTCGACAGGTCGGCCCTTGTTCGCGTCGACGCGCCTGACCTGGGCGACTCGCGTCTCTCACTGGTGCCGCCGGTCGCCGGCCTGGGGCAGGTTGTGACGCTGACGTTCGTTTCGCAGAACAACGGGCTGCACGACGCACCGATGACGACTGTGCGATGGCCTTTGCCACCGGGCATGACCTGGATCAGCGGAACGTTTTCGACAAGCATCGGGGGTGTCGTCATCGCATCGCCTGATTTGCTGTCCTGGAGCGGCAACGTGCCGCGTCATGTGCCTGTCACATTGACCGCACAGGTCAGGCCGCTGGCGGTTGCAGAGGAATACCCCTTCGTCCCCTTCACGGCCATCCTGGATGATGGCATGGGGGGGAAGAAAGAGAAAAGTGCGTGGCTGAGAATCGGGCCTAATCGTCTCTGGTTTCCGCTCGTTTTCCAAGGCTCGAAATGACTGCTACAGCTCTGCGCAAATACGCCGGGCGTCATGTATTATCTCGGTACGCCCATCACCCGCAGCAACACACCGATCAAGCTTTTCATCAGTCGTTGCGAGGCGGAGAGCTGCTCCGTGTGGTATAGGCTCTGATCGTAGGCAGCAATGGCATCGAGCCACTGCCCTTCCTTGAGATAGGCACGGGCGAGAATCGTCCAGGTGGCGGCGGCCTGTTCGTGTTGCCCCCCTTCGCCGAAGATGTCGGTGGCCCGCTCCAGGTAGCCAACGGCCCGCGCAGAATCTCCCTGGATCATGAGCAGGTTGCCAAGATTACCAAAGGCTACGGCCTGGCCTTCCGATTCGCCCAGAGCCGTGAAAAGTTCCAGACTTTCTTCAAAGGCAAGTTGTGCCGGCTCAAACTTGCCCATCCGCTGATGGGCTACGCCTATATTGGTCAGCATCTCGGCTTCGCCGTGCCGGTCTCCGATTTCTTTCAGACGATTTCGGGCCTCGGCGAAGGCAGCAATTGCCGTGTCGTACTCTCCTTCCTGGTAGGAAGCCAGGCCGTGAGATCGCATGTCCTCAGTCATGATTGTCTATCCTTTCCCGATTGGGTAAGCAGAGATACGAACAGTTTCAGAGTCGCTTGAAGAATTCCTGGGCGCGTTCCATGGTCGCGCCGAACCGTTACGCTTGCAACAGCCGCAGACTGCGTCCGCTGCCGCCACGTCGCGTCTGGATAATTTCGGCCATGATCGCAACGGCGATCTCTGCCGGTGTTTCGGCGCCTATGTCCAGGCCGATGGGCGAATGCACAGCAGCGAGTTTCTCGCCCGGCACGCCCTGTTCTGCCAGCAATTGGAAGACCGCGCGAATGCGTCGCTTGCTGCCGATCATGCCGATGTAGGCTGTGGGACGGTCTATGATTTGCAAAAGCGCGTGAACGTCGTGGCTGTGTCCGCGTGTGACCAAGACAACGTAGGAGTCTTTGTCCAGCGGAAAGTTGTCTACGCCGCCGGCGTACGCTTCCACGATGATTTCGGCGGCTGTCGGAAAGCGGTCACGTGTGGCAAAACGGGCGCGATCATCGAGTACGCAAACGCGGAACCCGCACAAGGCCCCAAGTTGCGCCAATGGCTGGGCGACGTGACCCGCGCCGACGATCAACAACGTGGGGGGGCGTTGCTGGGACTCGACAAAGACCTCAAGCGGCCCCGCTTCACTTTCGAAGGTCAGGACACGCCTCTCCCCTTTTTCAAGAGCCTTACGCGCCGCAGCCAGCACGCCGGCCGTGAGCAAGCCCAAGTCGAGGTTCCCTTGCGGGTCACGGTCAAGCCAGAGTACAGACTTGCGGCCAAGCCAGGCTTCACGGCCTTGTGGCGCAGCAATCACCGTGACCAGGGCCACAGGTTCACCCGCCGATAAAGAAGATCGCAATGCTTGTATGAGTGACATGAGGGAGAATGTTTCCTTTTGCATTGGTGTGCCGACCTCACGACTTGATTCTACCATAAGTTTCCCAAAAACTCAAGGAGTTCCCAATCAGGGGTATAACGCAAAAGTGCGGGCGAAGTATTCCTTCAGCAAGTTCATCGCGCAAAACTTTGGCGCACACTCTTTTGAGAATTCCTCGTTGACATCTGGCGGTCGTTCTGCTATAATTCAAGCAACAGTCACCGTGAGCGGCCGCACGCGGCACGTAGCAACAACCTCGCTTGTAGCCGGGTTTGGGGTAGGGACTGAAAGGAAAACTTAGATGGCTTTGTATATCATGTTGAGCAGTCTTACGGATGAGGGAGCCAAAACGATCAAAGCCAATCCGCGGCGCATCAAGGAAGTGAGCGCGGAATTGTCAGGAATGGGGCTCAAAGTGTTGGCACAATACGCTGTGTTGGGACCCTTCGACTTCGTAAACATTGTGGAAGCACCAGACAACGAAACAATTGCGCGCGTTTCTGTGGAGTTGGGGTCTCGCGGGAGCATCAAGATACAGACGATGCCGGCGGTCCCGGTGGATGACTTTATTGAAAGCCTGAGCTGACAGAGGGCTACCGGCTACAATGCGAGAGTTTCTTGATTTCCAGTGTGGTCGGCAGGGCGTAACCGTCCCTATCCCCGCCCTGCCCTGGTCACCAGGCTGGCAAAATGCCCGGCCTGACTGCCGCCACGGAAGGAGCAGATTTCTCCGGTGAGCATGAAACTGGACACGCTGGTTACGCAACTGGATCAGATGGGCGCAGAACTGGCCGGCCGGCAACAGGAACAGCAAAGCGCCATCGGCCAGGCGCGCCGGTGGTTGCACCAGCACGCGGAGGACTTTGCCGAGCTCGCGCAGATGGCCGGTGACTATTATGTGCCCGCGCCGCATGAGGCGCTTGATCGTACGCATCCCGCGCCACCCGCTCCGGCCCGTTTCACGATCATCGGCTCGGACGGTTCCACCGTGCCCCCAGACCGCCACAGCGCCGCGCTCTACTACCTGATCAACGTGGGCGGGTTGATCTTCCGCAAAGGGAGCGGGGAAGCGCCGTTTCCCTTCCAGACGTCGCATCTCGCCTATGCCCAGTCCGAACTGTATGAAGGGGCGCGCCTGGTGGAAGGTAATCTCCTGGACGTGCGGCGCGATCAGGCAGAATTGCAGGCCCTCGTTACCTGCGCGGAGAACGAGTGCGAGGCCGACGGTGAAACGCCGTTGGTGACCTTGGCCGACGGGACCCTGTTGCTCTGGGTGCTTGAAGAAAGCTCGGCCGCGAACCGCCAAGCCCGCATCGACGCCTACCTCGACGTGCTGGACCACCTGGCGGCCCTGCGCATTCCCATCGCCGGCTATGTCAGCCGCCCCAGGTATCGCGCTGTGCTCCGCCTGGTGTGGATGGCCCACCTCCGGCAGGCAGGAAAACTGGGGGCCGCTCTGCCTCCCGAAGACCCTTTCGTGGGGCTATCGGATAGACACCTGTTTGCGACGCTGCCGGCGGGCGCGCGAACAGCCCTTTTTGTGAGCCCATCCTCTATCAATGCGTTTTATCATGCGCGTAAGCACCGGGTGAGCTTCTTCTACCTCAACGTTAGCGCCACCAACGAGCCGGAGATTGCCCGCCTTGAGGTTCCAGAATGGGTGGCCGGCAACGAGGACTTGTTGGGACTGGTTCATGCGGCTGTCCTGGACCAGTGCCACGTCACAGGCGGATACCCCTACGTTTTGGCCCGCGCACACGAACAGGCCCTGGTCACCACCGCGGAACGGCGACACCTGGAACAGCTCGTGATTGGGGCCTTGCAACGTCACGGGCTGGCGCGTCAGTCATCGCCCAAAGCCTGGTTGAAGGAGCTCACCGGGAGTCCGCGAAGGAGACATCATCTATGAACGATACAGGCCCGGTAGTTGGGCGCGTTTTACGTTCCAGCACACAAGGCTTCACCTTTGGTTGTCGTTTGATGGAGCAGGAAACCCCCGCGTTTGGCGCTTTTGTCAAAGTTGCCCTCGATTCCGGCGTGGACGTTATCGGCCTCATCTACAACGTGGCCCTGGAAGATGACCCCCTCGTCAGGCAAATGCTCATGACCGATGATCTGCCGCCGGAATACATTTTGGATCAACGGACGCGGCAGTTGCCGATTGAAGTTAGCGTCCTTTCGGTTGGCTACCGGAAAGACGGTCACATGTTCCAAAACCTGCCGCCACAACCCCCCCTTACGTTACACAAAATCGTCGGTTGCAGCGATGAAGAGATTCTGGCCTTCACGGAATCGTTTCGCTTCTTTCGCCCGGTTGTCGAAGCGAAAGATATTCCAGGGGACGAGTTGCTCTCTGCGGCGCTGTTGCAGGGAGCCACAGTGCGCGGGGGCGGCCCTCCGGGGCAGGCCTACCTAATCCGCGCCGGCCGAGAGCTGGTGAAACTTCTCGGCCACGATCTGAACCGGCTGCAAGGCATCCTCGACCGGTTGCGCAGCGAGAGACGGACCTTATGATTTGGTTGATACTGACGGCTCTGCTGCTTTTCGCTCTCTTGTTGTGGGTGGTCTGGTGGAGACGGGCAGCCGGCTCAAACGCCCTGCGTGACGCATCGATCGGGCCGGAGGAGGAAGAAAGCCGGCGACTGGACTATCGCATCGCCAAAAGCGCCGGCATCTCTTCCAGGGGGGCCTCCTGGCATTGCCAAAATTGTGACGCAACGTTGCCCATGGCGCAGATGGTGCAGACGGAAGATGGGTTTTTCCGTTGCGCAAATTGCGAATCGCTTTTCGTTACGCCCGACAGCCTCTACCAATTGCCCCTCCCTCTGCATCACCAGCATGTCGTGGGAATCGTGCAGCAAGCCAACCGCTCGCTAATCCGGATCGACGGACAAACGTACAACCGGCTGGAGGACATCCCGGAACCGGAGACTCGCCGGGTAGCCGGATGGGCCTTGCAACGACACTTCGCCCGCATGGATGCAGACCTGAAAGAGCGCGAAATGCTCCTTTTCCCGGTAGACGACCGCTTTGCCGGAGAAGTCGAGAAAATCCTGCGCGACCACCTTTGGAAAGACCCTTTGCTTCGCCACAAACAGATTTCGCTGCACAATGCTTCCGACGGTTCCTTGCTCATCAAGGTAGACGGGCAAACGTACACCGCTGTAGACCAGATACCGGGCACCCGTTTGCGGGAGCTCTTCCACAAATCCATCCACGAGTGGGAGAACAGACACTGAGCAGTCAGTCATCAGAGGCCAGACGGCAGATGCCACGCACACGTATCTCGTTTCACGCTACCCAACATTCCCAAATCGAAAGTTACTGCCCGGCCAAGCAGCAAGAATGGTCTTAGCTGAACCCCGCAAACATTTACAAAGTTTTTACAACTTCCTCATGACCGGATAACACATTTCACGTATCATGGTTGGCATAGCATGGGAACGGGGGTGGACAGCTCGTTTCACCTCGGCGAAAATGAGCAGATGCCGTCTCCGTCTCCTTCGCAAGCGTAGCCGAACGGCGAGCTACAGTCGATGTCAGAAATGTGAAAAGAGAAAGGAGCAACAAGAAATGTTACGAAGAAAGAAGGTTTTGGCCAGCATCATTTTGGGAGCGGCCCTCCTGGCGCTGGTCATCGGCGGGACCGCATTCGCGCAAGGCCCGGATCAGCCTACGCCGCCGGCGGGGCAAAAGACCGCGATCATGGAGACGTTCTGGCAATCTCTGGCCGATCATTTCAGCGTTTCGGTTGACGAGATTCACAACGCTGTCGCCGATGCGGCAGCGGACGCCATACAGCCGCTGATTGACGATGGCAAGATTCCGCAAGATCGCGCCGACGAGCTGATCGGCAACATACGGGAAGGGAAAATGGGGCCGTTCTTCATGCCCAACCGGCGTGCTTCCCGAAAACAGCAACAGCAGAAGGTGCGCCTTGAGCAGCAATTGCTAAAGGCTGCTGCCGACCAGCTAAACATGGAGCCGCGAGAGGTTCTCGGTGAGATGGTGGCCGGCAAGACGCTGGCACAAGTCGTCGAGGAGCACGGTGGCGATGCCGATGCAGTGATGACTGCCGTGCAAACAACAGCGAATGCCGCGATAGACAAAGCGCTCGCCAACGGGAACATAACGCAAGAGCAGGCCGACAAAGCGAAAGAGAAAATCCAGACTTTCCTGGACAAGAACGGCCTGGATATCACTGCCCGTCAGTTGAGGTCCCCGTTGCGGCGGCCGGGACAGCAGGGTTGTTCCGGACAGCCGGGCTTTGGGCCGCAAGGGCCTGGCCCGCAGGGTGGGCCGCAGCCGCCACCAGGGCAGCCGCAGTAGCATCACCGCCGGCACCACGGA
>CAYWAK010000049.1:0-14534 GCA_964455755.1 uncultured Ardenticatenales bacterium | reverse complement strand
CAGACGAGGCGTTCTTGTTGTCAACAAGCGCGCCTTGTTGTATAATGGGGGTATGTCGGCCAAGGGAATCTGCTCGTATCAGAAAACGGATTGCAGCGACAGTACGCGGTTCTGGCCGCAGCCAACATAAGCTGAACGAAACCTAACGGATGAAAAGAGGAGACAGAATATGCTGCAACGAACCCCCGCAAAGCATCGAAGCAAATTGACGTTCATGACGCGAACAGGGTGGCTCCTGTTATTGATTTTCTTGGTGGGCTGTTCTTCTTTCGGTGCTGCGAAACAAGAGACCTCCAAGAAATCTGGGGGGGGGACGACGCTAACCGAACTATTATTGGAGCCTTCCTCGCCCAAAGAAACTACACCGGTAGGCGGACCCAACACCACGCCTGTTCCTTTGCCCGAAGGATGTGGACTGCAAGAATCGCAAGCCATGCGGCCGGCCTTTGCTGCAGACATTTTCTTGATGGAGAATGCCACTTGCTACGACATCGATGTAACTGTTGACCCTTCTTTCCAGTCGCTTTCCGGCAAAGAAACGGTGTACTTTACGAATCAGGGAGACACGCCACTACAGTCCATCTTTTTCCGGACCTATCCGCAAGCCAACCGCGTCTACGGCGGGGAAATGACCGTAAGCAAGGCCATAGTGAACAAGATAGAGATCCTCCCAGAAGTTGCCATAGAGGAGGAGGATGGAAGCGCTGTCCGACTGCCATTGTTCGAACCTCTCGCACCCGGACGACATCTGGTCATAGAGCTGCAGTTCGAGGCCAAGATACCGCGTGATTTCGGGGGGGATGTGAAAACCAGCAATTCTTATGGCATTTTTAACCACAGCGATGGCATACTGACTTTGGCCAACTGGTATCCCATTATGGCTGCCTATGATAAGACGGGGTGGCATCTGCCTCCTGTCCCCCAGGAAGGCGACGCTGTCTTCAGTGAGACCGCACTTTATCATGTGCTTCTGCATACAGATATTGGGGTGACTCCCGTGGGCACCGGACAAGAGATATATAAGCATGTAACGCCCTGGGGTGACGTGTTTCATGAGATGGTTAGCGGTCCGACACGCGACTTCATGCTCGTGTTGAGCAAAGACCTCAAAGTCGCCAGACAAGACGAAGGGGGCGTCCTGGTCAATTCCTTCTATCTTACCCAAGACGCTGACGCATCCTCGAACGTTCTCAGTTTCACGGTGGCTGCTTTACACACCTACGAAGACCTTTTCGGCCCCTACCCCTACCGTGAACTGGATGTCGTCGGCGTGCCGCTCAACCACGCTGCCGGGGTGGAGTACCCTGCGATGTTCCTGATCGGACGCAGCCTCTATCAAAACAAGGATGACCCTTTCCTGGAGTTTGCCGTGGCCCACGAAACCGCCCATCAGTGGTGGTATGGCCTCGTTGGGAACGACGTAATCAATGACCCCTGGTTGGACGAAGCATTAGCCAATTACTCGACCGCCATCTACATGGAGAAGGCGCATGGATCCGCCGGACTCCAGAAGACGCTGGATACCTGGGAACAGCTCTTGAATCGTTGGAAATCTGATCACCCCGACGAACCGGTAGCCCAACCCCTCTCCGAATTTGCGGGCAGGGAGGATGCTTATAGCATAATTGTTTACGTGAAAGGGGCCCTCTTCTTCCATGCCGTGCGTGAGAAAATTGGGGATCAGGCTTTCTTCGAATCATTGAAGCAGTACTACCAGGCCCACCGCTACGGAGTCGCTCATCCGGCGGACTTGTTGCAAACATTCGAATCTACTTCCGGCCAGGACTTGAACGGCCTCTATCAGGAATGGGGGGTGAAATGACGCGCGGGTTCCAGGCAGCAAGGGGTTCTTGATGAGCGATAGACCGCACCGCCTGATTCTCCCCACGCCATATCCGGTGGGGCCGGTGAACCTCTACTTGATTCCGGGGGATGAACCGGTGCTGATTGACGCCGGCCCCGGAACCGACGAAGCGTGGGCCGCCCTGAACGAGGGGCTGGCCACCTACAACTTGCGCGTATCTGAGCTGCGTCACCTGATCATCACCCACGCACACCTCGATCACTACGGCCTGGCCGGACGCATCGTGGCCGAATCGGGAGCGCGGGTTTATACGCACCCCTACAATGCTCCGTTGCTGACCGACTTTGAACGCGAATGGGAACGAATCATACGCTTCTACGGCGATGTGATGCGCGCAGCAGGTGTGCCGGCCGAGCTTCTCGGTCACATGGGCAAAAATATGCAGCAAAACCAACAGTTCAACACCCAGCCTCTCCCCATTACCCGCTTCATAACCGACGGAGACCGGCTTGATCTCTGCGGCGGCCCGTGGGAAGTGCTGCACACACCCGGCCATGCGCTCGGCGCGATTTGCTTGTACCAGCCACAGAACCGGCACCTGATTACCGCCGACCACCTTTTGCCGAAGGTAAACTCCAACCCGGTGGTTGAACCTCCGCCGAACGGCGAGACCGAGCGCCCCCGTGCCTTGGCGGACTACCTGCGGTCTCTGCAGCGCATCGCCAAACTGGAGGTGCGTACGGCCTTTCCGGGCCACGGCGAACCGATCACCAACCACCGCGCGCTCATCGAACGACGGGTACGCCACCGGCAAAAACGCACAGAACAGATTCAGGGTTTGCTCACGGAACGTGGGCAGACCGTTTATGAACTTGCGCGACAGGTCTTTGGACCGCAAATCGTGCGAGAACAGAGCTTCTTGACGGTCTCCGAGATCATCGGGCAACTCGACATCTTAGAGCTTAACGGGCTGGCCAGCATGAACGAAGAAAACGGTTTATGGATGTATCGCGCCGGCCCCAATTCGAGGGAGAATCATGGATAGATGCGTACCCCCCCAGTTAGAACAAGTCTTGCGCGAAAACCTTGAAGCCCAGGTCAACTTGATCATTTACACCCAAGGGCCGGCCGAATTGCGGAAAGCGCAGGCCGAAACGGCCGGGATGAATGTGCGCCATGTTTTTTATTTGACGAACTCTCTGGCCGTAACCGGCCCGGCGTATGCCGCACTGGACATTGCCAAAGAGGAATGGGTGGACCGAATCGAGCAAGACCAGGTAATGCACATCGCAAAGGAAACGATGGACGATGCAAGAACATAAACTAGCCCACAATCTTCGAGAGAACATCCAACAGGTCGCCGGCGACGAAGAGCAGACGATCAACATCATCGTGCGCATGCACACGCCCGTGCACGCGGCACTCGACACACCCGTTCCCCCCACGGTTCCCCAGCCCGATGTCACACGCGCGTTGGAAGCGACCTCGCTGCAGGCGCGACACACGTTCCAATTGGTTCCGGCCATCGCCACGACGGCCAGGGTCGCCGACATCATTACAATCAGTCGCAATCCCCTGGTGGAACATATCTGGGCGGACGAAATGGTCTACATTTGCCTGGACTCGTCCGTGCCGGTGATCCGCGCGCCGAAGGTGTGGGAAAGCCAGGTTGATGGACAGGGCGTCAAGATTGGCATCGTAGACACGGGCATTGATCCGACGCACGCCGATTTTGCGGGACGGATCGGCGACACGACCGATTTCACCGGGGAAGGCCCCCGCGATAATCATGGGCACGGCACGCACGTGGCCAGCATTGCCGCCGGCAGCGGAGCCTCCAGCGACGGACGCTACCGGGGCGTGGCCCCCGCCGCCGAGATTTACGCCGCGAAAGTGCTGCGTGGCAACGGTTCCGGCTTGATGAGCGATGTCATGGCCGGCATCGAGTGGGCCGTGAACCAGGGTGTGCAGGTCATCAACCTATCGTTGGGCAGTCGCGGGCCATGCGACGGCTCCGATGCCATCTCAGCCACGTGCAACGTGGCCGTCGAGAAGGGCCATATCGTCTGTGTAGCTGCCGGCAACGAAGGCCCCTCGGAGGCAACCGTTGGCTCCCCCGGTTGTGCGCTGCGCCCCATCACCGTCGGCGCGTCCACGGACGATGATCACGTGGCCGGGTTCTCCTCGCGCGGGCCGACAGGCGATGGTCGGGTCAAGCCCGACCTGCTCTTGCCCGGCACCAGCATTATCGCCGCTCGTGCAACCGGTACGCAGATGGGCACGCCCATTGACGATCAGTACACCCTGGCGTCCGGCACGAGCATGGCCACGCCCCATGCCACCGGTGTCGCCGCGCTTTTGTTGCAGGCCGAGCCATCCTTGACGCCGGACCAGGTGAAGCAAATCATGACCCAGAGTGCAAGCGACCTCAGCTTGCCGGCGAACACCCAAGGGGCCGGACGCGCCGATGCGTACGGGGCGTTCCTGCTGGCCCAGGGACAGCCGCCATCGCCGCCGACTCCCACGCCATCGCCGCCGCCTCCCCCACCATCGCCGCCGCCTGGGAGACCCGGTTGTTCACCGGCGCAATGGTCATTTTGGAAGCAGCGCAGGTAAACCGGCTCATGGAGAAAGCACGGTGAATCAGACGATGCGGAGCCTAACCGCCCAAAACCAACTGCTGCTGGCCATCAACCAAGCTGTGGAGCAGGATGACCTGCTGGACGGCATCCTGCAAGCGATGCTTGCGTTTATGCGCATGACGGTGGGCATCATCGAAATCATCAACGCAGAGACCGGCGAGCCGGCAATGCGCCGGACCGTTCACAGTGGGCCTCTCCCCGATTCGGCCAGCCTCGATGAAATCAGCCTCGTGCCCGCGTATGCCTCCGCCGGTCGGAAGGAGGGCGCTTTCGTGGAAGACGTGGCGTCTGCCGACTTGCCTCAGGGACCGTCGCTCGCCCGTCTCGGATTCCATGGTCTGGCTGTGGTTCCCCTCCATACGAACGGGAATGTGCTGGGATGGGCCATGTTGCTGGCCGATAAGCCCTGCGAATTTTCCACAGAAGAGCGGACACTACTCCAAGATATGGGACAGCAGGCCGGGATCGCCATACACCGGGCACAGATCTACCAGCGCGAAAGACAAGAGCGTGACCTGGCCGAAACGCTGCACCGCACGTCGGAACTGGTCAGCTCCAGCCTTGAACTGGACGAGGTGTTGCATCTGATTCTGGAACAGCTCTCTTCCGTCGTCCTCTACGACCGGGCTTACATCACGATGACAGCGGATGGCGTCTCTCAGGTCGTCGCCTCCAGCGGGTTTGACGAGGCTTCCCAGTCCGCCACCTTCTTCCAGTCAGAAGGAAAGGTAGCCAGCGAAAAAGTCATGGAGGCGGGCCAGCCGGTGATCATTCACAATGTGCTTGAGGACTTGCCGGCGGAGACAGTCGCCTTGCCAGAACAAGGGCCGCAGGTGCGCTCCTGGCTGGGTGCTCCGCTGTGGCACCAGGGTGAAATCAAAGGCGTGATCCTGTTGGAAAGCTACCGGGCACACAATTTCGACCCGGCCGATGCCCAGGTACTCACCACATTTGCCGGCCAGGCCAGTATCGCCATTGTGAACGCCCAATTGTTTGAATTGGTTGCTCGCGGCAAGCAGGCGTGGGAGGAAACCTTCGACGCCATCGAAGACGGCATTTCGGTGCACGACCAGAATTGCCGGATGCTTCGCGTCAACCGCTCCCTGGCGGCAATGCTGGGCAGCACCCCGCAGGAATTGGTGGGCCAGCCTTGCTATCGCTGGGCACAGTGTCATGGCCGCGAAGGCGCTTATTGCCCACACGATACCCTGATGGCAACAGGCGAGGCACAATCCCTGGAAGTGAAGGAAGACGACCACCGCTTTCATTTAACCGTCTATCCGTTGCGGGGCGTACAGGACGAGCTTGTCGGCAGTGTGCACAGCATCAAGGATGTCACCGAACAGCGCCAATTGCAGATGCAGCTTGTCCAGGCCGAGAAACTTTCGGCCATCGGAGAATTGGTGGCGGGGGTTGCGCACGAACTGAACAACCCGCTGACCACCATTCTTGGGTATGCCCAGCTTTTGATGCAGGAAGACGTAGATACGACCATCCAGGATGATCTATCGCGCATCGCCCGTGAAACCCTGCGTTCGCGACGCATCGTCGAGAACTTGCTTACCTTCGCCCGCAAGCACGAACCGGAGAAGAGCGCCATAGACATCAATGAGTTGATTGAACACACCCTGGAGATGCGGGCGTACCAGTTGCGCGTAGACAACATCGAAGTCGCCTTGCAACTGTACCGCCCCCTGCCCAGAACGATGGCCGATCAGTATCAACTTCAACAGCTTTTCATCAATCTGATTAACAATGCCCATCAGGCAATGATAGAAACGCATGGACATGGAAAACTTCTGATCCGGACTTCGCTGAAAGAAGATGGCCAGACCATCCGCTATTTAACAGGCCGCGAAGCAAAGGTCAACCGGACGATCCGTATCGAAATCGAGGACACCGGACCGGAAATCGGCAAGGATGTGATGGCCAAGATGTTCGACCCCTTTTTTACGACCAAGAAGCTGGGGCAGGGAACGGGGCTGGGGCTTTCGATTTGCTACGGCATCGTCCAGGAACATGACGGTCGAATCTGGGCCGAGAGTTCGCCGGAGCGCGGCGCGACCTTTTTCATTGAACTGCCCGTGCAGGCGAGCCCCTCGCCGCAAGCCAAGAAAACCGAAGCCCAGGCAGGCCAGGCAGTACATGGCCGGCGCAGGATTCTGGTCGTGGATGACGAAGAGGGCGTGGTCGCTCTGTTGAAACGGCTGCTAACCAGAGAAGGCCACGATGTGGAGGGTACGACCAGTGGCCAGAGCGCCCTCGAACTGATCGCCGACCAAGCGTTTGACCTGATCATCAGCGATGTGAAGATGCCCGGGTTTAGCGGACAAAAGCTCTATCAAAAAGTTCGCCAACAATTTCCGGAAATGGCGCGAAATACCATCTTCCTCAGCGGAGACACCGTCAGCCTGGAGACACGCGCATTTCTGGAAGCCACCGAAAGCAGATTTCTGCGCAAACCTTTCAGCATAACGGAATTGAAGCAGGTGGTGAGCGAGGTGTTGGATGAGGGGGAGAACCGGTTGTGGGACGTTGAGCGTTGAGCGCAGTATCGCCCGGTCAACCGGCGCTCGCGGCGGACGACAATCCGCCGCAAGGACGCGGACTGCCGTCCGCTCTGAGCACGCAAAACTGATTACTGATCACTGGCCACCGGCATCTGAGGAGAATTTCAATGAAATTCAAGAATCTGGGACGGACGGGACTGCGGGTATCTGACATCTGTCTGGGCACGATGACCTTCGGGTGGTCCGCAGACAAAGAAGCCTCCTTCGCGATCATGGGCACAGCGGTGGAATCGGGGTGCAACTTTTTCGACACCGCCAACATCTATGCGCGCTGGGCCACCCACGCCGGCGCATCCGAGGAGATCATCGGAGACTGGTTTCACCAGACGGGCAAGCGCCACGAGGTCGTGCTGGCCACGAAAGTTCGGGGCCAGATGGGCGACGGGCCGAACGACGAGGGGCTTTCTCGCGCACACATCATGCGCGCCGTGGAAGAGAGCTTGCGTCGCCTGCGCACCGATTACATTGACCTCTACCAGACCCATTGGTTTGACGACGCCACGCCCATCGAAGAGACCTTGCATGCGCTGGACGATCTTGTCCGGCAGGGCAAGGTGCGCTACATCGGCTGTTCGAACTACCCGGCCTGGAAATTGTGCAAAGCCTTGTGGGCCAGCGATAAAGAGGGTGTTGCCCGGTACGATTCATTGCAGCCTCACTACAACCTGTTGCACCGCGCCGAATTTGAACGGGAGCTGATGCCCCTCTGTCTCGATCAGGGCGTGGGGGTGATTCCCTACAGCCCCCTGGCCGGCGGATTTCTGACCGGGAAGTATCGCCGGGGGGAGTCACCGCCTCCGGGCACGCGTGGTCTCCAAAGCCCGCGAATCCAGGCCTACATGACGGAGAAAAACTTCGCCATTCTGGACACCCTGGGCGAGATGGCCGCCGATCGCGGCAAAACCATCGCCCAAATCGCGCTTGCCTGGGTCCGCGAGAACCCGGCCGTGACCAGCGTCATTATCGGAGCCAACACCGTGGCCCAATTGCGCGACAACCTGGGCGTCATTGACGTCAGCCTGACGGCACAGGAAAAGAAGACCCTCGACGTGATGAGTGCCTGGAGCGAAGCATGACTCAACTGTTGCTCATGCGCCATGCCGTGAACGATTACGTCAAAACGCGTCGCCTGGCCGGTTGGACGCCCGGCGTACACCTGAACGACGAAGGTCGCCGCCAGGCGGAAGCACTCCGAGATCGTCTGGCCGACGTGCCGTTAGCGGCGATCATCTCCAGCCCGCTGGAGCGCGCCTTGGAAACGGCCGAGATCGTCGCCGAAACGCACGATCTGGAAATTGAAACCTGGCCCGACCTGGGCGAAGTACGCTATGGCGAATGGACCGGACAAAAACTGGAGACGTTGGCCAAGACGGCATTGTGGAAACACGTACAGATCCGCCCAAGCCGCACCCGGTTTCCGGGCGGCGAATCGATCTTTGAAGTACAAGCGCGGGTCGTCGGCGCGCTGGAAAAAATCTGCGCCACCTATCCGAAAGGAATTGTAGCGGCTGTGGCACATGCCGATGTGATCAAACTGGCGACGGCCCATTACCTCGGTCTTCCGTTAGATCTTTACCAGCGGCTCATCGTAGCGCCGGCATCGCTGACCGTCTTGCGCGACGGGTCGTTTGACACGCGATTGATCACCCTGAACGATACTGCACATCTGGCGACGCGGCCGGAAATACCACCGCCTGAACATAACGCGAAAGAGAAAGGCGAAAACCATGTCTGAACCAATAACAGTCGAATTAAACCCCACAACTTTTCTGACGGTCGGGACGATAGGGCCTCCTGGGCAGCGAAAGTTCTTCTTGCAGGGTAGTCGCAGCGCCGAAGTCATCTCTTTGACTCTGGAAAAGGAGCAGGCGCGCGCGCTGGCCGTGGCCCTGAACGAATTGCTGGAACGTCTGCCGGAGGCAGGCGTGGCGGCCGCCGGTGATGATCCCGTCAGTATGGACCTCTTACAGCCGGTGAATCCGCTGTTCCGGATCGGACAGATGGGGCTTGGGTACGATGAAGCAAACGACCGCATCGTCATCCATGCCCAAGAGTTGTTGCCCGACCCAGAAGAGGGCGTGCCGGGCTACGTGCGGTTCTGGGTCAATCGTGTGCAAGTTGAGGTTTTGGCCACGCACGCGCTGAAGGTTGTGAATGAGGGGCGCCCAAGCTGCCCACTTTGCGGGCAGCCCATTGACCCCGAAGGGCATTTTTGCCCCCCGGGGAACGGGCACGAGAAAGAATGGGCACACGACTAACCACCATCCCCGGGCCACCTCTCTCCGGCACGTCCATGCTGGCCGGAGTACACGGGCCTGCCCACACAGATGACGAAAAACTCGATCTCTTGTTGCGGGGCGACGTCACAGCCACCGAGGGACTCTTTGCCTGGGGATCAAATTACACCTTCCTTGTCGTCCTGCAGGCATCCGGGCGCACGTGCCGGGCCGTGTACAAACCGCAAGAGGGTGAGCGCCCCCTTTGGGATTTCCCGGAGGGGTCGCTCTGCCTGCGGGAGACAGCCGCCTACATCGTCAGCCGGGCGTTGGGGTGGCCCATTGTGCCGCCCACGGTCTTGCGTGAAGGGGGAGAGCACGGCTTTGGTTCGTTTCAATGGTATCTGGAAACTAACCCCGAAGCGCACTTCTTCACCCTGCGCGATGCCCACCCGGAGGCGTTTCGGCGCATCGCCCTGTTCGACCTGCTCGTCAACAACGCCGACCGCAAAGCGGGCCACTGTTTGTTGGGGCACGATGGCCACATTTGGGCCATTGATCACGGCGTCTGCTTTCACGAACAACCGAAATTGCGCACCGTGATCTGGGACTACGTGGGCGAACCGATTCCGGCTGCCTTGCGACGCGATCTGGAAAGGTTCCATGAGCAACTTATGCACGATGCTGCGCTGACCGGTGCGCTTGCGCCGTTGCTCTCGCCGGCAGAGATTGAGGCCCTCGACCACCGGGCGACCGATCTGCTCGCGTTGGGCGAGTTTCCGCCGCCCGGCCCCGGCAGGCCCTATCCCTGGCCGCTGGTTTGATTGCCGAGGATGACCGTGCGTGAGAATGTGCCTCGAACCGTTTGGGTTCTTTTCGCCATGGCGGCGGCTGTTTTTCTGTTGGAGAAAAGCTGGCAGATTGCCATGCTCTTCTCGCAAACGATTCTGCTTTTTGCGCTGGCGGCACTTCTGGCCTTCATCTTCAACCCGCTCGTCGTTGGCCTGAGCGCGAACCCCATTCCGCCTCCGTTGCGCAGGCTGGCTTCCAGAACGTGGGGACCGCACGTGGGGCGGGCGCTGGAGAGGCTGCACCTCCCCAGAAGCCTGGCCGTTGTGATTGTGTATTGTGGCCTCATCCTGGTCCTTGTGACAATTGTATTTTTGTTGTTGCCCATTGTGGTTTCGCAGCTCATCCAGTTAGGCATGAGTTTGCCTGAATACACCACGCAGGTTCCGTCGTTACTCCTATCGTGGCAGAATCGATTGCAGTCTATCGGCATAAAAATTGATCTGCTGACCATGATCACCTCCGGAGAAGTGGTGCTTCGTATGCAAAGCATGGCCTCCAATGTCGTACAGAACACGCTGGGCTTTGCCAGCAGCCTGGCCTCTTTCCTGAGCAGCACGCTGATCATCCTGTTTCTCAGTTTCTACATGATGCTTGATGGGGGCCGGTTGGTCACCCACTGTATCGTGTTGATTCCCCACGAATGGCAGGATGAGGCGTGGTTCCTGCTGCGCGAAGTGGACCGGACGTTCGGCGGCTTTGTGCGCGGCCAGTTGATTCAAGCGATCCTGTTTGCCGTTGTCACCGGCGTGGTGATGTGGGCCGGCGGCCTCAGCTTCGTGGTCGTTGCCAGCCTCGGTTCAGCATTGTTGATGATCATCCCGCTGATTGGCGTGGCGCTCTCACTGCTGCCACCGGTGATCATTGCCCTGTTTCAATCCCCCGAGCATGCCTGGTGGATATTCCTGATCTTGCTGATCTACCAACAGTTCTTGATCAACGTGGTGATGCCGCGGGTGCTGAGCGAGGTCGTTGGTATGCACCCGCTGCTAATCTTTGGGGCCTTGCTTGCGGGCATGCGCATTGCCGGCCTATGGGGAGCCTTTTTCGGCATACCGGTCGCCGGCGTCCTCTATTCGCTGGTTATCTTCTTCATCACCCGCGTGCGCAAGACCGGACAACTGGCGGGCGATGTGCCGGCCGAGCAATTGGGTGCCTTCTCTTCGCCGCCACCTTCGATGCCATTCACGGAAGAGCCGCCCTCTTCGTAAGAGCAACCAACCAAAAAGGGGGATAGACAACGCCTCTCCACCGGTGTATACTGAAGACATCGCCCGCTTTTCGCGCGAATGATGCGAGTTGGAGGTTTGTATGAACAAACCGCTAGAAATCAGCAGACGTGATTTGTTGAAAGGCGCTGCCGTAGCCACCGGAGCGGCCATCGCCGCCCCTTGGGTGCATACCGATGTTGCCGAGGGGGATGGGCCGCCGAAGCCGGCCATGCGCACGCCGTGGCGCGTCCGGCCCCATGCGACAGGCGCACCGGCAAGGCCGCCGCTGGAAGTGATCGCCCTGAACCGCATCGCGTTCGGCCCACGACCGGGTGACCTGGACGCGTTTCGGGCGCTTGGCCCAACTCCCGAAGCACAACTGGAAGCCTACGTCAACCAGCAGTTGGCCCCGGAAGCCATTGACGACAGCGAATGCGATGCCCGCATCGCCGCGGCCAACCTGACCACACTCGACAAGACGCTCGAAGAGCTTTGGGCCGACCATGTCGTCAACAACACAAACGGGGGATCGGCCGTGCGCATGCAGCCGGTTACGGAAACAGAAATCGCCACCTGGCTTCGGGCCGTGTACAGCCGCCGCCAACTGGTCGAAGTGTTAGCCGATTTCTGGCACAATCACTTTAATGTCTACGGCTGGGATTATTACATCGGCCCCGTCTTTGTGCACTACGACCGGGACGTGATCCGCGGCAACATGCTCGGCAACTTTCGCCAAATGCTGCAGGATGTGGCCACCAGCACGGCCATGCTCTTCTACCTGGACAATTACATCAACTCCCGCGCCGGCCCCAATGAAAATTATGCCCGCGAGTTGATGGAACTGCATACGCTGGGCGTCGAAAACTATCTGGGCACGTTGGAGCAGGCGGACGTGCCCGGCTACGATCAGGGCGCTCCGGCCGGCTACGTGGAGGAAGATGTCTACGAAGCGGCCCGCTGTTTCACCGGCTGGCGGGTGGACTACAGCTCGTGGGAGTCGGGCGTGGGCCAGAGCGGGACTTTCTTGTATTACGATGCCTGGCACGACCGCTTCCAAAAGACGGTGCTGGGCAAGCACCTGGCCCACGATCAGCCGCCGATGGAGGACGGACGTAACGTTCTGGATGCCTTGGCGGCGCACCCCGGCACGGGCCGTCATGTTGCCGGCAAGTTGTGCCGCCGATTGATCAGCGACGATCCGCCGCAAGATGTGGTGGCTGCGGCTGCAGCCGTCTTCACCGCGCAGAAAGATGCGCCGGACCAGTTGGCCCAGGTTGTGCGCACCATCTTGCTCTCCGATGCCTTTCGCACGACGTGGGGCCAAAAGCTCAAGCGCCCGTTCGAAGTAACCGCCGCCATACTGCGCGCCACCGCGGCCGAGTTCACACTGAGTAACACCTTTCGATGGTATTACAGCCGAGCCGGACAAGCCCTCTTCCAGTGGTTCCCGCCCAATGGCTACCCCGACCGCCAGGAAGATTGGAAGGGCACAACCTCTATGCTGGCCCGCTGGCAAATGTGCAACCGCCTGATAGAGGGCAATGTCGAGGGCACGATGATAGACATCCTCGCTCAGACGCCCGACCAAATCCGAACACCAAACGCCCTGGCCGATTTCTGGATCGCCCGGATCCTGGGCCGGCCCATGAGCGCAGCGGATCGGCAGGAACTGGTGGATTTCATCGCCCAGGGGCGCAACGCGGACTACGACTTGCCGGTGCAACAGATAACCGAGCGTCTGCCGCGCATGGTCGCCTTGATCTTGATGTCGCCGGATATTCAGTGGCGATAGGCGCACGGCATAACAGGCAGGAAGGAAGACAGATGGCTGTCCAAAAGATTTCGCGGCGGGGCTTCGTGGTGGGCTGCTCTGCGGCAGTGGCGAAGCTGGCCGGCTCTCGTTTGGGCCGTGTCGCCTTCGGCGAAGCGACCGGTGTGTACAATCAAGAGACTGTGGTGGTCGTTTTTCTTCGCGGAGGGTGCGACGGGCTGAACGTGGTACTCCCCATCGCCGGCGACGACCGGGCCCTCTACGAGGAGGCGCGACCCAACCTGCAGGTGCCCATCACCGGCGATAATGCCGCGCTGCCGCTGGATGCGAACCTTGGCTTACACCCCGCGGCTGCTCCCCTGTTCGCGCTTTACACGGCGGGCAAGCTGGCCGTCGTCCATGCCACAGGCCTGACCGACAGTACACGCAGCCACTTTGACGCCATGCAATTCATGGAACTGGGAACACCGGGTGTTAAGACCACCGGCACGGGGTGGCTGACCCGCCACTTGCAAAGCGCGACCAACCTGCCCCCCCAAATCATGATGCCGGCCCTCTCTGCCGGCAACTCCCTGGCCAACTCGTTGTTGGGCAGCCAGGAAGCGATCGCCATGAGTGACCCGGACAGCTTTTCGTTCTACGGCAACTGGCAATACCGCGACGCCCAGCGAACTGCGTTGCGGCACATGTACACGGGAGACACCTGGCTGCATGATGCCGGCACCCAGACGCTGAACGCCCTGGATGTGGTGGAGAGCGCAAACCCGGAGAACTACACGCCGGCCAATGGCGCCCAGTACCCCGGCGGCAGTTTCGGAAACAATTTGCAGGTCATCGCGCAGATGATCAAGATCGGGGTTGGCTTGCGCGTAGCCACGGTGGATTTGGGCGGTTGGGATACGCACGAACAGCAGGGCAATCGTGGCGGTGGCTATTTCGCCGGCCTGTTAGGGACGTTGGCGCAGGGCCTTGCCGCACTCTACACCGATCTCGACGGCTCCGGCACAGCCAATTATGCGGACCGTCTCACGATCGTGGTGATGAGCGAGTTTGGTCGCCGCTTCAAGGAAAATGGCAGCAGAGGCACCGACCATGGTCATGGAAATGTCGCGCTGGTACTCGGCGGCAATGTCAACGGGGGGCAGGTGTTTGGCGCGTGGCCGGGCCTACATCCTGACCAACTCGACAACCATGTTGATCTGGCCATCACCACGGACTACAGACAGATCCTGAGCGAAATCTTGATTCGGCGGCTCGGCAACCCGTACTTGGGGATGGTCTTTCCCGGGTATCGCCAGTATGTACCGTTGGGTATTGTGCAGGGAGAAGATCTTACGCCGATCTATGAGGCGCCGGGAAAGACCGTTCTTTTCCTGCCTGTGATACGGTCTTGGGAGTAGGCGAGCAATTCAAAATAGTCATTCCAAGCTTCCTGCTTGAGTGCGTCCCGCACAGGGTTGATGTTATACTC
>CAYWAK010000048.1:0-14609 GCA_964455755.1 uncultured Ardenticatenales bacterium | reverse complement strand
CATGGAGATCAATCAGCTCACAAAGGCCATCATTGGGTCGGCAATATGGGTTTGAAAGAGGTAGGGGCGCAGAATTCTGCGCCCTACTCTGCACCCTCTGCGTCTCGGCGGTAAACAAATACATCGGCGGTGTGGGAGGCCCCCTACAAATCACGGCAGCCACCTTCAGCCTGAGTAGTTACCTTCCCATTATCTTATCAGAGAAATGGGGGACAGAGGTTAAGGGAAGGTTAAGAAAAAGTTACAGCCAGATTATGGAGCAAAATGACGTCGGCTGGAGTTTGCGCAGCAAATAGAATTAGCCCGCCCGGGAAAGCAGACTGTCGTCCGCTTTGAGCAGATAAGCCGCAGTCACAGGAACCGCTGCGCAAGCCCCGGCAGGTCTTTCAGTTGCCAAATTGGCCTTGGGCGAGTATAATAAATACAGGTGCAAATCCAGCGATAGCTTGAGAGGTTTACGTATGGCCAGTACACCCAAAAAAACACGGTCTCCCCTGGAAAGTTTGAACATTCTCGGAGAGCTTTTCCGTCAGGGCCAGTTGGTTTGGCGGCTCTTGTTAGACCGAAGGGTATCGCCAGCGCTCAAGCTGATCCCATTGGCTACCTTCGTATATTTGCTTATGCCCGTTGACCTGCTCCCAGATGTTTTTCTGGGACTTGGCCAACTCGACGACCTCGCCATCATCCTCTTTGGCCTGAACATATTTTTGCAGTTATGTCCGTCGGGAATCGTCCGGCAATATCGTGATCGCCTGGGAAGCGTGCGGGCGAAATCACCCGACGGCGAGGCTCCCGGCGAGCGCCCCGGAGAAATCATAGATGCCACATACAAGGTGGTAGAGAATGGCCGGCCGGAACAGGATCAGCCATGAGCAAAGATACAACGCGTGGCGTGACCGAGGTAGCCAACCTGCTCGGAATCTCGCCGACGACCGTTCGTCGCTGGTCAACCCTGTATGCTGCCTATCTATCCCCGGAAGCGAGCCAACCCGATTTTCACACCGAAGGGGAACAGCCTGCCCGCCGTCGCTACTCGGTGGATGATATGAGAACGTTGACCGAAATTCGCGACATGCGCTCGGAAGGGATGGCGCAAGAGGAGATCATTGACCGACTGCAAAAGCAGCTTTTGCCCGCAGCCGTCTCGTCGAAAATGTCTGTGTTGACCGAGGAGCAGGAACGGGCCATATCTTCGTCGGCAGCAAACATTCTGGCCGAAGCGCTCCGTTCTCTCCAGGAAAACCAGCAGGCCTTATTGAGCAGTCTGCAGTCAAATCGAAACTTGCTGGGGATTGTCATACAGGACAATTTCAACCTGAAATCCGAGAACGAGAAATTACGCGAACGACTGCGTACCGTGGAAAGAGATTTGACCGAGCTAAAAGAAACTGACTGGAACCATAGACTGTCACTCGAAGAAAGATTGACACAGGTTGAGCAAACAAGGGACGGCACAAATCTTCTTTCGCGACTTCTGAAGAGGATCTGGTGACACATCAGATTTGGCTACAGGATTTGCTCCTCATTCGGAGACTACAGACGATGGGGCTGCAATTGGATTTGTGCGGTTCGGTGCTCTCCCCAACTTCCCCGCTGGTGGCTGCTCTGCGAGGTATTTTGCTGCCCGGCTACGGGAACTACATCGCCACCACTGTTGTGGACGACCATGCCGGCGAACATTACCTGCACGGATTCGCCCAGGCACGGAGCCGGCCCGGAGCCCCAGAGCAAGACATCACCTTTGTAGCGCCCTGCCTATCGAGTGGCAATGGCGTAATCTGGACGTGGCAACGGCTCCTTAACCAGATTTGTTCCCTGGGGAGAGAGCGGGGCATCCAACGGATATTCGTACAAATTGCGGAGGAGCACCTCGCCGAGATTGAAGTGTTTCGTCAGGCTGGATTTAGCATTTACGCGAAAGATCAGGTTCTCCATTTGCAAAATGCCAACGCACTGCCTCAATCAACGATCGCCACAACCGACTTGCAGTGGCGCGAAATGCGCCCTCCTGATCTGTGGGCACTACAAAAACTGAATAGCCTCATAACGCCGGCTATTGTGCAACACGCCGAGGGAACGGTAGCTGGCGCAATCGGCCAGGATAGCCGGGAAACCCTGACCGCCTCCACCGCATCGAATGTTGTTTTGGTATCCGGTAGCCAGGAAATCCTGGGCCACTTGTTCTTGCGCAAGGGGCGGCGCGGCGATTGGTTGAAGATCATCATGCATCCGGATGTGTGTGATCGAGCGGATAGCTTGCTTTCCCAGGGAATTGCAGCGCTGGGGACCATGCGCTCCGCACGCCCGGTGTACTGCGACGTGCGAGAATACGAAGGCTATGTGATCGGCGCGTTGGAACGCATGGGGTTTCAGCCACTCGTTTCCCGAGCACTCATGGTACGGTCAATGACCGTATCGATTCGCGAACCGCGGCATGTGGTAGTGCCCCACATGGAGCGACAAGCAGAGCAGATTCCCACGGCAAGCACATCCGGGCAATAGGCACAAAGCAGTCACCATGGACGGTTATGCACCAACCAAGGATGAGAATCGTGGAGCGTCAAGCGTACTGTGCATCGCGTGACATCTAACATCTGACGGAGACTGGAGAGACCGAAAAACTATGCAAGAAGAGATCATTGACGACATTGAGCTTTTGCTCAATGTTTTGCCGGCCGAAATTCGGAATGCGCTGGACGCAGCCAATCGAAAGGAGGAACTGCTCGAAGTAGTACTGGACTTGGGGCGATTGCCCGAGGCTCGTTTCTCTACCACAGAGGCCATACTGAGCCAGCGAGAAATCACGCACGATGACCTGGAGTTTGTCGCTTCTCGAATCGGAGAATTCGGCAAAGACAACCGCGCCGGCATTGAGCGCACCCTGCACCGCATCTCGGCGATACGCAATCGTAAAGGCCACATCGTAGGCCTCACCTGTCGCATTGGCCGTGCTGTCTATGGCACAGTGGACATTATCCGGGACATCGTGGAATCGGGCAAGAATATCCTCTTGCTGGGGCGTCCCGGCGTCGGCAAGACAACGATGTTGCGAGAGGTAGCCCGCATCTTGGCTGAAAACAAACGCGTCATCGTGGTGGACACCTCCAACGAAATCGCCGGGGACGGCGACATTCCACATCCGGCCATTGGCAAGGCCCGTCGCATGCAAGTTCCCACACCTTCCTTGCAGCACGAAGTCATGATCGAGGCGGTAGAAAACCACATGCCGGAGGTAATTATCATTGACGAGATCGGACGTCAATTGGAAGCCGAGGCTGCCCGCACGATTGCCGAACGGGGCGTGCAGTTGATCGGCACTGCACACGGGAACACGCTGGATAACCTCATGATGAATCCAACATTGTGCGATCTGGTGGGAGGCATCCAGGCCGTTACCCTGAGCGACGAAGAAGCGCGGCGGCGGAATACGCAGAAATCGGTGCTAGAGCGCAAGGCTCCCCCTACGTTCGATATCGTCGTGGAGATCCAAGACTGGCAACGGCTGGCCGTACGGCATAATGTTGCTGATGCCGTGGATGCCATCTTGCGGGCGCACGCACTGCCTGCTCAAATTCGCTATCGAGATGAAGCTGGTGAGATCCACCGGAAAGAAGCAGTAATACAAACTCTGGCCGACCGGAATGGCATCGAAACGCCACAACCTGCGGCCCAATGGGAAGACACCCCTCCCTCCCACCACGCCCGCACGGTACGCATTTACCCATACGGGATCAGTCAGAATCGCCTGAGGCAGGCCGCGCGTGGCCTGCAACTGCCGATCATTCTTGTGCCAGACCTGGGCGAAGCCGAGGTGGTGATGACCTTGCGCAGCTACTATCGTCGGCGGCCGCGCGCGGTGACCAGCGCGGAACGGCGCGGACTTCCCGTCTACGTTTTGCGCTCCAATACGGTCCCGCAAATGGAACGGGGATTGCTCGACATCTACGGAATCGGGCACAACGAAATAGAGGATCCGCACACGCGCGCCATCCAGGAAACACAAACGGCGATCGAGCGAATCACTTCGGGCAGAGCATCTTCGGTGGAACTGTCCCCCCAGAATGCCTACACCAGACGACTACAGCACCAACTGGCGCGAGAATCCGATCTCCTTTCGCGCAGTCGAGGCAAAGAACCACGTCGTCGTGTGCGCGTTTACGCAAACAACACGCTGGATTGATAATGAAAGGACGGTTTATCACGCTGGAGGGGCCCGAGGGGGGAGGCAAGACGTCGCAAACCCGTCTGCTCTTCGGACAACTGCGCAAGGAGGGATTTGACGTCTTGCTCGTGCGAGAACCGGGGGGAACGCCGATTGGCGACCAGATCCGCGCAGTGTTGCACGACCACGCGAACGTGGGCATGTTGCCCAACACCGAACTGCTCCTCTTCTCGGCATCGCGCGGGCAACTGGTCGGCGAAGTCATACGGCCGGCTTTGGAGCGCGGCGCAATCGTTCTTTGTGACCGCTACGCAGACTCGACATACGCCTATCAAGGCTACGGCCTGGGCCTGAACGTGAACGCCCTGCGGGTTATCACCGCTTTTGCCACCGGGGGCCTGGTTCCAGACCTCACCTTCTGCCTCGATTTGCCGGTGGCAGAAGGCCTTCGCCGTAAGCGCATGGCCTACGAAAGTGGCGCGAGCGAGTGGAACCGGATTGATGCCCGCGACCTGGCTTTTCACAAACGCGTTCATGCCGGCTATCACGAATTGGTAAAACGGGACCCAGCCCGATGGGTTGTGATAGATGCTACACAGACCTTCGAAAAAGTTGCCGGCGAAATTCGCCGGCATGTGGATCAGCTTTTGGCAAATATGAAAGGATAGAGACATGACTCAAGCCAAACAAGGAGATACCGTAAAGGTTCACTACACAGGAAAATTGGATGATGGCACAGTTTTTGACACATCAGACAACCGAGACCCGCTGGAATTCGTCGTTGGGGAAGGACAGGTAATTCCAGGTTTTGAAGAATCTGTTGTCGGCATGAAGGTGGATGAAACGAAGAGTACGAGAATTCCCATGGAGGAGGCCTATGGCCCGCGTCGTGAGGATTTGGTGCTGGTCATCGAACAGGGCCAGTTCCCGCCCGACATCGCCCCACAAGTCGGGCAACAATTGCGACTGCGTCAGGCGAACGACGAATCCGTTACCGTCGTTGTGACGGACGTTTCTGATGAAAGTGTGACGCTAGACGCCAATCACCCCCTGGCCGGTGAGGCGCTAACGTTTGAGGTCAAGCTCGTCGGAATCGCTTAGCCGGAGGACATGTCGCCAAAGTCATCGCCACCGGCCATCTCAGGCATAGCCGCCTCGATATCTTCCGGACTCTCGCCAGATTCGAGGCGACTTACCACCTCGTCGAACTCAGGCCCCAACTCCTCGCCCATCTCATCGCCCATCTTGCGCATGAAACGGGCCAGACTGCGGGGGTCATTCTCGTCCAGGTCGCCAAGCTGGCTCGGATCGGCCAAACTATCCAGCCGGCTCTCTTCCGACCGTACGACAGCCACACGAGATACGAGCCGTGTTACGTTTTCACTGCCACAGGTTGAACACCTTGGCGTGACCACTTGCGAGAAGCTGCGAAAGAAGACTGTCAGGTGATGGTGGCAATCTTGACAACCGTATTCGTAAATTGGCATAGGTTTCTCAACTCCTGGTTCAAAAACAGTAAACAGATGTCAGTGGTCGGACAGGGGCCGGAGCATGAAGCTACACCGGTCTGCCCGGCCAATTATACTACAAGCAGTCCTATAAGGCAAAGTGATACTTGTTTACCGCTCTCAGATACACCGCAGAGACGCGGAGAACGCGGAGGAAGAAAGAGGTAGGGGCGCAGAATTCTGCGCCCCTACTCTGCGCCCTCTGCGTCTCGGCGGTAAACAAATACGCAAAGTGATTATCGGCAAAAGCGTCTTCCCGGACGCGGCGCCAGTCTGATCGAGGAGTCAGTACCATGCACGACGTAGCACATCACAAGGCAAGGACAGCCATCACCCCTTACAATCGCAAACCATCGCCTTTGCTCATTGTGATCTCCGGCCCTTCAGGGGTTGGCAAAGATGTCGCCTTAAAGCGAATGAAAGAGCGGAATTTGCCGTTTCACTTCGTGGTCACGGCTACCACCCGCCCGCAGCGACCGGGCGAGATTCACGGCAAAGATTATTTCTTCATATCGGTGGCCGAATTTGCCGAAATGATGGAAAAGGGCGAACTGCTGGAGCACGCCATTGTTTACGGTGATTACAAGGGTATTCCCAAGCAACAGGTGCGGGACGCTCTGGCCAGCGGAAAAGACGTAATCATGCGCATTGACGTGCAGGGAGCGGCCACGATTCGCCAACTCTGTCCAGAGGGGGTCTTTATTTTCTTGATAACTACCAGTGAAGAAGAGCTAATCAACCGCTTACGCGAACGTAAAACGGAAACCACCGAAGGCCTCAAGATGCGCATTGCCACGGCACGCGAAGAGGTCAAACGAATTGGCGAGTTCGATTATGTGGTGCTCAATCGCGACGGTGAATTGGACGGCGCGGTAGATACAATTGCCTCCATCATCACGGCGGAAAAATGCCGCGTAATCCAACGGCACATCACGTTGTAGAATGAACGAATATCCAGGAGAACGGGGACCGAGACTTGAGCCGGCGGAGGTCGCACCCGCTGCCGGCGCAGTGCCCCTGCCCTTAAGCCGGGCCCGTTTCACCCAAATCCTTTTGGCCATCAACGTCGCCGTTTGGCTGGTCGTGACCGCTAGCGGCGGCAGCACAAACACGGAGACGCTGATCCGCTTTGGGGCCAAGGTCAACGACCTGATTGTGCAGGGCCAATACTGGCGATTGCTCACCTCCATCTTCCTTCATGCCGGTATTGCCCACTTGGGATTCAACATGTACGCGCTCTACGTGCTGGGCCAGGAAGTGGAACGGGTGTACGGTTACAAAAGGTTCCTGGTGCTCTATTTCGTTGCCGGCCTCTCTGGCAGCGTGCTGAGTTTCGATTTCGGCGCGCGCATCTCCGTCGGCGCATCCGGGGCAATTTTCGGTTTGGCCGCGGCCTTGATGGCCTTCTTTGCCCGGCACCGCGAAGCATTTGGCCGTCATGGCCGGCAGCAATTCATGAACATTGCGTTTATTATCGCCATCAATCTTTTCATCGGGTTCTCTCTGCCCGGCATTGACAACCTTGGCCACCTCGGCGGCTTGGCGGCAGGCTTGGTCCTCGGCTGGTACTTCGCCCCCAATTACCGGGCCGACTGGGATTGGACGGCCAACCAGCCAGTTCTGCGCGATCAGAACAGCCTGTCCCGGCAGTGGCTTGTTGTGGCCATTGCCACCGGCGTACTGGTGGCCGGTACCGCCTTTGGTGTTGCCCGTCGCCAGACGACAGCTTCCACGTACCTGCTGGCCGGCCAGACTCTCATTGAGCAAGGGAACTATTCGGAAGCGACCAAGGCGCTCACCACGGCTGCGCAGAAAGACCCGCAGTCTGCGCCCACGCACTTTCTGTTGGGGTATGCCTACAGCCAATTGAAAGAGTACGACCAGGCCCTGACCGCCTATCAGGAGGCTGTTCGTCTGGAACCAAAGATGGCCGAAGCCCACTGGAATCTAGGGTTGACCTACCTCTCTTTGGGGGAGCAGGATGAGGCGCGCAAAGCGTTCGAAGCCTACCTCGCGCTCGACATCTCCGACCAAGACGCAGCACAAGCGCGCGCAATTCTGCGCAAGATTGGCCCGTGAAGGGCAGTACTTGTGTCGCCATTCCATCACAGACTGCGTCGCATGTTGGTCACGCTCATGCTGGCGGCGCGCAGTGTCGAGTGCGCCACTCCTGAGCAATAGCGGCGAGAGGAGCTCTCAAATGAACAAAAAAAACTATACCCATATCCGTCACTCCCCCATTGCCGGTCAATGGTACCCGGGAAAAGCGGACGATCTGGTGCAAGCCGTGGACAAAATGCTCGCCGGCGCGCACGAAAGCGCATTGTCTGGCGACCTGATCGGCCTGATCGTGCCCCACGCCGGCTACCCCTACTCCGGTACTACGGCGGCACACGCCTACCGGCTGCTTCGTGGCCAATCCATCCGGCGAGTCGTTCTGCTTGGTCCATCGCACTACGCCTATGTCGGGGATTTCGCAATCCCCGCCGAAGAAGCCTACGAAACGCCGTTGGGGCTGGTCCCGCTGGATGAACCGTTCATCACCCGCCTGGCAGAAAAGGTACCGGTGAACCGCACCCGCGACGACGTCGAACACTCGCTCGAGATTCAGTTGCCCTTCCTGCAGCGCGTGTTGCCTGAGTTTCGCCTCGTACCGATCATGATGAGCACAGATAGCTTGGCCTCCTGCAAGAGGCTGGCCGGCGCTCTGGCCGACCTGGTCGCCACGGACCGGTCTACGCTGCTTGTGGCCAGCAGCGACCAGCACCACCAGCACGACTACCGTGACGTGGAAAAGCGCGACGCCGTGGTCCGCGAGGCGCTGGCCACCTTCGACCTGTCGCGCATCTCCGACGTGCTTATGCGGCCGGAAACAACCGTCTGCGGGCGCATGCCCATCATCACCCTGCTCATGACCGCGCAAAAGCTGGGCGCAAATCACGTGGAAATCCTGGCGTACACCCACTCCGGAAAGGTGACCGGGCAATTGGTTCCCGGAACGTACACCGTCGGCTATCTGGCTGCAGCAGTCTGCCGGCAAGGATAATGGTCGCAGGGATAGACACCGGCGCACTCCCCCCGGCCGGCGCGGCCTTTGCACGTGTTGCCGTGGATATGACCTCGCGCCAAAAGGCAGGGCTCTTTTCCCTGCCTGATGACGGGGACGGCGACGCAACCCTCGAACTGGACCGCACATTCCATTATCGCATCCCGCCGAAACTCGTGGACCAGGTCAGGCTGGGACATCTGGTATGGGTCTCATTTGGCCGCAGCCGGCGACAAGGAATTATTGTCGGTTTCGATACCCAGGCGGCTGTCAGCCACACCAAAGACTTGTCCGAGATCGCGGTCCCCGATCCCGTGTTGCAACCTCACCAAATCAAGCTGGCCTACTGGCTGAGTCGTACCTACCTGGCCCCCCTTTTTGACTGCCTTTCCTTGATGTTGCCGCCGGGCATCTTGCAGCACACCTATGAAGTTGTCACCGTGGCCCCCGATACGAAAATCCCGGCCACACTGCCGCCTGAACCACGCGCACTGCTCGAGTGGCTGCAAGAGCGGGGGGAAGCAACCATTGCCGAGGTCGAGGAGCAGGTTGGCTCAAAAGCGCGCACCCACCCCTATCTGCGACAGCTTACCCGCCGGGGACTTGTGCGCCGGGAAACGCGGGACCGCCCGCCGCGCACCCGCCCCAAACAGGTGACGTTCGTGCGCCTTGTGCCCGGTAACGCCGGACAGGAAAAGGCACGGCTGCAACTGGGGCATGATTCCCCGCAGGCCAACGCCCTGCTGGCCCTGGCGAACAGTTCCGACCCCCTGCCCTCGGAGGAAGAAATTTGCGCGCGCGCCGGCTGCACATCCCAGACCATGCGCGCGCTGGCCAAAAAAGGCTGGGTGGAACGCATACCCGCGCGAACCGTCGTCGAACCGCTGGTCTCCGCCGACCGCTTGCGCGAGGCCGAAGACCGGTCGCAGCGTGCGCCGCGTCGTGCGGCCCTCCTGCGTGCCCTGCGTGAAACCCCCGGCCCCCTCCTCCAGCGGGAGCTGGCAGAGGCCACCGGCATCACGCCGGCCACGCTCAAACCTTTGGAAGCGCAGGGCCTGATCGCCCGTCGTCGTGATCCCGCCGTCGTCTACCTGGCTTTGCCCGAAGAAGAGGTGATGGGCCATGTCTACGCGCTCCGGGGAAGCGTCAAGCAACAAGCGATCTTTGACTACCTGCAACAGGCCGGCCGCCCTGTCCCGCTCCCCGGTGTGCTGAAGGCCACCGGCGCCACCCGCACCCACGTGCAAGATTTGCAAGCCCACAACCTGGTTGATCTCGAAGTACGCGAGGTTTGGCGAGACCCGCTGGCCGGTCTGGACTCGGCTCTGGCAACGCCGCCGGCACTGACCGCAGACCAACAGCGGGTGTGGCAAGAAATCCGTGCGCATCTTCGCCCGGACGCCTCTCCCCGTGTCCTTTTGGTGCATGGCGTAACGGGCAGCGGCAAGACCGAACTCTATCTGCGCGCGGTAGCCGAAGTGATCCGGCAAGGACGACAAGCCATCGTCCTCGTGCCCGAGATTGCGCTCACACCACAAACGATTCAGCGTTTTGCGGCCCGTTTTCCTGATAGGTTGACTGTGATCCACTCCCAACTTTCCCTTGGCGAGCGGTACGACTCTTGGCGGCGGATTCAGCGCGGCGAGATAGACTTGGTAATTGGTTCCCGCTCGGCGCTGTTCGCCCCCCTGCCTCTCCTGGGACTGGTCGTGTTGGACGAAGCCCACGAGTGGACCTATAAGCAGGAAGGTTCCGGCATCCAGCAGACACCGCATTACCACGCCAGAGATGTGGCCCAGGAGATGGCGCACCTGACGGGCGCCACCGTAATCCTGGGCAGCGCCACACCGGACATGGAGAGCGCCTACCGCGCCCGTCGCGGCGACTACGTGTACCTGCGTCTGACACAGCGCATCATGAGTGGCAGCCAGCCGCCGGCGGGCGATGAGCACGGAAATGACAATCCAGAATCAAAAGCCGAAACCCGCCCGCTTCCGCCCGTGCAGGTGGTAGACCTGCGCCAGGAACTCCGCGCCGGAAACACCAGCATCTTCAGCCGGGCATTGCAGGAAAGCATGGACGCAGCGCTGGGGGCGGGCGAACAGGTAATCCTTTTTCTCAATCGCCGGGGGTCGGCCAGCTTCGTCCTTTGCCGGGACTGCGGGTACGTCATGCGCTGTCCGCGCTGCGACGTGACCCTCTCCTACCACGACGACCAGCGGCAGATGACCTGCCACCATTGCAACACCCGTGTCGCCGTCCCCACCATCTGCCCCGAATGTGGGAGCCGGCGCATCAAGTTCTTTGGGCTGGGCACGCAGAAACTGGAGGCTGCCGTGCAAGAGCGATTTCCCGAGGCACGCACTTTGCGCTGGGATCGTGACACCACCGGCTCAAAGGGGGCGCACGGGGAGCTGTTGCGGGCATTCTTGGAGGGCGAAGCCAACGTGCTGATTGGCACGCAGATGGTCGCCAAGGGGCTGGACCTGCCCATGGTCACGCTCGTGGGCGTCATCAGTGCCGACACCGCGCTCCATCTGCCCGACTTTCGCGCGGCGGAACGGACCTTTCAATTGCTCACCCAGGTGGCGGGCCGCGCCGGTCGGGGCGTTCTGGGCGGAAAAGTGATCGTGCAGAGCTATTCACCGCAGCATTACGCCATCCAGACCGCCAGCCGGCACGACTTCGACGCTTTCTACCGCTACGAGAGCAGCTTTCGACGGGAACAAGGCTACCCGCCCATTGGCCGCCTCGTCAAGCTTCTCTACCTGCACCGGAAGGCAGAGACCTGCCAGCGAGAAGCCGAACGGATGGGACGTCTTCTGGAGCGGCGCATCCAACAAAAGGGGCTTGCCGGCATCCGCCTGATTGGGCCGGCGCCCTGCTATCTCACGCGGCTGCGGGGCTACTACCGCTGGCAAATCATCGTCCGTGCCGCCGATCCCTACGCGTTGCTCACCTCCATTTCCTACCCCATCGGCTGGCGCATAGACGTTGACCCGGTGAGTCTGTTGTAACGCATGCCTGGGCTACAGCAACGCAAGTATTGCTTGTTTGGGACAGACGTGACCTGCCTGCCCCGGCAATTTGCCCGGACGGTTATGAAGTTTGACGATAGTGGCCCAGGTGTGGTATACTGGTAGCAGCCACGACACAAGAGCGCGTTTTTCAACAACTGGAAATAGAATGAACCGTACAGCAAAAGCATCCATCACGATGGGAGCAGGATTTCTGGCAATCGAGAACGAGTACCGGAGACTGGCCCAGCAACTTAGCGATGGTCCCGGGCAACTGCTGGCCAACGCCATATTTGAGCTACGATCTGCCAAACGACTGATGCGGGTTGACATGGAAACCGCAGACCAGGGGCTTGATGCCTTGCTGGACGAGCTGCAAAAGGGACTGAAAGACCTTCAACAGATGGTCTTCGAACTTCAACCGACCTTGCTTGAAGAAGTTGGATTGGAACCAGTGCTCATGCGGTATGCGCAAACGTTCCAAAAGAACACCGGCATCTCCCTGGATATGCATACCTCTCTGGGCAAGAAACGACTCCCGGCCACAGTAGAAATCACCCTGTTTCGTGTTATACAAGAATGCTTGCATAACATCCAAAAACATGCAGACGCGAATCATGTTGCTGTGCGCCTGGAAAATGGAGCGGACAGTCTGTCCCTGATGGTTGAAGATGATGGAAAGGGGTTCACCGACCAGGAAAATGGTCTCCCCAATCCGCGCACTGGTTGGCTCGGTATGCGCAATCGAGTCGAACTGTTAGGTGGCGAGATTCACGCGTTCAATCGTGCTTCGGGTGGCATGCGGATCACCCTGAATATTCCCTACGTTATGGCAGACAGCAACCTGCTTGAAGAGAAAGGGTAGAAACCATGGAAAAGATAAGGGTACTCCTGGTTGACGATCATCCTTTGTTCCGGCAGGGTCTCCGGCGTATCCTGGAGATTGAGCCAGACATTGAGATCATCGCGGAGGTAGCCGATGGCCAGGAAGCGGTGGAGGCGGCACAAGCACTGCGCCCCGACGTAATGATCGTGGACGTCAATCTACCCTCTCTGAATGGGCTGCAAATTACCAGGCAGGTGAAGGAAGATTTGCGAGAGACAGCTATTATTATACTCACAGCTTATCACGATGAGGAGCAGTTGTTTCGTTCCATTCGTGCCGGCGCCTCAGCTTATTACCCCAAAGATGTTGTCCCGGATGATTTGATGAAAGCCATTCGAGAAGTGTCCCAAGGACATTACATGATCAACGACAAAGTCTTTGGAGAACCGCAAATGGCCTCGTGGCTGCTTTCCCAATTTGAAAAACTGGCGATAGACACAGATTTTGCCGACGAGATGTTCATTCCTCTGTCCCCCCGAGAAATGGAAATCCTGCAGTACATTACCCGCGGATTTAGCAACAAAGAAGTCGCGTATTCCCTGGGCATTAGCCGGCAGACGGTCAAGAATCACATGACATCCATTCTCCGCAAACTTGCAGTCAATGACCGAACGCAGGCAGCCGTCTATGCGTTGCGCCATGGATGGATACGTTTACAAGACACAAAGACCAAACCACCCCGCGAAGGCGAAAACTGAGGATGGAAAAGACCCGAACAGTAGATTTGCTCCAGCAACTACAAGAACTGGTACGCGAAAGCGCAGAGGAACAGGCCTTGATTCAAAAAGAGCTGCGCGAAATAGACGTCCTGATCCGTCAGAGCGCCAGCGAAGTCGAGCGCCTGTCCCAACGCAACGTACAGATAACCAACAAAGTCCACCAGATGGAAATGAACCTGGATACCTATCCGCGAGAGGATATTCGCACGCTCTATCAAAGTGCGCAGGAAGCGCAAATGCGTCTCTTCATGATGCGCAGCCAGGTGGAACAATTGCGCAACAAACAGCGCAACTTGGAACGCTATTCCCAGGGATTGCAACGATTCGTCGAACTTGGAGAGCACCTACCGGCGCAGTTAGACATTCCCGATGAAAGCACGTCGTCCCACGATGCCGACCAACAAGCCGCCCACCTGATTATCGAAGCCCAGGAACAAGAGCGGAAACGGTTGGCACGCCAGATGCATGATGGTCCGGCGCAATCTTTAACCAATCTGATTCTCCAGGCCGAAATCTGTGAGCGTCTTTTTGACAACAATCCCAATCAGGCCCGTACGGAACTGGCCAGCCTCAAAACAGCCTCCAATACCACCTTCCAAAAGATTCGCGACTTTATCTTCGACCTCCGGCCCATGATGCTCGACGATCTGGGACTGGTGCCGACGCTGCGACGTCACATAGAAAACTTTGAAAAGAAGACCGGTATTGCCACCAGCTTGCGCGTGATCGGCACGGAACGGCGGCTTTCTCCCGATCTGGAAGTGACCTTGTTTCGCGCGATTCAGGAGCTTTTGCTGAACGCCGAACTCCACGCGAATTCTTCCCAGATTCAGGTTATGCTGGACTTGCAGGACAAAGGTGTCATTGCCACAGTTGAAGATAATGGCCAAGGCTTCGACGTGGCCGAAGCGATCGCGCAGTCACGCGCACACAAAACGTTGGGATTGGCCTCTGTGCGCCAACGCGTGGAAATGTTAAACGGCAGTGTCCGGTTCCAAAGCAGTCCCGGCCGAGGCACGCAAGTGCGCATCGAGCTGCAGGAATAAGGGGCTGCACCCGGCATACGGGCGAAAAAATCGTCGAGCGTGGCTACAGCGCCGGAATTCCTATTCCGGCGGCTATCCCTTCGGCGGCAACCCCAACCAACGCGTGTAGAGATCGTTGTCGAAGCCGATACGGCGCAAAACCCGCCCCACCGCCTCGTTGACGATGTCGTCCACCGTCCGCCGCCGGCTGCAGACAGCCGGCCCGGGGGGGAAGAGCGTGCCCCC
>CAYWAK010000047.1:0-14611 GCA_964455755.1 uncultured Ardenticatenales bacterium | reverse complement strand
CTCCTGCCACCCAAAACGCGCCCAGGCGCGTTGCCGGGCGATCAACCTGCTTCCTCCCAGCAGGTTTTTGATGACAGTCGAATTCATTCGATGGCTTTCTTTGACTTGTGTGCAAAACTATGGTACTATCCCCTTCGTTGGAACGACCAGACCAGTCAGTGGTAGTGAGGACGATTGCCTTATGCGGATTGCTGTCACCGGCGCCCGTGGCCAGCTCGGGCGCAGTCTGCAACAGATTCTGGGTCACGAAAGGGTCATGCCCCTGACCTTGCCGGAATGGGATGTCGCCGACCCGGCGATCTGCGACCGGCTGGCAGATCTCAAACCGGAGGTTGTCCTCCATGCAGCGGCCATGACCAACGTGGATGGCTGCGAGTTGAATCCGGAGGACGCCTACCGCGTGAATGCGCTCGGTACGCGCAACGTCGCTCTGGGTGCACGAGAGGCCGGCGCGGCCTTGCTCTACGTGAGCACCGACTATGTGTTCGACGGCCAGGCGGATACGCCTTACTGGGAATTTGACACTCCCCGCCCCCTCTCGGTTTACGGGAAATCGAAGTTCGCCGGCGAATGCTTCGTTCGGCATCTGCTGAACCGTTACTACATCGTCCGTACCGCGTGGGTCTATGGCCCCGGAGGTACGAACTTCGTGGAAAAGGTGTTGAGATTGGCCTCCGAACGCCCGTCTTTGTCCATGGTTGTCACGGAATTTGGATCACCTACCTACACCGTGCATCTGGCAGAGGCGATTGCTCGCTTGATTCGCACACAATTGTACGGGACGTATCACTTGACCAATACGGGCCTCTGTTCTCGCTATGAATTCGCCCGAGCCATCCTGAACCTGGCCGGCTCTCCAGATTATCCGCTGCAGGCCAGCACATCCTACCCTCGTCCGGCTCCTGTGCCGGCCCGCGCAGAATTGCGTAATTTCTGTGCTGCCGAAATTGGGATTACGCTTCCTCCATGGGAAGAGGGACTGGAAGCCTACTTCCAAGCGCGTGGACGGTAGGGGGTTCATGTCGAAATCTTACCCCCTCGTTTCGGTCGTGATCCCCAATTGGAATGGGGCACACCATCTGGTCACCTGTCTCGATTCACTGGGCCGCCAAACGTACCCGAACTTTGAAATCATCCTGGTGGACAATGGCTCGACGGATCGCTCGGTGGCGTTAGTGCGCGAACGGTACCCCGCTGTACGCCTGCTGGTCTTGCCGGAGAATCAGGGTTTCGCCGGCGCCGTCAATGCCGGCATTCGTGATCTGGCCCAGGGTGAAATCATCGCCCTGCTCAACAACGACACGGAGGTAGACCCAGGCTGGCTGGCCGCTTTACAGGACGCGCTGGCCCGTTACCCGAAAGCCGGCATAGCCGCCTCGAAGATCCTGCTCTTCGACCGGCGCGACACCTTCCATTCGGCCGGCGACACGTTTGGCGTGGATGGCATGCCCGTCAACCGGGGGGTTTGGCAACGCGACGTTGGTCAATTCGCCCACGAGGAATTGATCTTCGGCGGTTGTGGCGGAGCCGTTGCCTACCGGCGTGCCCTGCTGGATGAAGTCGGACTCTTCGACCGCAATCTGGGCAGCTATTGCGAAGACGTAGATTTGAACTGGCGCGCGCAGTTGGCCGGCTGGCAGTGTGTTTACGTCCCCCAGGCCATCGTCTATCACAAAGTGAGCGCTACGGGTGGGGGGGCGATCTCCAGCTATTACGTAGGGCGGAACGTCCTCTGGGTCTTGGCGCGGGATTATCCCACGGCCTTGTGGCGCAGACACTGGCGCGACATCCTGCGCCGCCAAGCACAGGTGACCGTTGAAGCCTTGCGTGCGTGGCGAGGCACGGCTGCACGGGCCCGCTTGCGGGGACAGGCGGCCGGTTTGTGGGGCATGGTCTCCATCTGGCTCCGTCAACGGCCCGCCGTGCAGCAAACACGCCGGGTCAGCGAAGAATACTTGCGCTCGCTCCTGGAAAGTTGACGGATTGGGCAAGACCGTGTATGATTGGGACATTGCCTTGTTTGGGGTAGCATGATAATTGAAAGCTGGTGAAGCCAATTGTTAGAATGCCTGTGTCCCATGCAGAGGCTCCGGGTAGTTCATAGTTTGACATGTCACATTTTGCTTGATGGCTCGCAGCCCTCGTCCTCGAGAGCATGTCTCCCAGGCAGGGCTCATTTGGGATGCGGGGGTTGTGCGTGCTGGAAAGCAAAAAGGGCCCGAATTGATGTAACAATGTCGAAATAGAATGTGTCTGATGGTATCGAACCAACCTTATCTTTCCATCGTAATTCCCGCTTATAATGAGGAGCGCCGCCTGCCCCTCACGCTGGAAAAAGTGATTGCCTTCTGCGAGGCCCAGCCCTATGACTATGAAGTCCTGGTCGTGGACGATGGCAGCACGGATGGCACCGTAGCCTCGGTGGAAGCCCTCGCCTCGACCCTGCCCCAGCTTCAAATCATTCGCAGCGACCACCGCGGAAAAGGATTTGCAGTCCGGAACGGCATGTTGGCCGCGCAGGGTCAGATCATATTGTTCACAGATGCCGACCTCTCCACACCGATTGAAGAAACAGAACGATTACTTTCCTGGTTCAACGAGGAGTATGCCGTGGTCATAGGCTCGCGGGAAGGTGTGGGCGCGCAGCGTTATGGCGAGCCTGGGTATCGCCACCTGATGGGGCGCGCGTTCAACCTGGTGGTCCGTTTGCTGGCGGTACGCGGCATTCAAGACACCCAATGCGGGTTCAAGGCGTTTCGGCACGACGCCGCCCACCGGATTTTTGAGCGCGTGCAACTCTACGGAGAGAAAGCAGGTATCGTTACCGGCAGCATGGTTACCGGCTTTGACGTAGAGGTGCTCTTTCTGGCTCGCAAGCTGGGCTACCCCATCAAAGAGGTTCCCGTGCAGTGGTACTACGCAAATGAAAGCAAGGTAGATCCGCTACAAGATTCGCTACGCAACTTTCGGGACGTCGTGCGTGTGCGCTGGAACGATTTACGCGGGCGCTATCGCCAATAGAAGGAGAAGCACATGCTCGCTACCGTAAACAGTTGTGCTGTGATCGGCTTGGACGGTGCAATTGTCAAGGTAGAAGTGGACATCTCGCGGGGCATGCCTTCTTTGATCATCGTAGGACTCCCCGATGCCGCTGTGAATGAAAGCCGCGAGCGTGTGCGTACCGCCATCAAGAACAGCAACTTGCATTGGCCCGGTGGCCGAATGACGATCAATCTGGCGCCGGCGGACCTGCGCAAAGAAGGCCCGGCTTACGACCTGCCCATCGCCATCGGGGTGTTGGCCGCCTCCGAACAAGTGTGGCCCGACTCGCTGGATGATGCCGTCGCTATCGGTGAACTTTCTTTGGATGGGAGCACACGACACACAACATGTGTGCTGCCCATGGCCACAACGGCCAAAGAGCAAGGGTTCAAGCGTATCTTCGTGCCCCTGGAAGATGCCGCAGAAGCGGCGTTGATTGAGGAATTGGAGGTAATACCGGTACGGTCTCTTTCCCAATTGACTGCGCACTTGCAGGGCCTCAATCCTATTGCCCCGTACACCGTGCAGTTCGATCCTGAAAGCGGCATACCCCCCAACTACTACTCCACAGACTTTTCCGAAATTAAGGGGCAAGAACACGTGAAGCGCGCGTTAGAAGTGGCCGCCACTGGCGGCCACAACGTCTTGATGTTGGGGCCTCCGGGAGCGGGCAAGACCTTGCTTGCTCGGGCCCTGCCGTCCATTCTTCCCCGCATGACGATTGGCGAAGCGTTGGAAACCACCAAAATCTATAGCGTGGCCGGAATGCTGCCCCCCGAGACGCCACTCATACGGTACCGGCCGTTTCGCGCACCCCATCACACAATTAGTCACGCAGGGCTCGTAGGTGGTGGACGGTGGCCGCGCCCGGGCGAGGTAAGTCTGGCCCATCGCGGCGTCCTCTTCCTCGACGAGCTTCCGGAGTTCGGGCAGCGTACGCTCGAGGTGCTGCGCCAACCTTTGGAAGACCACGTTGTGACGATCTCTCGTGCCGCCGGCACACTGACCTTTCCCGCGAACCTGTTATTGGTCGGGGCGATGAATCCCTGTCCCTGCGGATTCTACGGGGATAGCGTGAGGGAATGTACGTGCTCCATGAGCACGGTCAGCCGCTATCAGAAACGTATTTCGGGGCCATTGCTGGACCGCATTGACATCCACCTGGAAGTGCCCCGTGTGGATTACGACAAGTTGAGCAGTGACCGCCTGGGCGAACCAAGTGCAACAATTCGGGAGCGCGTGGAGCAGGCGCGTACCCGCCAACGAGAACGTTATGCCCATTCAACCCTCGCCTGCAACGCAGACATGGGACCGACCGAAGTCCGGCAGTTCTGTGCCCTCGATACGGCTGGCCGCAGTTTAATGCGCAGCGCCATGACCCAAATGCAGCTCAGCGCTCGCGCTTATCATCGCATCCTCAAGCTGTCACGGACCATCGCGGACCTGGCGGGAAGCGACCAGATCGAAACGGCTCACCTGGCCGAGGCGTTGCAGTATCGCCCTCGAAGCCACAATTAGGATCGCGCGGCGGGCGGCCCTTCCCTTCCTATTTTCGCACTATGGGCAAGAAGAGTTTCCGCCGGAATGTTGGTGCCGTCGCCGTCGCGCTGGGCGAAGGTGAGACCGTGGGCGTCGGCGATGGGGCCGGCGTTTGTGTGGACGTTGCACTGGGCGTAGGCGAGGGAGTCGGCGTGGGCGTGCTCTCCAGCGGAAGATCGTAAACGATGGTCAACCGCGGGTGTTCGGAGAGGTTCCAAAACTCAGATGAGGCAAAATCCATTTGGGTTGATGAAACCCCCGAAGGGTATAACAACAGTCCGTGATTGCTTTGCGGCGCGTTTACCCAGCGTTGGGCCAGCCAGGTGATCGGGAAGTCATACCACCGTGAGTCGCCAGACAGAAATGTTCGCAGAGCATAGGAGGCAGAGTCACGATCGGTTGTGGTGTCGCTGGCTCCCGGCTGCCCCCACAGCGAAGCCGTTGTGGCCGCATACCAGTTGGCGCCCTCTTCCGACCAGGGTTGCTTCAGTCCGTACGCCCGCCCACAGGCATAAAGACCATTGCTCTGCCAGGTGGCGTACAGGCTCAAGGTAGCACTGACCACGGTTGCTGCCGCAGGAATATCGTGCAGATCAAACCGGAGCAGGGGAAAGGATACATCCCCGGTACGCAAAGCCATCCCGGAATTCGTCCCGTGGGTGAGCGACGATTCCCAGACATTTATATAGGTGTCGGTCGTTCCCGTGTAGTCACCGGCTCCACTTTGCAAAGTTACCGTGACCCTTTGCGAGGGGGGCGCGGGAGTTGGGGTCGGCGTGGGCGTGGACGGCGGCGGTTCTGCCAGCGATTGTGGCGCGATGTCCGGCAGGCGGGTGATCGTGGCGAAGTCGTGGGCCAGGATGTAGCGATAGACGTCTATGCTGGGAGCGACCCAAACCTCGTCCGTGCCGCCCGCACCGTAGTGCGTATAGAGATAGTCGCTGGAGATTTCCACCGGATCGCAGGCGTTGGCCACACCATGTTCCAGCAGCGTCAGCCAATAATGTGTGCCGGGATAGTCGGTCACTTTGTCGTGCATCTCGTCAAACAACGGTTCCAACGGCTGTACGGAGCGTCTTCCGATGAGGAAGTTATCTTTGCCATGGATGAAACCTTCGGTCTGTCGCCAGGCTTGCGCGCCGAGGCCTTCGACGAGGTACAAACCAAGCGCCTCGGAGTTCGCAGCGACGATGGGGTTGTAGTTGTCATCGTGAAAAGGGGCTGTGAAAGCGCGGACAGTGTAGCCCGGCACGGCGGTCGAAATGGCTTCGCTGGCCATGGAGATGTCGCGGAGTACGGCATCGGTGTTTGGAAACTGTGACACATAGTAATGGCTGTACGTGTGGTTGTTGAGCGCCCATCCGTCTGCCAGCAGTTGCTGCAGTTCGGCCGGCCCCATGAAACCGGGCTGCCCGATGTGGTTCCCAACGATCGCTGCGCTTGCCGCGTAGCCGTAGCGGTCCAAAATGGGCCTTGCGTTGGTGAATGTGGAATCGGCGCCATCATCGAAAGTCAGGCTATAGGCCCAGGACTTGTCGTCCTTGAGAGGCGTGATTTCTGCGTGGCCCAGCGCGGAAGAGTCGGATATTGCGCCACGGACGCGGACGATCACATCGGCGGCGGCCGTCGAAAAGCGGACTGTGCCACGGCCCGCGTCATAAACCGAGGACACATAATCGCCATCGCCGTTGACGGTAGCATCGGACGCCGGCCCCACCACGATCCGAAAAGTCAGTGGCGTTGCTCTTGCCCAACTTGGGATCGCGTTCCGGTCAACAGAGAAGTGCAGATAGAGGTCCGTGTTGCCTTCTGCTGTTAGGCGCGGATAATGGAGGCCAGATAGCAAGAGTGCGAGCAGAATTGCAGAGAAAAGGAGCGCGAATTTGACCTGAGCAAAGCGACGGTGCGCTTCATTGTTGGCGGAACAGGCCCTGTTTGTGCAGGGTACGCCAAGGGAATGATTAGCGGAACGTGTGTTTCTGCTCTTTTCTTCCATGGTCAGTGCAGAGTATAGGGTAGTAGCGCAATATTGTCAAGTGCGATGCTTGTTTTCTCGCCGCTGCAGGAAGGTTTTTGCCAACAGCCCTGTTATGGTGTATACTTTTCCTTACTGGCTGTTACTACGTGGATCCGTCAAACTTGATTGTTGAATTGTCTCATTAACTTTTGTGAGGTTTTGACCATGACTTCGAAATCTGCACGAATACTGGTGGTAGACGATAGCCCCCTAATCACAAAAATGTTGCGCGTCAAATTCGGCGGCATGGAGTTTGAAGTGCGGACCGCCGCTGATGGTGTCCAGGCCCTGGAGGTCGTCAAGGAATGGATGCCGGACCTGATGATCAGTGACGTAATGATGCCGAACATGGGTGGCTATGAGCTTTGCAAAACGCTTCGCCAGAACCCGGACACGGCCGATCTCCCGATTATCCTTCTCACCGCGCAAAGTGGTGTTTCGGAAAAGGTCATGGGCTTTGAGGCCGGGGCCGATGATTATGTGACCAAGCCATTCGACTTTGAAGAGCTGGAAGCACGCCTGCGGGCCTTACTGGCCCGAGCGTTGGCCCAAAAAGGAGAAATCGCTCGCGGAAAACAGGGTGAGTTCTTTGCGTGCTTCAGTCCCAAGGGTGGCGTGGGCACAACAACCATTGCCGTAAATCTCGCCGTCACCCTGACCAAAATGTGGGAGGCCGAAACAGCCCTCATCGACCTTGCCTTGCCGATCGGACAGGTAGCTGTTTTTATGGATCTGCGTTCCAATTTCACCTTGGGCCAGATGGCGCAAAAAGAGACCACTCTTGACAAGGACTTCGTGCTGCAGGCAATGCTGCCGCATAATTCTGGCGTGCGCGTCCTTTCTGCCCCGCGGGCTCCAGAACTTTCTGAACTCATTACGGCCACCTTGATTGAGAACTTGTTCCCTATATTACGCGACAACTTCACCTTTGTCGTTGTAGATGCAGGACGCAATTTCACCGATGCCGCGCTCAGCGTACTCGAGCGCGCTGACCGGATTCTCTTGCCCCTCGCGCCAGACCTCGCCTCGTTGCAGGCTATGGCCGTGGCCTTGAATACATTCCGTGAACTGGAATATGATCTGGAAAAAATCTGGCCGATTCTGTCCTGGACATTTTCGCAGGACGCGCTGCCCCAGAAAGAAATGGAGCGAGCATTGGGAATCCCGATTCACGCTGTCTTGCCCTACGACCCCAGATCGGTAGTCCAGGCCATCAACCGGGGAACCCCCGTCGTGGTGCAGGCTGGCAAGTCTGCGATTGCGGAAGCACTGGAGAATGCGGCCTATCAACTTACGGCTGAAAATCACCTGGGGCAGCCTCGCGAAAGTGAAACGCCGGTCTTGCGTCGCGTGCGCAAGCGGCTAGTTGGCTAGGGGGCAGAGGTATGGCAGCAGAGAAACACCTGATCCTGATCGTGGACGATGACGCCGCTACGACCGGCTGGCTTCGGAACTTGCTGGGAAGAAAAGGGTATGAGGTTATGGTCGCTTCAACAGGAGAGGAAGCGATCCACCTGGCCCGTAGTTATTCTCCAGATCTAATTTTCCTGGACCTGGTACTTCCAGACATCGATGGCTTGGATGTCTGCACAACATTACGCAACGATCCGCGGACAGCAACCAGTGCAATCATAATGTTTACCGTGCGCGACCGTCCCGAAGAGATCTCGGCCGGCCTGCAAGCGGGTGCGGACGATTATGTCATAAAACGACCGGAAGCCATCGGGGAAATTTTGGAACGATTGCCATCCTGGCTAACTGAATCTCGGGCCACACAGTTCATGGGACGTGGCCGCATGATCAGTTTTTTCAGCGCAAAGGGGGGCATTGGAACCAGCGTTCTCTGTATCAATATAGCGCATGCCTTGAGCAAACTCGTCGAACCCAAGAGCGTGGCCGTCGCTGATATGGTGCTGCCCCTGGGTTCCATTGCCAACATGGTCAACGCGGACGTTTCCACGACCGTGGTTCGACTGACTCTTGAGGAACGCAGGCCAACCCGGCCTATGGTTGGAAAATACTTCGTGCCGCTTGATCAGTGGAACTTTCGCGTACTTGTCGGTTCAAAGGACCCCATGGAAGCGCAAACTATGCAGGTGGAGCGCGTGCCTGCTGTCTTTGAGTCTCTGCGGGCCAGTTTTGATTACTTATGCGTAGATTTTGGAAAGGGCCTTTCCAAGATCACCCTGCCCCTTTTGCAAACTTCTGAGGCCATCGTTTTCGTTATTTCTCCCGATCTAAGCACAGTGAATTTGTCCAAGGTCGTGTTGAACTTCTTGCACGGGATCGGTATCACCGACGCACAACTCTTCCCGATACTCAATCGCGCAGTAGGGCGCGAAGGACTAACCAAGGACCAGATCGAACAAGAACTGAATCTCTCTATCCAGGGCGCGATACCGTATGCTCATAATAACTTTACACTTTCGATAAACCAAAACCGGCCCTACGCACTGCAGTTCCCCAACGACACCCCTTCAATGATGCTGGAATCCTTGGCCGAACGGTTGAAAGCGCATGTGGACAGGATGATTCCTCGCTAACGCTGCGCCCCTCCGAAAATGACTCGTGCCCGGCTGCAATCACCGGGAAGCACGAGCAGACCTTCTTTTGTGTGCGCTGACTGCTGCGCTTCAATTGCCTTGATAGGCCGGCCGGCATTCCATACAACCTCTACCGGTTCCTCGCGAAAGCGATTCTCCATCTGAAGCTGGGCTTCTCCTTCTGCGAAGGTGATTTCAAAGCTGATTCTGCCGAAGTGGGTCGGCGCGTTTTGCACGCGGATACTTGCCCCCGGTTTTGTCCAGGCGGCGGGGAGCAATGGCGTGATCAGCAACCGCCCCTCCTCCTCCAATAGAAGCAAGTCACGGACCAGCAGCAACAGGTCTGCCAGCGCCCAGCCGTGGTGTCCATCGCCCATCCCCCCGTGCCCGCTTCGCGGGTTGATGCCTTCTGCCCAGGTCCAGGTGGGCGAGGCGTGACCCAGGAAGGCTTCAAGAAGGGGCCAAACGTCGGCCGATTTCTGGTAGAGCAGGCAATGCGCGGCGTGCAGGGTCAGATAGGTTCCCAGCGCCGTGTGGCTGAAAGGCTGGAAGAACAGGCCCTGGACGAAATGTTCCCCCAGGAGCAGGTTCAACGTGTTCGCCAGCAAGTCGTCGGTGGCGTCGAGCAGGCGAAGCGGATAGCAGGCCGCTAGCGTACCGATCATCGCCGCGTCGGGACTACGGTGTGGCGATGCGGGCATGATTCGTTGCCCCAGTCGGGCTTCGTCCCGCTGCAAGCTGCGCCAGACGTCGCGCCGGAAGCCCCGGTACGCTGACTGGAAGGCTCGCGCATCGTCGTCGCGACCCAGCGTGCGTGCCGCATACGTCGCGTCACGCAGTCCGGCCAGCGCCCAAAAATTGTCCCAGTAATAATTGTCCGGCGGGCCGAAATGTTCCGCGGAAAACCCGGCCGGAAGCAGGCCATCTTTGCTGTCGCGGCGTTTTGCCTCGATCCATCTGGCTCCGTGGGCAACGGCCGGATACAGTTCGGCCAACAGATTGCGATCGCCCGTCAGGCGAAAATGCTCGACGACGGTCCATATCGCCTGACCATTTGCGTCCCACTCCCCGTCTTGGGAGACGAAGTAGCCGTCGCGCCGTTGCCGTCGGGGATAGCTGCGCAAAACCTGTGCGGCCTGTTCCGAAAGCCCCATTTTGTCCAGGGCGTGCACCAAATAGGCGGCATCGCGGAACCAGAAGCGGTGATAGGTGAAAGGCCCCGGCGTAATGCTCTCTCCGTCGTGCATGAGCAGGAGATAGGCCTGGTTGGCCTCGAACGCAGACTGCATGCGCTGATCGGGCAGCTCTATCCGCATTGCACCGGAAACCGCCTCGTCCCAGCGGGATTTGGCGCGCTGCATCCAACTTGCCGGGCTGTCCGAATCGAGCAGCGATGGCCCGTCCACGGGCACACGATAGGCCGCCGGCTTCGCGGCCTTGCCGGCAGGGGCCAGGGCCGTTAGCTGCCAGCCTGCCCGGACATTTGCAGGCGACAGAGGATAGGCCGCAACCCCCGTAGCCAGTCCGGCCGGACAATGTGCGATGGTCTTTTCGGGCAGACGGGCCAGCCTGTGCGAAATGTCCCCCTCCCGAAATGGCAAACAGCCGGCAGATTCAGGTGGGGGAACGCATAACGCCAACCGCCCGTTGACCAGGAACTTCCCCTTCCGAAATTCCAGGTCGTGGATGAGGCTGACCCCCTCCACGTTGAACGGGCGCACGGCCAGAAACAGGGTAGCCGGCACCCCTTCCGGACCCTCGTGCCGGACATGCACCCGGTGCAAGACCCATGGCCGACCATCCTTGTCCTCCACCATTGTTATCTGCAGCCGCAGTTCCCAAGGGAGGTAGCGAATCAGGGTGATTACGGTGACCGGGTATGGCTCCATCCATTGTGTTACCGTTTCTTCCGGACATTGCGAGGGGAAGATTGCCCGCCCTGGCGTTGCCAACCAGGTGTCCAGTGACCAGCCATCGGGCCAAGGCGTCACCAGGCCGCGCGGGTCAACGATGGCTTCGTCGCGTTGTCCCGGTACACCGATTGCCGTCCAATCGCGGTAGGCCAGATTCAGATGGTACGGCTGGAAGCCCCATGGCACGAACCCAGGGTCGGCGGGGTTATGTTGTCTAACCGCCCAATAGGGCCAGACCCAATCGCGGGATGTCTCGAAGAAGGGGCGGTTCATCCAGCCGCGAGCAAACATGTGGGCGGCGTTGGGCAGCAACTCGGACGGGTATTCCGGGCTGGCCGGCCGGCCCAGCTTCGCCGCGGCACGCAAATAGGCAAGCGTTTGCGGCTGGATGCCGAGAAAGCGCCCTCCTAACCGCACAAGCCAATCTGGAATTCCTAACATTGCCTCGCTCCGTCAATTCCCCCTTCTCATCACAATCAAGTGGTGAGCCCATTATGCCATCGTTCCGCATTCTTGTCCAGCCACATGGTCGGGGGGATCCGAGAGTGGCCGCCTTTGTTTTGGTCTGCCTTTTGTGCTCAGAGCGGACGATGCCCCAAGATCCGATTTCTCCTTGTCGAATACGCCCATCTCTGGTATACTAGGTCATTGGAATGTGCCTCCGGTGTGGAGGTATTTCAGCCCTGGGAGACCGATCAATCTTGAAAATGGCCCTTGTCCACGACTGGCTAAATCAGATCGGCGGAGCGGAAAACGTCCTTTCCGAGTTTCTGCAGCTTTTTCCCGACGCTCCCTTGTACACAACCATCTATTGGCCGGAGAAATCGCTCGCGGCTCTCCGCTATCGAGATGTGCGTACGACGTTCATGAATCACTTGCCCGGCATAATGAGCCATCATCAGCTATACTTTCCCATCTATCCGCTGGCTTTCGAGCAATTCGATCTGCGCGGATATGACACCATCCTCAGCAACAAGAGCGGCTTCTGTCATGGAGTCGTACCGCCGCCGGGCGCGCGACATTTTTGCTACTGCCTGACCCCCACGCGCTACATTTGGAATTATCATGACTATATCCAGCGAGAGGATCTCGGTGTTGCGGCACGCCGTGTCCTTCCGCTGATCCTCCCCTTCTTGCGCCAGTGGGACTTCGCGGCAGCGCAACGCGTGACGCACTTCGCGGCCATTTCCCGCGCCGTCCAACAGCGGATCCGGCAATACTACCGGCGCGATTCCACGATCATCTATCCCCCGGTCAATACGGAGCGGTTTGTTCCGGAAGGAAGCCCGGGAGATTATTTTCTCGTTGTCTCCCGACTTATTCCCTACAAACGCATTGACCTGGCCATCGAAGCTTGCAACCGGCTACGCGTCCCACTCTGGATTGCCGGCGATGGGCGTGACCGGCTGCGCCTGGAAAAGATGGCCGGAGACACGGTGCGCTTCTTGGGCCGCGTTCCGGATGACGATTTGCCGGCACTTTATGCCCATTGCCGCGCCTTCGTTTTCCCAGGGGAAGAAGACTTCGGCATATCGCCGGTCGAAGCGCAGTCCGCCGGCCGGCCGGTCGTGGCCTATGCTGCCGGCGGGGCGCTCGACACCGTGAAGGATGGCCAGACGGGTGTCCTTTTCCAGGCGCAAACGGCCGATTCGCTCGCCGAAGCCCTGCAGAAGACGGATGATCTCTCGTTTGATCCCGCATCAATTCGGGACCATGCCTGCCGGTTTGACCGCGAGACATTCCACCGGCGGCTATTGGAGTGGCTCGAAACGAAAGACGAAGGGATGTAAGCTGTGGAACTACGTGCGTATGCTCGGATAATCAGGCGCAGAATCTGGTTGATCGTTGCTTTGCCGCTGCTGGTGTTGCTGATCGCTCTCGTCACCCAACGGCCAACACCGACCACGTTTCATGCTTCCATGCGGCTGGCTGTGGGTGTACATCCCTTGCCGGCCGAACCAGGTCTGAACTTCGACCCCCGCCTTACTTCCGGCCAGGCGTCAGAGTTCCTGGCCGATGACTTCACGGAGGTGGTACGCGGGAGCGCGTTTGCAGCAGCGGTAAGCAGTCGCTTGCCGGCCGGAATCTCCATTCCGCCGGGGGCCATCGTGGGCGCGACCAGTGCCGAAAAGCATCACCGCATCCTCTATCTGGACATCAATTGGCCGGATCGGGAGCAACTTGTGGCGATCAGCCAGGCCGTGATACAGACCATGCGGGAAGATGGAGACACCTTCCTCGCCCAACTGGGTGCAGCCGACGCAGAAGTAACTCTGTTGGACGGGCCCAATATCGCTTCCGTCGGGCCGAGCCTTCGCCGGCGGGTGGACATTCCCCTTCGCGTTATGCTGGCACTCGTTGCGGCGGTGGCCCTGGTGTTCTTGCTGGAGTACCTGGACGATACCGTTCGTACGACCGCAGACGCCGAGGCGCTGGAAATCCCGGTCCTGGGCGAAATCCCTGGGCCGCGGTCAGGCCTCTGGCCCAAGCGATAGCGGCATTCGTGTGTATAACTTGGCGGAAGTTCGGCCCTACCAGCGAGGCCCGATTGCATCGTTCGGAGCGAGAAAATGGGCTGAACGTTCCAACGTTTGCATCTTTGTGTCTTGGTGGTAGATGAAGAAAGGGTAAGCAAGCACCAGTTCCCGCGCAAGAAAATAGCGGATGCCCGCACGCGCAACAAGTTTTGCATTTTAGTGGAGCGTGTGGTATACTAAAAAACAAGCAAATAGTTGCGTAGTCTCTCATCTCCCTCTACATCGCACATCGTGGAAGATTTCGTCGTGGCCAACACGTTTTCTGACGCACCTCATCGCTTCAACGGCATCCCCCGCCGTTTTCTTGTTATCCTCTCTTGTCTCCTGACGTTCTGCCTCATTCTCTTTCTCTCCCTGCACAGACGCGTCGTTCTTGCCCAAAACGCAAACCTCTTGGTCAATGCCGGCTTTGAGAACGGGACAACTGGCTGGAGTTACAAACCTTCGACAGCGACCTTTGCGATCACGAACACACTGCCCCACGGCGGGTCGGCGGCGGCCTATCTAACCAAGCTCCAGGCAACAGGGTATGCCTACGCCTATCAGGACGTCGCCGTGGCAGGGGGAAGTTCATATTCCCTTCGTGGTTGGACTGTGCTAAACGACCCGACCATTATCCATGTGAGGCTGCGTATCAAGTGGTGGGACAGCAAAGGTAAGATTGCGCGATCAGAAACATCGCTCACCCAACATCAGAGCGGGTATCAACAACTCTCTCTGCTCAATCAGGTGGCTCCGGCGAGAGCGATCACCGCACGCATTGAGTGCTATGCTTATTTTTCCCAGGCAAATCCTACCGTTCCGGCCATCTTCGATGACCTCAACTTTGTGGCGGAAAGTTCTACCGCGCCAACAGCCACGCCGACGCCGTCCGCGACGGCTACGCAAACGGGCACGGCCACACCGACGCCCACGCCAACAGCGACGGCCACGCAAAACGGCACGTCCACCCCGTCTGCGACTGCCACGCACACAGGCACGCCCCACCACGCCGCGACAGACACTCCACCCTCGGCGTCG
>CAYWAK010000046.1:0-15053 GCA_964455755.1 uncultured Ardenticatenales bacterium | reverse complement strand
AACTTCTAAGCATTTCTTGAAGCGATGATTCGCTCTCCAGCACGCAACGCCCTCTTCGCGAATGGTGTGTGGACCCTCCTCGCCCTTTTCCTCCTGGTGGGATGCACCCAACCGGCCACGTCTCCGGCTGTGCTCCCCACGGCGACCGCTGCCAGTACGCTGATGCCGATTATCGCCACCGGCACCGGTGACGCCATCCGCTTGACGACTCCCCCGGCCGGCGCCAGCGACCAGAACCCGGCCTTCTCGCCCGACGGCAGCCACATCGTCTTCACCCGTTTCGAGAAAGGCTACAATATTGGGCCGGCCGGCTTGTTTCTGCTCGACATGAGCACAATGCGAAGCACACGTCTGACACCTTGGGAAGACCAGGACAACGTAAACTTGCCCGGTAGTGCGTGGAACGCCGTGCGCAACCGCATCGTCTTCGCTTCCGACCGGGCCAACGCTGACGATCTTTGGCGCATCGCGCCCGACGGCAGTGACTTCAGCCGCATCACCAGCCACAGCGGCCCGCCCTGGTACATCGAGCCTTCCTGGTCGCCGGACGGCCAGTGGATCGTCTTCGAGGCCGACGCCGGCGTACCGGACGATCAGCAGCAGGGTAGCATCTGGAAGGTGCGTGCGGACGGCACTGGCCTGACAGCCCTGACCGACGGCCCCGGTGGCGGCACGGATGATCGCCAACCCAACTGGTCTCCGGCCGGCAACCGCATCCTCTTCCAACGACGCACGCCGGGCAGCGACGACTGGAACCTGTATACGATGGCGACCGGCGGCAGCGACATCCGGCCGGTAACGACGGCCCCGTCCAGCGATACCGACGCCAGTTGGTCGCCCGACGGCCACTGGATCGTCTACTCGTCCGACTACGGCGGTCTGCCCACGCCGAACATCTTTGTCGTGTCCGCGGCGGCCGGCACACCGCTCCGCGTGACCCACCATGCCTCGTCCGAAGACGGCGCGCCTTCCTGGTCGCCCGATGGCCGCTGGATCGCCTTTGAATCGCATCTGGGCCAGGACGAGACCACGCCGGCCAGCCTGTGGCGTATCGCTGCGCCGGTGGGCACACCCACGCGGACACCAACGCCAAGCCCATCCCCATTCCCCCAGCCCTTCGACAAATGGACGCTCTGGAGCGGAGGCACAAAACTGCGTGGCGCGAACATCTATCAGCGGCGCGTGTATCCGGAACTGGATGGGACGGAGTTCATGGGCCTCGGGCCGGTCGGCCCGCCCTACGTCCAGACGGACTTCGACCAACTGGCCGGGTGGGGCGCAAACTACGTCAACATTTCCCACCCCGGTCTCTTCACCGAGACAGCCCCGTACACCGTTGATCTCAGTATCCAGAACAATCTGGACAATCTGCTCACCATGACGGCGCAGGCCGACATGTTCGCCGTGATCTCTTTTCGCAGCGGGCCGGGCCGGGCGGAGTTCAGCGTCTGTTGCCTGGGGGACAGTTGGTTCGACACGAGCTACCTCAACGATTCCGTGTGGCAGGATCAGGCCGCGCAAGATGCCTGGGTGGAGATGTGGCGCTACACGGCGGAACGGTACCGCAATACCCCCATCGTTGCCGGGTACGATTTGATGGTGGAGCCGAATTCTAACGAGGTCGGCAGCGACGCCGTAAACGACCGGCTTGATATCTGGGATCCGCAGGAGTTTTATGCCAAGTACGGAGGTTCGTTGTATGACTGGAATCAGCTTTACCCGCGCATTGTCGCCGCAATCCGCCAGGTGGATGCCGACACGCCGATCTTGATCGGGGGCAACGGCTACAGCGCGGTTGATTGGCTGCCCTACGTGCGGCCGATCAGCGATACGCACACAGTCTTCACCGTGCACCAGTACGCGCCGTTCGTCTATACCCACCAGGAACCGCCGCTGACCAACACGTACCCGGGGGTATTCGATACGGACGATGACGGCGTGGCCGACCAGTTCAACCGGACGTGGATGGACGATTTGCTCACCACCATAGACACGTTCACTGCCACGCACAGCGTTCCCGTTGCCACGAACGAATACGGCGCGATGCGCTGGGAAGCGGGTGCCGCCAACTTCATGGGTGATGAGATGGATCTGTTCGAACGGCGGGGCCTGAACTACGCGCTGTGGGACTGGGAGCCGGCATGGGCACCCTGGAACGTGGAGGTGGATGCGTTCAACTTTCGCCATGGGCCGGATCCGAACCATCACACCGATGTTGCTTCGAGCGATTTGAGCAGCACTATCAAAAAGTACTGGGCACGAAACACCATCCGCCCCTCGACGATGTTGCCGCCAGCCCGGTAGAGGGCCTGGACGCTGTCCGCCCGACCGTGTGCCCGCGCATTTTCCGGTGCTTGCCGGAAAGCCTGCTCGCGGCGGACTGTCGTCCGCTTTGAGCAAGTGGAAGAGTCCCGCTGAAGAACGCCACCGGGGACCGCGGCCTGATTCATGAACTCGCACTTGCACAGCGGTCCAAGTTCCCGTCGAATGATATGCGCCTCCGCGCGCGGCTTGTTTGTGCATTTTCCCTGGTCTGTGTTATAATTATTTTGGTTCTGTCCTTACCGCGGAGACACGACATGCACGAACGCTTGAACGCTCCATCTTAGAAACGTGCAAACCTGTATTACTCTTTGTGCTTTCATGGCTCGGTGATTGACTTGAATGCGGAGGGAAACGGAAACAGGTATCATGGAACAAACATCCCGAAAGTGGTTAGCTGTCGTTTTGATTGCCCTACTGCCGCTGGTGGTGGCAATCTTCTGGGTATATCGCTCGTCTCGTGTTGTGGCTCTGCAAACTCCTGGGCCGGCGTTGGGGCCCGATAGCGGACGGTGGAGCACAACACCGACCGACAAGCACCCGATTCGCGTAACACCCACCACGCAATGGGTCAACTTCGTCAGCCAGAACACTACGTTGGATGGCCAGCCGGTTCCCGTTGGCTCGATTGTCCGTGCCTTCGATCCTGACGGTGTGGTATGTGGCGAATACACCGTAGACCACGCTGGCTGGTACGGGTTACTATCCTGCTATGGAGATGATCCAACCACACCCGGCGATGAAGGCGCCAGACCAAACGACTCCATTCACTTTACGATCAACGATCTCCTGGCCACGGCGCAGGGCCCTGACGACGCTGTATGGACCCAAAACGGCGCTTTGCTGCATGTTGACTTGGCCGCCAGCAGTGCAGGATCACCACCACAACCTACGGCAACAGCATCCGCCACACCAGAAGCCACAGCCTCTTCCATCCCTGCATTGCCATCAGCCACTCCGTCCGCGTCGCCAACGACCCGTTCAGTCACAGCCACGACCACAAGTTCGGAAACGGGAACGGCAACACCGCCGGCGCAGGCCCTCAACACAAGAGATTTTCTGCCCCTTTTGTTTCATTCCATTGTTTCTACATTCCAACAGCCACCAGCAACACTGACTCCGGCACCCGCGTTAGCGATGCGGGCGAGCCGCTGGTGTGGTGGACAACTGCCTCGCGTCGTACCTTGTGTGCGATGAACCGCCATAACAATTTTCTCGCGAGAGGGGAAACCATGATCACCGATAACCGGCACAAAAGTCTATCGTGGTGGCTACTTGGCCTGATGGGCATTGCCCTGCTTTTGGTCGTTGGACGCAGTCTGCCCGTGACCGGCAGGGCAACGACAGCGGCCTCTGCGGCACAGTTGCCGCAGCCAGCCGGTGCGCACGTCGCACCCCTCGCGGAAATCCCATCTGGTGTCACGCCTACCACCCAGTGGGTCAATTTTCGCAGTCAAAACACGACCGTATACGGCACACCCGTGGCCATCGGGGCCATCGTACGCGCGTATGACCCCGGCAACACGCAATGTGGTGAGTTTGTCGTAGACCATGTTGGCTGGTATGGCTTGATGCCGTGCTACGCGGATGACCCGAACACGCCGGGCGACGAAGGAGCCACCTCCGGCGACACGATCCATTTCACGATAGACGACAAACCGGCCGTTGCACTGGGGCCGGACACGCCGAAATGGACGCAAAACGCCGCGCTCATGGTCGTGGACCTGGACGTTCTGTCCCCGCAATCCATGCTTTACCTGCCCATCATCCGCCGGTAGGGAACTTCGCGCGGAAAACAGTCGCCACGCATCGTTGTGGATTCATCCTTCGGCCGAAGTTTGCGCTTCCGTTTCGAGGATGGACAGGCTCAGGTTGGCTCGCCAGAGGAAGAACAGGCCAAGCGAAGTGATGAGCAAGTACTGCAGCGCGTGAGAGAGGATGGAAAAGCTGAGCGCCGTCTCGCGGGGCACAGCAAAAGTGGCCAGCGCCGCCACCGTGAAGAACTGGAACGTGCCGACGTAGCCGGGCGCGGAGGGAATCAGGATGCCCAGGTTGATCATCACGAGGGTGAAAATCGCCGCGCCAAACAGGGCGGTCGGCGTCAGGTGCAGGTTGAAGCCCAACATCAACACCCAGTAGCCGGCGGCCTCGCACGTCCACGTCGCCAGCGAGATGCCGATTACCGCCAGCAGCGCCGAACGATGGCGGAAGCTATGCAGCCCCAGGATGAACGCGTTCAACATACCGCGCAGTCGTTCGCCCATGGCCTGCGGCAGGGGGCGCAAAACGAGGTCGGCCATGCGTAGGGTCCACGCTTCCTGGTAGAGCATGAGCAGAAGGGCGATGAGCACGCCGCCGAAACCAGCCAGGAAGATATATTCCATCTCCTGCGCCAGACCGGTCAGCGGGAAAACGAGTGAAACGACCGCGAGCAGAAACAGCAGCGTGAAGCCGTCGAAAACGCGCTCCACAATCAACGTGGCCAGCCCCAACGATTTGCTGATGCCTTCGGCCCTTTCCAGCAAGTAGATGCGGGCCAGTTCGCCAATGCGGGCCGGCAGCAGGTTATTCATGGTAAAGCCAATCACCAGGATGGGCCACAAGACAAACACAGGGATGGACCGGGTCGGACGCAAGATGTAATGCCAACGCCAGGCCCGCAAAACGTAGTCGGTAAACACGAGCGCGGCTGCCGGTAACAGAAAAAGATAGTTGACCCGCTGGAAGGCGTCACGTACGGCCATCCATTCCATGTTTCGTACAGCCAGATAGAGGAAGACAATCGTCAGGACAAAGCCAACGACAGCCGTGAAGCGACGTTTGTTCAATGAGATTCCTTTACTTGTTCACACCGGCTGCCGGCAATGGCGCAAACTTCATCACGCGGCCATTGAGGCTATCCGAAACGTACAAATTGTCCTGGGAATCGACGGCCAGGCCGAGCGGCAAGTTGAACGAACCGGCGTCGGTACCGAACTTTCCCAGCACGGCCAGCACGTTACCGGCATGATCGAAAGCAATCACGCGGTAGCTCTCCGGGTCGGTAATGAAAACGTTGTCGTGAGAGTCGACGGCGATGTAGGGCTTGTTGTTCACAGATTCGCCTTCCCAGCCATGCACCGGCCACTCGGCGATGAAGTTGAAATCTTTGTCGAACCGCTGGATACGATGATTCCAGGTGTCGGCCACAAAAATGTCGCCGGTTACTTGGCTGATGGCAATCCCGACCGGTTCGTTGAATTGGCCCTTCTCGATGCCAAATCCTCCCCATTGTCCAAGGAAGTTGCCCTCCGGGTCGAACTTCTGTATCCGCTTGTTGCCGGTATCGGTAACGTACAGGTTGTTGTCGCTATCCACGGCGATGGCTCGCGGCCCCCAGAACAACCCGGCCCGTCCACTGGCCTGACCGGCCGTATCGGCGAACCCACCCCACTGCGTCAGGAACTTGCCGGTGGGATCGTACTTCTCCACACGATGATTCCACGTGTCGGCGACGTAAACGTTGCCGGCCGGGTCTACCGCTACGCCCCATGCCTCTTTGAGTTGGCCGGGGCCGCTGCCCACAGTCCCAAATGATCGCAGGAACTCGCCCTGCCCGTTGAGTACGACGATGCGGTTGTTCCCGCCGTCGGCCACATACACATTGCCCTGCCCATCCACGGTCAGGCCCTTGGGGCTTTGGAACTGGCCAGGGCCGCTGCCCGGACTCCCCCAGAATGAGACTGCATTGGCCTGCACAACCGCCTTAGCGTAGGGGTCTTCGGCCAGAGAGGGCTGCACGGCGGCTACCGTGGCCCCATATTGCCAGACTTTGGAGACGACGTCCTTGCGCACGTACATCACGAAATCGGTGGAACCCAGCGGCTTGTCGAGTTCACGATAGAGCAAGAAGCGGCGCAGGCTGGCGCGCTTTTCGGGGTCTTGCAAATATTGCCAGGCCTTGCCGAGGGTCATCCCTTTGTAATCTTCGGGGAACCACCAGCGGAGTTTGTAGTGGTGCCGGACATAATCGGTGACGTACGGTTTGACTTTGCCTTCATTGACAACGCCCACAAGAATCACCGGCGCCTGGGTGATGTTTGGGCCGGGTGTTGCGCCAAAGAAGATGCGGTTCTTGTAGTTCCGCAGGTACCATTCAAAGGGCCAGCTAGACTCATTGTCGTAGGCCACTTTCATCGTTTGCTCATCCGCCAGCCGCCCGGAGAGCGCGTCAATTTCGTGCATGACCATGGTCACGTCAGGGGTGGTCTGCGTATAGATCAGCATATCCTTGGCAATGTCCCCGTGCACGAACGAGGCGATCCAGGCATAGCGAAACGTGACCACACTCAGCACCGCAAAAGCGGTGAACGTGACGACTTGCAGGCTCAGCTTGCGACCGAGCCGGCGCGCGTAGTACACAATCACATAGAGCAACGCAACCAACACGGCCAATGCCGCCAGCCATTGCACGGTTTCGCCCAGCTTTTGCAACGATTGGCCCTGGAATGGCCGCAACCCGCTCCAGATGAACAGCACAAAGAGGGTGGGGGGAAGCAGAAGACCCAGGGTAAGTCCGCCGCCTTCGCGCACCGCGGACCAATCGGTCTGCTCGAACAAACCGTCCAGGGTGCGCGCGGCGAGCAGGATGAGCGGCAGGGTCAGGTGCAGAATGAGCCAGGGCATTTTTTCGCCGGCCCAACTGTAGATGATGAAGGCTAACACTGCCCACCAGATGAGGAAGGGGACAAACGGTTCCTCCCCATCTACGGCTTCGCCGCGCAAGGCCCGCCGGCCGAAAATGGCAACGCCGACAAGGGAAAACAACACCGGCAGAAACTCGTACAGCGGCACCAGGATCAGGTAGTAGTACCACGGCTGTTCGCCACGTCGGACGCCGTGCTGGGCCAGCCAGTAACCGATGGCCCCTACACTTCCAGACCCCAGCCCCAACACGTTCGTAAAAAAGGTCGTGTAGAAGAGGGTGAACACGACGGCAATAATCGTCAGGAACACGACGACTCGCGGCATGGTCAGGCTGCGCAAGGCTTCTGTAACCGGTTGCGGTCGCGACTTGCGCATGCGCTCGATGCCCAACATCAGCAAAATAAACGTGACCCCGATGAAGCCGTGGATGTAGTAGATTTCCTTTGTGGTGATCTCCAGACCCAGCGCCAAGGCGCCAATGAAAAGCCAACGGTCCGAACGGGTGTGCAGAAATTGAAAGAGGGCGATGACCATCCACAGCATGAAGAAGGAAGCGAAAATGTCGTGGCGCAACATCCGAGAAAAATACATGAAGCCGGGCGAGATCATGAACATGAAGGCCGCGAACAAAGCACCCGCACGACCTAACCAGCGGCGCAGAAAGATCGGCGAGATGACGAACAACACGCCGAAGATCGCCGGGGCCAGGCGGGCCGTAAAATCGCTGTCGCCGAAGAGCCAATACATCAGCGCGGTGATGTGGAAGAGGAAGGGACCGTGCATGAGCGGGTCATGGACATAGCCCCGGCCCACGTACAGGTACCACGAATACACGGCATGCAAACTCTCATCGTGGTGCAACGCTCTGCTGCCCAGATTCCAAAACCGCGTAAGAATTGTAATCAGCACAAACAGGGAATACAAAGCAACTTCGCGGTTCAGAGAAATAGCCCCAAACAGTGGCAAATCTAATACGGAGGCACGGCGATTTATGGTCCCTTGCATCGTTTTGCTCCATCAATAGACAGGGTCAACGGAGACTTCGGAAGTCTCCTCGCTTTTGTGAATCTCCCGAAAAAAGGCTCAACGGCCAATAGTTTGCACCGCAGAGTTCGCCGAGAAACTGCCAGGTATTCCTATTTTCTCCCCGCGACCTCTGCGTCTCTGCGGTAAGTCCGAGTTTTTTCAGGGGACTCTTTTATACGTCTTGACGAGCCATATTGTACCGTCTGGTTTCAACCTTGTCAAACCGGTGAGTTCTGGGGCTTGCGGCGAACCGCTGCGCATGCCCAAGGCAAGCGATTCTTGGCAAAACAAAGCAGTGATGTTAGAATACACGCGCAACCTTGATTCTTCGCTCCTTCGGATCATAGGAATTGACATTTTGAAGAGGACTTTGTGAGTCTGCACGCAGTTTTCACACGTCTCTGGAATTGGGCCGGATTGGCTGTGGCTTACCTGTTTCGCACGCCTTCTCTCCGCCTGCAACAGATGGATTACGACGCCTACTGGCGGACACGCGGCCCGCACGATGTTCAACCACGGGTCCGCCTGATCGCCGGCCTGATTCAGCCGGGCGCATCGGTCTATGACGTGGGCTGTGGCGACGGGACGGCCCTGGCCTACCTGCGGCAAACCCGCCATATCGAAGCCTACGGCTGCGACCTGTCGGAAGTAGCTGTGCGCATGGCCCAGGAGAAGGGGCTGCACGTGCAGGTGTGCGACGTGACCGCACCCGATTTCCGGTTCACCGATACCTTCGACTATATCATTCTCTCCGAAGTGATCGAGCACATCCCCGATCCCGAAGCGCTCCTCCAAAAGGCCGGTGGGCACTTTCACCAGAGCTTGATCATCACCATCCCCAACATCGGCCACATCAAACATCGCGCTCGTCTGCTCTTTGGGCGATTCCCCGTGCAGTGGGTCTATCATCCGGGCGAACACCTGCGCTATTGGACCGTCCTCGATTTTGCCCGGTGGGCGCGCGATCTCGGCTTCCGTGTCACCGCGCTGCATGTGAGCAACGGCACTCCATGGCTCTGCAAACGCTGGCCCAACCTGTTTGCCAATCAAGTGGTGTTCGTGCTGCAAAATGAAGATTAGCTGTCTGGTATTTGACCTGAGCCGCAACAGCATCGTACGCACCTACCCCATCGCCAAAGTGCTGGAACGACACCACACCGTCGAGATCATCGGGCCTTGCTTTGGCGACGGTGTGTTTCCCCCGTACCGCAGCGAATTCGCTTTCCGCACGGTGGCCGGAACGCGCTACCCGGCCTTCCTGGGCACGCTCCCCAAGCTGCTGCGCCACATCGAAGGGGACATTGTATTCGCCTTCAAACCCCGCCCCACCAGCTTTGGCCTCGCCCTGCTGGCCCAATTGCGCCACCACCGGCCACTCATCCTCGACGTCGAAGACTGGGAGGTGGCCGACCTGTGGAGCAGCCCACAACGCAGCCAACGGCTACGCCAACTGGTCCGCTTCTGGGACCCCAATGCGCTGCCCTACACCTGGCTGCTGGAGCGCATGACCGGACTGGCCGACGAAATCACCGTCGTCTCGCGGTTCCTTCAGCACAAATTCGGCGGGACGATCCTCTACCATGGGGCCGACACAGACCGCTTCGACCCTGCTCGCTTTGACCGGACAGCCTTGCGCGAAAAATGGGGCCTTTCCCCCAACGAGACGATTGTCCTTTTCACCGGCACCCTGAACCCGCACAAAGGGGTCGCCGAACTGGCGCGCGCCATCGCTGGCCTGCCCGCGAGCGAAAACACGCGCCTCCTTCTCGTCGGGCAAGAGGGCACCGCCGGCTATTTGCACCGCGTGAAACAGATCGGCGGCGACCGCATGATCCACGTCGGGTTTCAGCCGCACGATACCATGCCCACCTTCATGGCTATGGCCGACTTGGTAGCCATACCGCAGCGACAAACCCCCTTCAGCCAGGCCCAGGTTCCCGGCAAAGTGTTCGAAGCCATGGCCATGAGCAAGCCGATCATTGCCTCGCGCGTCTCCGATTTGCCCGAAATCCTCGGCGAGCAGGCCGGCCTGCTCGTCGAGCCGGGCGGCGTGGAGGAGTTGCGCGAAGCCGTGCACACGCTGGCGCACGATCCTGCACTGGCCACGGAAATCGGCCGGCGCGCGCGGGAACGTTGCCTGGCCCGCTACAACTGGGACGCCATGGAGCGCACCCTCACCACATTGTTGAGCCGGTGGGAGTGACCGCATGCCCCCCCTCGTCAGCGTCGTCGTTCCCTGCTACAACAGTGCCGAAACCATTGGCCCCTGCCTCGAATCGCTTGTGAATCAAACGTATGCTCCGTTTGAGGTGATCGTCGTTGACGATGGCTCCACCGACGAAACGGCCACCATTGCCCGGCGGTACGCCGCCCGCGTGATTCAGAGAAACCACCGGGGGACCAGCGCGGCCCGCAACCTCGGCTGGCGGCAGGCAAAGGGCGACATCATCGTGTTTGCCGAGTCGGACGGCTGCTACAGCCGCGAATACCTGGCAGCGGTAACGGCCCCCCTGGCCGACCCGGCCGTGGGCGGCTCCATCGCCGGAATCCGGCAGGTTTGGGCCGACCGGAACACTTCGCTCGTGCGCATCCAAAACTACCGCTGGCTCTCTGCGGCACATTTAATCCACCGTGGCGAACGGGAAACGGGTGTCTGGGCCTACCGCAAAGCTGACCTCGAAAGGCTCGGCGGCTTTCGAGAGGACCTGTTCTATGTAGAGGATTGGGACTTGGCGCGCCGGCTGCGTGCGACCGGCGTGCGTACTGCGTTCGTTCCGCAAGCAGAATTTCGCCACCGCGACCCCACCACCTGGCGGGCATTCATCCGCCGGCAGTTTTGGAATGGCGCAAACGAAAAGCAGAAAGATCATTTGTTGAACGCTGTCCCCTCGTTACCTGTGAAGCTCGCTTATGCCGGCTTCACGTTGGTGAAGTCGCTCAGCCTGTTCGGGCCTGCGCTGTGGAATGCTGAACGACGGGGGACATTGCGCATCGCGCTGGAACGCCGCGATCTTGGAGCCCTCCTCGTGGCCCCGCTTTTCTTTTGGCTGGAAACCGTTGCCTTCGCCTGTGGACGTGTAGCCAGTTGGGTGCCCGGCCTTTTGCGCCGGCCGGCCGATTTGTAGGGCCGTTCCATGCGCCAGAGTCTGCTGCGTCGCTTCGCCCAAGGGTTCGCCTGGAACTATGTCGGGCGCCTTGCCGAGTTCGGCCTTCGTTTCCTCTTCATCAGCGTTGTGGCCCGCCGGGTAGGGCCCGACTCGTTCGGCGTGTATGCCTTCGCCGTCAGCACATTTACGGCGGTTACTCTGCTCGGCGCGCTGGGGTACGAGCAGGCCCTAAACACGTTCGTGCCCCGCCACGCCGCCCATCCTGAACGCCTGACGTACCTGTTGCGCCAGCTTCTGGTCCGCCGCATGGTCATCTTCGCCGGGCTGAGCCTGCTCCTGGTCCTGCTCACGCCCTGGCTGGAGCGGGTGGTCGGGCCGGCCGCCAGTGGCTTGTTGTGGATATTGCCCTACCTTTTCTTTTTCAACCTGGCGAACCTGCTGGCCTACTTTCTCATCGGGCTGCTCGACATCACCCTGGTTTCGGTGGTACGCGTCGGCGTCCAGGCTGCGAACCTGGGACTGAGCATGCTGGTGCTGAATGCGGGGGGCGACATCCGGGGGGTGCTGCTGGTCATGGGCATGACGACAATGTTTGCCGCGCTGATCTACCTGGCCTACTTGCGTCGCCTGCTTCGTCAGCCGGCCGCGCCGTTTCCCCTGACCGACATCCACCGGTTTGGACTGACGCTGGGTGTCACGAACGGTCTGAACTATGTGCTGGGGCAACAGGTCGATGTTATGCTGCTGGGCTTCTTGCTCCACGACAGCGCTGCCATCGGCTACTACAACCTGGCCGCACTCCTCAACCTCATCTTCAGCTCCGGCCTGCTGATCGGCTTCGAAGGGGTGACGCAGTCGACGCTCTCCGAGATGGCCGACCGCAGTCTGGACCGGCTGGCCCAAACGTGGCAGGCCCTGATCAAAATCGCCATCCTGCTGGCCGTGCCCGCGCTCTCGTTTGCTGCCCTGCACGCCACCGGGATTGTGGAACTGTACGGGGCCGGCTTTGCCGACGCGGCCCGCCTGCTGCAAGTCTATCTGGCCTTTACCGTTGTTGCCCGCTTTTTCGGCGGCGGCACAAACACGGCCACCCTCTATGCCCTGCAGCGCGAGCGCATCCCCCTCGTCACCCGCACGGCAGCCGGCGCGTTGAATGTGGTGCTAGCATTTCTGTGGATTCCCGCGTACGGCCCACTCGGCGCGGTCCTGGCCACCGGCCTGTCGGGACTGGCCACGACCATCCCCGAAACGATCATCACCCTGCGCGTGACGCAGGCCCGGTACCCGATGCGCTTTGCCGCTAAAGTGCTGCTCGCTTCTGCCGCTGCGCTGGCACTGACCCGGCCCCTGGCGCGCCCCGGCCTGATCGCCCTGGTTGTCGGAGCCCTGGTCTTCGCCCTTCTTTTCGCTGTGATCCTGGCTCTGCTCAAGCCGCTGACGAGCGAAGACCAGGCCCTCTTCCACCGCCTGAACCCGCAACTCGGCCGCTGGTTGGAGAAGTTGACATGAACGCCACGTGGCCCATCGTCTGCTTCTCGTCGGCCTATTGGGACGAGCCGTTGTGGACGAACAAGCAGCATGTTATGTCCCGTCTGGCCGGCCGGGGCCATCGCGTCCTCTACGTCGACCCCGGGGCGCGGCTCCGCGGGTTGCGCGGCAGCCAGATCGTCCGCTGGATCAGCCATCCCCAGCCGAACCTTTGGCGATTGCACCCCACGCTCCTACCCCTGCGGCATTTTCACCGGCTGAAACCGCTTTCCTGGCAAGTGACCGTTGCGCTGATTCGCGCTTTCCTCCGGTATCAGGGCTGGGCCGACCCGCTGGTGTGGATTTACCATCCGGAGGCTGTCCGCGCCCTGCCCCACTTGCCGTCCAGCCTTATCTGCTACGACTGCGTGGACGATTGGGCCAGCTTTCCGCAATACGCAGCCCGCCGGCAGGAAATCATCGGCCTGGAAGAGAGGCTCGTGCGCCGGGCCGACCTGGTCTTCGTAACCGCCCCGAAACTCCTGGCGGCCAAACGCGCTCTGAACCCGCACACGCATCTGGTGCCGAACGTCGGAGACTACGACCACTTTTCCCGGGCGATGGATCCGGCCACAGCGACCCCACCCGGCATCGCCCGGCTGGCGCATCCGGTCATCGGCTTCGTCGGTGCTTTGGACGATTACAAGGTGAATGTGGGTTGGGTCGCCCGGCTGGCCCGCACCCATCCCCACTGGTCGCTGCTCCTGATCGGCCCCGGCGGTGTGGCCGCCGACCTGGCCCGTGTGGACCTCTCCGCTTTGCCCAACGTCCATGCCCTGGGCTTTCGCCCGTACGCCGACTTGCCCGGCTATCTCAAAGCCTGCGATGTCTGCATCATTCCGTATCGCTTGAGCGAGCACACAGCAAGCGTTTTCCCGATCAAGTTCTTCGAAATGCTGGCGACGGGCCGGCCAGTGGTGGCCACGGCCTTGCCGGCTTTGCAGCCGTATGCCGGTGTGGCGCGACTGGCCCACACGGCGGAGGAATTCGTGCGCCACGTCGAAGAAGCGGTCGCCGCCGGTCCGGCAGCCGGTCGTACGCAGCGTCTGGCCCTCGCCCGCCGGCACACCTGGGAGGACCGCGTAGACCGCCTGGAAACGCTCGTCCGCCAACGGCTGGCGGAGAGGACGCGATGAAAGTTCTCCTGGACATCTCCGCCGCGGTGCAGCAGGGAGCGGGCGTCGGACGGTACACCCGCGAACTGGCCGAAGGTCTGCTCTCGCTTACCGGTGGGCCGGAGCTTGTCTTTCTATACAACCGGCACGGGGCGGTACAGCCGCCGGCCGGCTGGGCCGGCACCCCAACGCAGCTTGTCCCTCTCGACAACAAGCAATACCGGCTCGCCCTCCTGTTGAGCCATGCCCTGGGCGTATCGTGGGATCGTTGGCTGCCGCAATGCGACCTGTTTCACGGCCCGGACGTGATCGCGCCACCACTGACCGGCGCGCGCACGGTGGTCACGGTTCACGATCTTTCGTTTCTGCGGCATCCCCGCTTTCACCGGCCGCTGAATCGCTGGAATTTGCGGCTGATCATGCCCTACGTGGTGCGCCGGGCAGCGGCGGTCATTGCCGATTCGCAAAGCACGCGCCACGATCTGATCGAACTGGTCGGCGCAGCGCCACAGAAGGTGCACGTGATTTTCCCCGGTGTCGCTCCTGCCTACCGCGTGTTGCCGGCCAGCGAAGCGCGTGCCCACGTCCGCCGCCGCTTTGGCCTGGACGAAGGGTACATCCTCTTCGTGGGCACGATTGAGCCGCGCAAGAACCTGGACACGTTGGTCGAAGCGTGCCGGCGGCTGTCGTGGCCGGCGCCGCTGGTGATTGCCGGCAGCGTTGGCTGGCGCGCGGCCGATATTCACCGCCGGTTGCAATCGCTCCAGCAGCAGGGGCACGTGCGGTTGCTCGGCTACGTCCCCGACGAAGACTTGCCCGCGCTGTTCAATGCGGCCAGGGTATTTGCGTACCCCTCGTGGTACGAAGGGTTTGGTCTGCCGGTGTTGGAAGCCATGGCTTGCGGCACGCCCGTGGTCACGAGCAACGTCTCGTCGCTGCCCGAAGTGGCCGGCCCGGCCGCGCTGCTCGTCGCGCCGGCCGACGCCCAGGCGCTGGCCGATGCTCTGGCCCGCCTGCTGCACGACGAGGCGCTGGCAGCCGATCTGCGCGAACGGGGTCTGGCACGCACGCCGGGCTTCTCGTGGCAACGTACCGTACGCGAAACAGCGGCTCTCTACCGCCAGCTCGCCGGCGGAGGGTAATCTGGCCGAAGCCGAAATGCGGGCGTGGGAGCCCCCCCTACAAATCCCGGCAGCCGTCTTCAGCCTGAGTAGTTACGTCGTTTGGGGTACTTGTTTACCGCTCTCAGATACACCGCAGAGACGCGGAG
>CAYWAK010000045.1:4928-15244 GCA_964455755.1 uncultured Ardenticatenales bacterium | reverse complement strand
GCAACGAACCCCACGGCCATGTTCGTGAGCACCGAGACGGCAGCGGTCAGCGCTAACACGGCCCAGTTGAAACGCCCACGCACGTCCTTCGCCATCGCCGCCAGGCTCCAGGCCACGATGAGCAACATCGCGCCCACAATGCTCATCGGGAAGACGCGGAACAGCCCCACAATCGAGCCGGCCAGGAAGACGCCCAGCCCGACCTCGATCAACCCTTCCAGAATGTCCGCGCCACCGGTGCGCGCACCGAAGGTGTATTGCCCGGCCAGCCCGCCGGCCCCGTGACACATCGGCATCCCGCCGAAGAGCGCGCCCACCGTGTTCATCACCCCCTGGTTGACCAGCAGGCGACGTTCCGGCACCGCCCGCTCCGGGAAGTAATCGCGCACCAGCACAGCGCACGAAAGGCAAGCGTTCGTCAGCGTGAGCGGCATCTGCGCAAAGCCGGCCCCGACCATGCCCCGCCACACGTCCGCCGGCGACGGAACGGTCAGCGGCGGCAGATCGAACCCTACGTGGATCACGCCGGCCAGCTCGCCGCGCACCAGCGGGATCAAGATTCCGGCCGCCATCAGCACCAGGGCCGCCGGCGCGTGGCGGTTGTCCTTCAGGACCACGGCGATCACGATCGCGGCCAGGCCCAGCCCCCAGTTGCCCCAGCGCGTGAACGGCCCCTGGCCCATCATCTCCAGGCTGAGTTGGCCGAGAAGCACGCCGAGCGCCACCTGAATTCCGCGGATCACACAATGCGGCGTGATCTTCACCAGCCGGTCAATCAACCCGGTGAAGGCCAGCGCCAGCCAGACCAGGCCCAGGCCCAGCCCCGCTCCGTAGACCGTCTGCGGATCCCAGCGTTGGGCGATGGCCACTGCGGCGACCACTTTTTTCGGTTGTAAAGGCATCGGGATTCGATAGACCAGGCCAAGGGCGATGTTCGTCACCCCCATCACCACCAGGAACCCGGCCGGGTTCAGCCCGACGATGACAATGTAGCCGACCGCCAGCGGGAAAAGCGTCCCGAAATCGCCCATCGAGCCGGCCAACTCCCGCCGGCTGAACTCGAAATCCCCGACTTTCATGGTTACGTTCCGTGATTTGGTAAATACCTCGTGAACATCTTACTTGGCGTATCATCTCAATAATCTGGGGCGTCTTGATCCGGCCTTGCTTTTTTCTGCCACGAATTACACGAATTTCGCTAATTTTCTTTTTCGTGTTACTTCGTGAAATTCGTGGCTGATTTCTGTTGCACCTTCTCTACTTGCCCATGTCCATCGGCTGCAGGCCGATCATGCCCAGGTCAACGCGAAGGCGCAATTCGGTTTCGTCCGCCTTTCCCACCTGCCCGTGCAGCGAATCGCCCAACCCGCGCCGGCTTTCGCTGCCCGATTGCAACGCGAACTGGTTGCGAATCATGCCCACGCCGGCGTTGGCCGCGATGAAGAACTTGCTGTCCGGCGGCAACCCCAGGCCCACGATTCCCAGGCCGGTGTCCAGCTCGTACAGCCCCTTGAAAACCAGCGGGCCGCCAAAGGTCACGTTGCCCCGGCCGGTCGTAATGCGCAACCCTTTGGTGCCCGGCACCACACCGATTGCTTCCACGTTGCCGACATCATTCCACACCTCCAGCCGGCCGCCGGTGCCCCGCACGCTCACATTGCCCCGGCCGTTGCGGATCACGATGTCCGTAGAATGGGGCACCTCGAAAAGCAGGTCAACCCCTGTATCGGCCACCGCGCTGAAGAAGCCGGGATCGCCGTCGCGCGACGTACGCACAACCAGGCTATCGCCCCGGCGTACGATCTCTGTATTCAGACTGCCCAGCGCCTGTCTGGCGGCCTGCGCGTTCAACGCACGCGCCCACTTCGTCGCCTGGACGCGGCCCTGGATGTTCGTCGCCACACGCACCTGGATGTTGCCCACGTCATTTTGCACATCCAGCACCAGCACGCCGTTCCCCGGAACCACGAATTTTTGCTCCGCGCGTTCGACGGCCCGCGAGCGACCAACGGCCCAATCCCGCACGGCGTCCAACCCGCCCAACGTCAGAAAAGCCAATACGGCCAACACGGCCAGCATGATCGCCGTGAAGCGAGCTATGCAATAGAGCCGCCAGCAGGCGATCCTTCCAAATTTGCGGCAAGTTTCTGCGACGTTGGCCAACACTCTCCCCATCTAGGGTTGGGGAGAGAGCCACGCGGCCCTCCCCCCCTACCCTCCGATTGAATCTCTACTGCGCCGCGTCGGCGACCAACTTCTTGGCCGCGTCGTACGGGTACTTCTGCACCAAATCGTCTACCGACTGGCTGAAATCGTCGCCACGCATGGAGTGCATCAGCGTGACCGAGGCATAGTAGTCATCGGCGTACGACGTGCCCGTAAGCTGCACCGGCACGCCATTTGCGTTGACCGCGTGACAGGCCACACAGGTGACCGGGCCGGCATACTTGCCGTCCGGGCTGAACTGCAATGCCTGCTCGTAGGTGGTCTGATCCGGGCCGCCGTTTTCCTTCGTGCCCGTGGCATACAGGCCATGAATCGATTCGTGACACGATTGGCAGGCCAGATTGGCGTGCGCCTTGGAGTAGCGATAGAGCGAATACTTGCCCGCCTGATCGATGGGGAAGTACGTGCCGCCCAGACTCTCCACGAACGGCGCGACGTGGCAATCGGCGCAGTGCGGCTCGCCGGCAGCCAGCCACCAGTCCTCGCCGGCGGAAGCGTCGGCGTAGGTGACGCCATCGCCCACTTCGGGCAATGCAGCCGGTTTGTGGTTCGCGTAGTAGCTGAGCAACGGATTGCCCTTTGCGCCGACGGTGGGGTCAAGGAACGTCGCCGTGTAATCGGCCTCGCTCATGCCCAGGGCCTTGGCGATTTCGGCCACGCTCTTGTTGCGCAGCGTCTCCCCTTCCTGCGTCTGCGCGCTGTCCAGTTTGTCCGCGTTGTAGAGAGCGTGCGCGTCCTCGTTGTGGCAGTTCGTGCAATACAGGCCGCGCACATCGCCATCCACCTGGCTGACGTTCTGCCAGAGCCACTTGCCGACGTCGTTGAGGAAGAAGGGCGGTTTGGCGTCGCGGTTGGCATGGGCATCGCGTCGCAGATAGCAACCGCCGCCCGATTCGCGGATGTCCCCGTCGGAGAAGCGGGCCTCGCCGTCCAACGTGATTGGGCTGTAGCCCTCGCCGGTCTTGTTCTGTGCCGGATCCTGATAGTGCGTCGGATGGCACATCTGGCAATTCTGCGGCCGGCCAAACTTGTCCGGATAGGGCACGGCGCCCAGGTGAATCTTGTGGATACCAATGGTAAGCGGGGTAGCCTTCTGCTCTTGAGACTCGTTTGCCTTGAGCCGCCCCTGCACATTATCGCCGTGGCAATCGGAGCAGTTCACCGCTTGCTTCTTGCCCAACCGGTTGTAGGACGCCTTCGGGTTGTAATCGGACAGGAAGTCGGTGCCGAAGCGCGCGTCGTGCAGTTCCAGCACAGAGATCGCGCCGGCCGCCAGACGGGCCATGTACTCGTTCATGTCCGGGTAGGTAGTCATCCAATAATCGTACTCTTCTTTGTAATGGTTCGTCGGATTGTTGCCGTTTGCCTTGTCGCTGGCATGGCATGCCTCACAATTCGGGATGTCCACCGGATTGGTGCCGAAGAACTTGACCGGTTGGCCGTTCACCTCAACCGGCTGATCCGTATTCGCATCGTACAGCGTCACCTCCGAATACTGGTAGGGCTGGAAGTCGCTTTCGCCGATCCCGCGATGGCCCTTGTCCACAAACTTCGAATCGTTGAAGGCGGTTAGCGGCAGCCCCAGCGCGTCCCACACGTAGCTGGTGGTCAGCTTGAGCGGGATATTGGGGATTGCGCCGTAGCGCGATTCGGTGAAGACGATGTCGCCGCCCCCTTCGCCGACGTACGTGGCGAAACCTTGCAGGGCCGCGCCGGAGGGGCCGTGGTCGATCTGCACGGGGATTTCCTTGCCGACGTGCAGGCGATCCGCAGCGGTCGCGCCGTCCGGTATCGTTCCCTCCAGGTCCTGATAAATGTACAAGTGTGTCCAGACGTAGTTGGCCATGTTGTCGTTGGGGTCGGTGCGATCGCCGTCGCCGTTCACGTCGGCCGGCACGCCCCAATAGGCCATCTTGTTCCCTTCGCTGTAGGTGTTGTCACGGATTCCATAGCGAAGCTTCACCCCGTCATCCGGGGACAGCATCTTGGGCAGGGCATTGTCCGCGCTGGCCACCTGCACGGCCTGGGCCTGCACGCTGTTGTAGGGCGGGATCACACAGCAATAGTTGATGTCGAAGCCAACGCAGTGCATCCCCAGTTCGTAGTTGATGAAGATGTTGTACGTGTTTGGCGGCAGATAGGCCAATGCGCCATCCACCATGGCGGTCTTCAATCCGTCCAGGGCGAAGGGCAAGCCCTCGCCGGTGCCAGCCGGCTTGGGGGCCGCCGCTTTCGTGGCTACAGGGGCCTTCGTAGCCGGGGGCGCAGCCTTTGTTGGCGGCAGCGGGGCCTTCGTCGCCGGTGCAGCGGCCGGAGTCGCTGCCGGCGCACAGGCCGCGAGCAGCAGAGCCAGTAGCACCCCCCCTGCTACAAGCGTCCACACATTTTTCCTCAAAACTGAGATCATGTCAACCTCTCCTCCTCTCCTTCTGATGATGGGCCATGAATCAGTAGTGGTAGGTTGCGGAACGCAAGGGCATCACCTCCCCCCTGGGATTTTGGATTGACGTGTCGCATTGACTCCACGCCTTCAATCGTTCTTCGCGCCGGCCGCGATCCAGCTCTCGATGGTGCCGATTTCTGTTTCGGAAAGAGGTGCGCCGCCCATCGGCATCGGCGCGCCCGCTGCCGGAATGGCACGCAGCTTCTGCACGAGCAGGCTGCCGGCCGGGTCGCCGGCCCGCACGACCGGCGCATGATTGCCGGTTTGCATCAGCGCCTCGTAGGTCGTGGCGTCCCATCCGCCCATGGCCGCAGCCGCCTGCGGGTTGTGGCATTGCCCGGCACAACGGGCTTGTAGCAACGGGAGAACATCCACAGCGAAGCTGGCATCCGCCTTCGTCACCGGTGTGGGGCCGGGTGTGGGCACTTCCGTTGGGGGCGGCACCGGCGTCGGAGTCCAGGCGGGGAAGAGGGGCACGCCCCCGACATAGTTGTGGCAAACGTTACAGAACGTTGCCGGGTTGTGACAGGCCAGACATTCCTGTTCACCCGCAGCCTGCACAAACGCCGGGTGTGTGACCTTCCACGTCTCGAGCGGCTGGTGATAATCGGGCGGCTGCATACCGGCCGGCACTTGCAGAGCCATTGGCCCTTCTTGCGTCAGGGACGGCGCGGGGCCTCCTGCACGGGCCGCGACGCCGGCCAGCCCGCACACCAGGAACAATAATAGCAACAGTGTGATCGCTTTGCCCATCGTCCCTACACCTCCGGATTTCCGTTAAGTAGCAGGGCGCGACCAAACAGTGCGTGCACCCCTTCCACCTCCACCCCCAGCTTATAGTGCGTGTCCACCTTCTTGAGTTGCGCCTTGCAGATCGCGCACATCGTGGCCAGGTAATTCGCGTTGGTCGTCTGCACGGCCATAGCACGCATTTTCGCTCCGGCCATGCGCACGTCCATGTGTTCGTCGGAGAGGAGCCCGCCACCGCCACCGCAGCAGAAGGTGTTGATTCGCGTCGTGTTCTCCGGCATCTCCTCGAAGCGGTTGCACGAGGCGCGGATCAGTTCGCGTGGCGGCTCCAGCGGCCCGCCGGCCCGCGCAATGTTGCACGGGTCGTGGTAGGTGACCACGTATTCGTCGTTCGCGCTCTTGTCCAGCTTGAACGCGCCACGCTTCAACAGATCCAGCGTGAACTCGGTGCAGTGGATGGGATGGGGCTCCTCCAGGAAGTCAAGCGGGCCGTTGAGCGTGTTCATGTAGAGGGCGACGCGCCAGGCATGGCCGCACTCGCCGAAGACGATCTTCTTCACTTTCAGATGTCGCGCGGCGTCAATGATCCGCTTGTTCACCTTCTTCATGTTGTTAAAGTCGAGGAAGAGGCCGAAGTTGGCCGCTTCGCTGGCGTACGTGGCCGTAGTCCAACTGATGCCGGCGGCGTGGAAGACCTTGCCGTAGCCCATCATCGTATCCAGGTTGGCGAAGTTATCGGCAGAGGGGGGCACGAGCAATACGTCCGCGCCAACCTCATCTACCGGCATTTTCACATCCACGCCGATATCCTCTTGCATGTCATCTTCCAGGAACTCCAGGTTGTCGGCCCAGGCCGGCGCGGGAATGCCGATGTTGTTGCCGGTGCGGTAGACGTTGGCCAGCACCTCGGTGATGTACTTGTTGGCCACGCCAATGCTGGCCATGATCTCGCGTGCGGCCATGGTGATCTCTGCCGTGTCAATGCCGTAGGGGCAGAAGACGGAACAGCGCCGGCACTCCGAACACTGGTAGAAATAGGTATACCACTCGTTGAGCACCTCTTCGGTCAGCGGAGCGGCGCGCCCCAGGTCGGGCAGCCAGCCGGCCGGCGTGAAGTAGTAGCGATAGACTTTGCGCAGCAGCTCGGCGCGGGCCACCGGCATGTTCTTCGGATCGCCGGTGCCCAGGAAGAAGGGGCACTTGTTAGCACAGGCTCCGCAACGCACGCAGATGTCCAGATAGTCCCGCAATGATCGGTAGCGACCGAGAAGCTGTTCCATCTTTTCCAGGGCGCGCTTCTGCCAATCGTCCACCAATTCGGGGGGCAGGTTAATCGCCTCCATGTGATCGGCGTGTGCGCGGTAGCACTGCTTGTCCGCGAAGGCATCGGGTTGCAGGCGAGGAACTTCGATTTTCATGTCGGCCATGCGTCATCCTCCCCCAAAGGTGGTGAACTCACCCGATTCCGCCGGGTAGTCCCACGGGTTCACGTAGCGCCGGATTCGTCCATCGTTCCGCTGGTTGCGTGTGGGGCTGACGAACACGCCCCCCGCGTGAAGCAGCTTGCTGAAGGGGAAGTAGATCACCAGCAGCAGCACCAGCGAGAAATGGACGAGGAACCACGGACTGGCCGGCATCGTCGTCGGCGAGAGGGTGATGATCCCCAGCATAAACGCTTTGACGGCGACGACATCCACGCCGGCCACGAACGTCATCAGCAGGCCGGTGAAGGCTATGCCCATCAAGAGCAGGAGAACCAGGTAGTCGGACAGCACGGAGACATAGCGCACCTGTTCCAGGGCAAAGCGACGCACGAGCAGGAAGAGGAGCGGGATGAGAATGAACTCGCCCGCGTACAGGCCGAAGTGGTTCAGCCCGGCGACCCAAGCCGGCACAGGGAACAGGAAGTAGCGCAAATGCTTGAGCAAGATGAGCACCAACGCGCCATGGAACGTCCAGCCGCCCAGCCAAAGGGCCTTGTCCCCCCGAAAGAGGCTGCGGAACAGCACGACCTCGCCGGCCATGCGCGCCGTGACCCCGCCCAACGTTTCCGGCGCCGGCGTCGTTGGAATTTTGAGAGGCACGGGCGTTTCGACCCACACCCACAACCGGTACCCTACACCAACCCAAAAGACTGCCAGCGCCAGGTAGGCCAGTGCGTTGAAGAACAGACTGACGCTATCCATGGCTCATACGCACCCGGTTGGTTTGGGCAGGCCGGCGCAGCGGCAGGCTCCCTTGTCCAAGCCGGTGGGGAATAGCTGGTACATGTATTTCACTTGCAAGCCACAGGCCTTTCCGATCTTGCGGATCATGGGGGCAATGCCGAATTGCAGATAGTAATCCCGAATGTAGTTGACCACTTTCCAGTGTTCCTCGGTCAGCTCCGGGATCGACTCCTCTTTGGCAAAGAACTCGGCGATTTCTTTGTCCCACATGTCCGGATCTTGCAAGAACCCGTCCTCATCCAACTCCAACGTCTTGCCCTTGAATTCGATAGTTTGTCCAGCCATGATAGGTATCCTCCTTATGATTTTATTATAGAGATTTGAGATAGAGACGTGTTGCGTGGCGCGTGAAACGAGAAACGTAAAACGTGATCATCACGTTTCACGCTCTCGGCCCGCTCTCTCCACGCCCTTACGCCTTACTACGGTAAAAGTGGCACGTCCCCCACCTTACCAATGGAAGCGCACACCAGAGCGAGAAGACGCGGGCCACAAGACATAGCCATCCAAGTGCTTGTATGTCATGGGGATGTCTGTCTTCTCGAAGAACTTCTCCCAGCCAATGCGGTTGATCCAGTCAATGATTCGTTCGTGCTTGCGTGCGCCGGCGATCCAGGCATCGATGATCTTCTTGACCGCCGCGGACGCTTCGGGCCAGCGGGGTGGCGTGTTGGGCAGCCAGGGGATGACCAGCTTGGAAAAGGTCGGGCCGCTGCCGGCGTTGCCGGACTTGCCGCCCACGTAAATGGCCACGCCGTCGGTCACGGGGTCGCCGATGGGCATGCCTTCGCACTGGCCCACGCAGGCCACGCAGTGCATACAGCGATTGGGGTCTACTTGCACACTCTTCGGCGGTTTGGGGCGGATCGCTCCGGTCGGACAGATAGAGATGATCAGGGCCATCTCGCACTTCTTGACCTTCTCGTCGTCCACACGCGGCAGGTCACGGTGAATGCCGATGACACCGATGTCGGCCGTGATCCCTTCGCCGCAATTGTTGACACAGCCAGAGATGGAGATCTTCAGCTTGGCGGGCAAGTCCTCCTTGAGAAAGATGTCGTAGAGGTCGTCGCCCAGCGCTTTGCTGATGGCGGCCGCACCGGTGGCCGCGAACTGACAATGGATCCAGCCGGTGCAGGCCACGATGTTGTGCAGCGTGTGATCCACGCCTCCCACCGGCAGCCCCAGAGCGTTCAGGTCAACGATAGCTGCGTCAATCTGGGCCTCGGGCACACCGACCAGTTCGAGGCTCTGGCGGCGGGTAATGCGCAAATGGCCCTCTGCGTGCTTGTCGGCGACGGCACAAATGCCTCGCGCAAGTTCCGTACTCACGCGGCCATTCGCCGGCATACCGGCACGCACGGTGTAACACACCTCGCCACTCTTCGCGACATGTTTCAGCACGCCGGGGCGAGGCACTTCGTGATAAACCCATTGGCCGTAATTGCGCTTAACAATCGGCGGTATTGTCTTTTCCAGTGGCGGTATACCAATTCCCGGCATTGATATTCGCTCCTTTCTAGCGGCTTAGCTCTTCGGCTGTCCAGTGATAGTACACGTTCGTACGTGGTTCGGCCAGTTGACGAGGTGATGGCTCCACCCCTACCCATTCAGTAAACTTGTCCATACCCACGCGGAAGATCATATCGCCCAGCCGTTCCTTGCGCCGCGCGTGTTCGTCGAACGCTTCGGCCACTCTATCGGCAATGTCGAAGATTTCATTGTAGTCGGGCGGGTTGGCCGGCACGAAGGGGGTCAGGACTTTGCCCAGCAGCGGGCCGTACTTGCCCCGGAATTTCGCGCCAACGACGATAGCCACGCCCCGATCTACACCGGTTTGAATGGCATACGAGCACTTGTTGATACAGAACATGCAACGCACGCAGGAATCGGCGTCGATCTCCAGCGACTTTCCGTCCCAAATCATGGCCCGTGTGGGGCACATGCGCACGATGGCGTTCATGTCGCCGCCGCGTCCAACCCATTCCGTCAGGCGGTCGCCATCTACCCGGGGCAGGTCACGGAACACACCAATTATAGCGATCCCACTCTTTTGCTGTGCCCGCGCGCAATCGTTGGGACAACCGGAGAATCGCACTTTCAGTTTGTGGGGAAAGCGGGGGTATTGTACGTCATCGAGGTAGCGCTTGTACCAGGCGTCGCGCATACCCATGCTGTCCATCAGGGCAGCGTCGCAGCGGGACATGCCCAGGCAGTCTACGGAGTTGCGATAGGCATCGGAAGTAGACCCAACATCAAAGCCGTGTTCATTCAAAGCCTTGACCGTAGGCTCCAAATCCTCCGTGGGGATACCCAGGATTTCGATATCGCCGCCGGCACTGTGCAGATGGAGCAAGCCATAGGCATGTTCGTCGGTGATGTCGCAAACCGTGCGCAGCATATCGGTCGTATAGTAGCCGCCGGAAGGAGCCAACATGCGCATGAAGTTCGCGCCCTTGGCGATGTCCGGTCGAGCGGAAGCGCGCACCAGGAGGCCGGCTGCTACACCGGGGAGCGAGACGTAGCCACCGAAGCCCCATTGCGTCTGCCGCAGTCGCATGCCTTCCTCGTACATCATCATGTGGTACTTCGATTTCTTCAGCTCGGTGACGTGACTGGGCCAGGGGCCATTCTCCAACTCGTCGAGGATGGGGGTTTCTGCTGCTTCG
>CAYWAK010000045.1:0-4828 GCA_964455755.1 uncultured Ardenticatenales bacterium | reverse complement strand
CTTCCCAGAGCAAGGAATTTGTGGTATACTACGCCGAGGTATCGCTTTGCATAATCCGGTCGTCTGGTTTTCTGTTTCTTGAAACACGGAACGCAAGAATTGAGGAGTTCGTACGCAGTCGAAGGAGGACACATGGTTTATTCCTACCTTGGGGCATTGCATATGCACACCCCATACTCGGATGGTTCGGGCACTGTGCCGGAGATCGCCGAAGCGGCCCGGGCGGCCGGACTTCGCTGGATCATCATAACGGATCACGACACGTTGCAAGCGCTGCCCGAAGAGGGGTGGTATAACGGCGTTGCCGTTCTGGTAGGGCATGAAGTCACACCGGACAAGAACCACCTGTTGGTATTTGGCGCCTCAGAAGTCATCTCTCGTGATCTTTCGCCCGCCGAATGCATCGTTCGTGCGCGAGAGTTGAATGCACTCAGCTTCATTGCCCATCCAGATGAGCGAACCAATAACTCTATGAAGCGACCTTACGAATGGGAAGATTGGTCCATTCGCGGCTTCACCGGCATTGAGTTGTGGAACTATATGTCAGAATGGATGGAGGCCATCACCCCTTGGCGAAAGTTTCTAAACTTCTTTTTCCCGGCGACTACGATCAAAGGTCCCACAAGACGTGTGCTATCTTGGTGGGATCGCTTACACCGCGAAGGAGAACGCACGGTGGGGGTAGTCGGCGGCGATGTGCACCAGGCACGGGTCCGGTCGCTTGGACGAGTTTGGGAAGTCTTTCCCTACGAACAAGTTTTCCGCACCCTTACCAACTATCTCATCCTCGACCGTCCACTATCAGAAGATTTCTCTTCGGCCAAGGCCCAGATATTGGAAGCCTTGGGGCGTGGACGAGTGATCATGGCCAACCGCTACTACGGTCAAGCAGATGGGGCGAACTTCGTGGCCCGGTCGGGCGACAAGATGGCCACGGTTGGCGACACGCTGGCCGGAGGCGAGCAGTTCCTGTTGAGCGTCTACGTTCCCCGTCGAAGTGATATACGGATTTTGCGTGATGGAGAAGTCGTCTGCCGGCGCAACGACACAAACCTACTTTTGACCACCCACCAACCGGGGAACTACCGCGCGGAGGCACGACGATGGGGACGCACATGGATTCTTACCAACCATATCCATGTGAAGTAATGAGCCGCCAGGGGATCGAACCCTGAACTCTCGGCTTAAAAGGCCGATACTCTGCCAATTGAGTTAGCGGCTCATGAAATGGCGTCCCTGACAGGATTCGAACCTGTGGCCTCAGCGTCCGCAGCGCTGCGCTCTATCCCCTGAGCTACAGGGACGAATATTCCGAAGGTGCTCGGCACCCATAAGTATAGCGCAAATCCAGAAATGTGTCAAGAGTCCCCCGATGGCTCGGGTCCGGCAAAGTTTTGCGTTTGAACTTCTAAGCGAACCCCAAGGGCTGGCACATTTTCGCCGTCGTTTGGCATAGTCGCCAGTGTCTGGTATAATAAGACCAACCATAGGTAGTAACGACTTTAGGAGGGGTAGGAGGGGTATAGATGTCATCACAAGAAGTCAAGGAGAGTACGGCAAGCTCGCCGGAATCCGATCAGGATACCGCCACGGCAGAATCGACGCAACACCGATTACCACTGGGACAACTTCAGGATGGAATGCAATGCGAGGGGGTTGTCCGCAACCTGCAGCCGTATGGCGCGTTTGTAGATATCGGGGCGGAACGTGATGGGCTGCTCCACATTTCGCAGGTCGGTGAGGGCTTTGTCCAGCGACTGGAAGATGTGCTGCAGGTCGGTCAAAGTATTGTCGTTTGGGTACGCGACGTAGATGAAGACAGAGGAAGAATACGTTTGACCACTCGCATGCCTGGGCAAACCCTGGTCACGAGAAAAAAACTGGAGGACCTGCTCGAAGGGGAGGTCATGGAAGGGCGCGTCTGCAGCATAACACAATTCGGTGCCTTCGTAGATATCGGGGCAGAAACTGACGGCCTCGTTCATGTGTCCGAACTCTCGACCATGCACGTGAATCACCCTGCCGACGTGGTCTCGCGAGGTGAACGTGTACGCGTGCGTATCCTCAACGTGGATATCCCTCGCCACCGTATCGGCCTCACTATGAAAAACACGGACCACGACGACCCGGACCCAATTGAAGAGAGGCAACCTGACATACCAGTCGCGGCACATCCGGACAATATGCCAACGGCTGTGGAGGTGGCCTTCCGCGAAGCCCAGATAAATAACAATTCCGCCCGCGACACCGCCGGCGAACCATTCGGCGACCTGTGAGACAATTGCACCACACATTTCCCTTTCAAAGGAACGCAAATGCCCGGTAACGACGTATCAGAAAAGGTGCACACTGAAATTGTAGCCTTGCGTCATGAGGTGCGAGAGCTTTCTGCCAAACTGGATGACGTACTATCTCTGTTGCAGAGATCGCTCGGACCGAAGGGTGAACGGAACCAAACACAACCAGACTACTTCGGTAAACCACCACAAGATCCCCCGGCAGGGGAAACATCGACAGAAAGCTGGGTTGATCTCCTCGCCAAACGAGCCAGGGGATTGGGACTGGATCTTCCGGATGACAAGGTTCGCCACCTGACTACATCGCCGTCAACTTCATCCACCAAAACTCAGGAGTAGGCGTGGTATAGATCGGGGGCACAATCCATGTCTGAGTTGCGTAAGGACATTGTCACACGCGAGTGGGTGATCATCGCTCCTGGGCGGGCCGAACGAGGCCAACACGTTTTCGCACCGCCGACGGAGCAGGACGACTTCCTCTGCCCATTCTGTCCCGGCCGGGAGGCCCTTGAGCCGGATTTGTGGGCGTGGCGCAAACCGGGCAGTCCGGCCAACTCACCGGAATGGCAGGTTCGCGTAATCTCCAACAAGTTCCCGGCCCTGGAACCAATAGGAAGTGCTTCCCGGCACGACTACCATATCTACGACTGCATGGCCGGCGTGGGCGCCCACGAGATTGTCGTCGAAACTCCCCATCACAACCGCAACCTTGTATCGGAAAAGCCGGAGCAGGTGGCTCACGTGCTGGAAGCGTACCAGGCCCGCTATCAAGAATTGTGCAAAGACCCCCGCGTGGAACATGTTTCCATCTTCAAGAACCACGGATGGGCAGCAGGCGCCACCATCCGCCATGAGCACTCGCAGATCGTTGCCACCCCGGTCATTCCGCAACTGGTGTGGAACAACAAACAAGGTCAGACGCAGTATCGCGAGTATCGGGACACTTGTGTCTACTGTGAGATCATCAACACAGAGTTGTCTCTCAATGAGCGGGTGATCGCCAAGAACGATGACTTCGTGGGGCTGTCCCCCTTTGCCGCACACTATCCTTTTGAATTGTGGATCGTCCCGCGTCGCCACACGGCCTCGTTTGCCAACATCACAGCCGGCGAGCGTCTGGCCCTTGCCCAAATCTTGCACCTGCTTTTGACCCGCTTGGCCGAAGAATTGGAGGATCCTCCCTACAACTACACGCTGGTATCGGCTCCTTGCAAACAGGATCAAGACCCGCTTTTCCACTGGCACATGGAGATCATCCCCCGTCTTTCCATAGTTGCCGGCTTCGAACTGGAATCGAACATCTTCATCAACACGGTCACGCCGGAAGAGGCCTGCCGGCGCCTACAAGTGCCAGCGGAATCGCAGGCACAACATGTGCCGGCTGCGTTGGCGGACGACAGTTGACAATTTTGCTTGTTGAGCCGGTCCTTTATGCAGGCCGGGGGGGGGACGGCTACTGTTTGACATATCGCACCTGTCGTCATATAATCAATACCTGAGAATTTGTCTCGTGGAGCAGCCTTTCCAGGCTGCTGGCAGGCTAGAAAGCCTGCCCCACAGAACAATTTTCTCAAGTACTGATAATCAGAGGGTACGTCGCAGGAGAAGCGTGTTCCAGGCGAGCAAACTGAGACGGAAAGGGAGAACGCAAAGTCCGCTGTACACACCCTGATGCCTCCTGGTCCGGCGAACTTTTCGGGCATAATTGGCTCGTTTTTTTCCAACGGACTCGGCAAAAAACGGGCCGGAACGAGGCTGTATACGGGGTGATTGGCGTTATGAGCTACTACATATTGTGTTATTGCGGGGCGGTGGCGAAACGGCAGACGCGGCGGACTTAAAATCCGCTGGGGCGACCCGTGTGGGTTCGAATCCCACCCGCCCTATTCGTCACCTTGAAAAACGTGCAGCCAGTACGCAACTTCGTCCGGGGAGACAGTGCCGGTTTCGGCCATCGGTTTCTCACTCTCGTTCGGGGCCGGCTGGGTTACGGAGCGCAGTTCGAGGGCAAAGGCACGCGAGGATATCGTCCGTGCCCCATATTTTTGAACCGTTCGGACGATCTCGCCATCCGAAGAGACCACAAGTATTTCGCGCGGGTTTCTGTGACGCTTGACCCGCTGAATGATGACCGAATCGGCTGTGTGATTTTGTGGAGCATAGATTACGTTTATGTTGCTTCCACTCGTTGCCGGAGCGGAAAGGCCGGGCAGAAGCCCAGGATCAAACACAACGCTGATCTTCTTGCGTTTGCGCCATGCGTAGCGACGGAGAATCTGTATCAATTGTTGCTCATCGCCCGGATCAGCCAGGGACATGCCAGGCATCTTGGCAATCAGGTTGTGTCCGTCTATCAGGAGAGCCACCTTGAACCTTCCTGTGTGCAAACCGTGTATGGATTATCTTTTCGTGTCTAAGGAATGAGTGTTAAACAACTTGCACATTTGCTCCCGCCGGATTTGACAATCCAGTCCGACCAGTGCCGTAAGCATGCGTGGCAGGCAGGGAGGCAACGGTTGCGTTGTATGCCT
>CAYWAK010000044.1:0-15286 GCA_964455755.1 uncultured Ardenticatenales bacterium | reverse complement strand
TGTTTATCCGTGTCATCTGTGTCCTATTTACACAGGAGAAGATAAGCAGTGCCCACTGAACAGCAGTTGATGGATCACCTCTACATCAAAATTGAGGGCGCCGATTTGCCGGCGGAGGCGATGGACGATCTGGTGGAAGTGACGGTTGATAGCAGCCTGCACCTGCCCGATATGTTCACCCTACATCTGCATGACGAGAAATTGAAATGGGTGGACGACGATCTCTTTTCGCTGGGTAAAGAGGTGGAGATTTCGGCGCTGCCGGAGGAGGAGGGGGGGAGCAGTCACGTCCTGTTCAAGGGAGAAATCACAGCGCTGGAACCAGAATTTGGAGAGGGCACGCAAGCAACGTTGCTGATCCGGGGTTATGATCGTTCGCACCGGCTCCATCGCGGGACGCAGAGCAAAGCCTATCTCCAGGTGACCGATAGCGACCTGGCCAACAAAATCGCTCAGGAAGCGGGCTTGCGCGCCCAGGTCGACGCAACCTCAGAGGTGTATGACCACGTGTTGCTGCACAACCAGAGTCACATGGCTTTTCTGACGGAACGCGCGCGCAGGATCGGATATGAATTCTTTGTCGAGGATCGGACACTCTATTTTCGCAAGCCGTCGAAAAACGGCAGCACCATCGAAATGGAGTGGGGCCGGCAGATGCGCAGCTTCGTGCCCCGTCTGACGCTGTCCGAACAGGTAGACGAAGTGATCGTGAAGGGGTGGGACCCCAAAGCCAGAAAGACGATCATCGGCCAGGCCACACGCGGTCAGGCGGAACCAAAGACCGGCCAGCAAAAGAGCGGGGGCGAACTTGCTTCGGCCGCCTTCAGCAGCTCACGGCACGTGGTGGTGGACCGGAACGTGCATAGCCAGGCCGAAGCAGATACCCTCGCGCAGGCAATCCTCGACGAAATCAGCGGCTCGTTCATCGAGGCCGAGGGGGTATGCTACGGGCAGCCTGACCTGCGGGCCGGAAAATTCGTAAAACTCACCTCCCTGGGAACCAGGTTCGGTGGCACCTATTTTGTGACGGCAGCGACTCACACCTATCGAGCCGGCGCTGGCTACACAACGACCTTCACCATCCACGGCCGGCGGCCCGGCACGCTCTACGATCTGATCGAACGAACGCCGGAGCAGGCGCTGCACCGCGGCCCCGCCGGCATGGTCGTCGGGCTGGTGACGAACAACAATGACCCGGAGGATCGCGGGCGAGTCAAGGTCAAGTTCCCCTGGCTGTCCGATGACGTAGAAAGCGACTGGGCGCGGATGGTGACCGTCGGAGCCGGTGCGGAAAGAGGACTGCTCTGCTTGCCGGAGGTCAACGACGAGGTACTGGTCGCCTTTGAGCATGGCGATGTGGGCCGCCCGTACATCCTTGGCTCCCTGTGGAACGGGCAGGAGAAGCCGCCCCTTCCGGCCGCGCAAGCGCTGGAAAATGGAAAAGTTCACCTGCGCGTCTTCAAGACCCGCGCCGGCCACACCCTGACCTTTACCGATGGGTCCGATGAAGGCATGGTTCTGGAAACCGCCGGCGGCCATCGCCTGACATTGGCCGACGAAAAGAAAACTGTGATTCTGGAAACTGCCGGCGGGCACACCCTGATCCTGGACGATTCGAAAAGCGAGCTGACCTTGCAATCCACGGCGAACATGACGGTGAAAAGTGGCGCCAACCTGACCATCGAAGCGACCGGCAGCCTGGAGCTGAAAGGGCAGACGTTCTCGCTCAGCGCAAATGCCATGGGAGAGGTCAAAGCCGGAGCAACGTTAGATGTCAAGGGTGGGCTGGTGAAGATCAATTGACAAGTGCGGAGGAACAATGGTGAGAAACAATCCGATCATCGGCCGGGGGTGGCGGTTTCCCCCCGCACTTGACGAGCGCGGGACGGTCGCGCTGACCAACGATGACGATGAAATCGAAGAGTCCATTCGCATTATCCTGGCCACAGCGCCAGGGCAGCGGGTGATGCGTCCGGAATTCGGCTGTCAAATCCACGAGTTGGTCTTTGCGCCCAACAACGCGGCGACGGCCGGCCAGGCCAGCCGCTACGTTACCGAAGCGCTGGGCCGTTGGGAGCCACGCATTGAAGTGCAGCGGGTAGACGTCACCCAAGACGAAAGCGACAGGGCCCGCCTGATCATCTCGGTTCAATATCGGGTCGCGGCCACGCACAGCAATCGGAGCCTGGTGTACCCGTTCTACCTGATTCCTGAAGAAGCGTAGCGCGGGGAGCGGGGAGATAGAGAAGTGGCGCAGCACGCAATACGTAATACACAGCGCGCCACCCAACAAGCCAAAATCGAAGGAGCACCTGCATGGGGCTACCCACACAAAACTTAGACGATCGCACCTTTCAGGACATCGTTGACGAAGCCAAGAAACGCATTGCCGCATCGTGCCCGGATTGGACAGACCACAACGTAAGCGACCCGGGAATTACACTTGTGGAACTGTTTGCCTGGATGACGGAGATGGTTTTGTACCGCCTTAACCAGGTGCCGGAGAAGAACTACATCAAATTCATGGAGCTATTGGGGCTGAAGCTGCGCGCGCCCGAATCGGCACGAACGGAGGCTACGTTTTACCTCTCTTCGCCGCAGCCGCAGAGCATCGTGATCCCCAAGCATACGGAGCTGGCCACGGTACGCACGGAGACTCGTCCGTCCGTGGTCTTCAGCACCGACCGGGATCGCGAAATCCGGCCTCCCGTGCTTACGGCCCTGCTGACGCGCGAAATGCCTGGCCAGGCGAAGGGCAAGCCGGCCTATCGTGAACACAATCTGCAGCATTTGGGGGTCACCGGCTATGAGTTTTCGGCGTTTGGAGCCAGACCACGCGTCGGTGACGCGCTCTACTTTGGCTTTGAAAACGATCTGAGCCATCATGTGCTGGGCCTGGAGTTGACGTGTCCAACAGCCATTGGCATGGGCATAGATCCTAACAATCCGCCCTGGCAGTGGGAGGGTTGGTTGGGCGAGGAGGGGGCGCGACGTTGGCTGCCGGCGGTTGTCGAAAAAGATTCTACCGGTGGCATGAACAAATCGGGTATGGTCATGCTGCGGTTATCCAAGATTGCCCAACGGGAGCTGCAAAAGCACCGGGCTTTTTGGGTGCGTTGCCGGGTTGTGGGGGGCGACGTGGCCGGCCCGAATTACGAAGCATCTCCCAAAGTTCGCAACGTCGTGGCCAATAGCTGGGGAGGCTCCGTGCCGGCGACCCACGCATCGGTGGTTCACGAGGAGGTTTTGGGCCGCTCCGATGGTTCGCCGGGCCAGGTTTTCTTCGTGGAACATACCCCTCTCTTGCGCCGGGCAGAAGAGGAGACCATCGAGGTGCAGGCGCAGGGCAGCGAGGAATGGGAAGCATGGCGCGAAGTGCCGGACTTTGCCGATTCAGGCCCCTTTGACAAACACTTCACGTGTGATAGCGCTACCGGTGAGGTGCGCTTTGGGCCGGCGCTGCGCCAACGCGATGGTTCGGTGCAGGCGTACGGCGCCATTCCGCCACGCGGTGCGCGCATTCGCTTTTCCACATACCGCTATGGCGGCGGTGTCGCCGGCAACGTCCAGGCGCACACCCTGACCGTGCCGAAAACTTCCATCCCGTACATTGACCGGGTGACCAATCATGCTGAGGCTGTCGGCGGGATCGACCCCGAAACCATCGAAATGGCCCAAATGCGCGCGCCACAACTTTTGCGTACGCGCAGCCGCGCGGTTACAGCGGAAGATTACGAGGCCCTGGCCCGCTTGGCCGATTCTCGCGTCCAGCGTGCCCGCTGTGTGCAGCCGACATCCTCGGCGGCAGAAAAAGACCTGGCCGGGGGACAGGTCTTTGTGCTTCTCGTGCCAAAGGTCAATCGCCCGGAGGGATACATTGCCCCGGAACAACTGCGCCTCGACGAGGACATGCGGCAAATCGTAGGTCGCTATCTGGACGATGCCCGCTTGCTGACGGTGCGGCTCGACATTCGTGAGCCGGCATACATCTGGGTTGCTGTCGAGATGGCGCTGGTAAGCAGCCACAATGCCGACCCGGAACGTGTGCGCAGAGACGTGGAACGACAACTCTATCGCTTCCTCAACCCGATTGTAGGCGGGCAGGAGGGCAATGGCTGGCCGTTTGGCCGGGATCTTTACCCGTCCGACGTGTACACATGCCTGCAATCTGTGCGCGGCTTCGAATTTATCGAAACGCTGCACTTGTTCCAGGTGCGTTCTTCGGGAGAACGTACCGAAATTTCCGGACGGCTCGATGTGCCTGTGCATGGATTGATCGCCTCCGCCGAACATCGCGTGGAGGTACGGTAGGTCAATTGGGAATGGTTACGTGGCACCCGATCACCGATTACTGATCACCGGCAACTGACATTTTGAAGGAGCGACTTGGTGACTAACGCGCACGTTCTCGCCATACTGCGAATCGAAACTCCGGATGAGCCGGAGCGCGTGGTTCCTGTGGAAGAGAGCCCATTCAATATGGGTCGCAGCAAAACGAACCATTTGCAATTGCTGCACGACCGCGTGTCACGCCATCACGCGCGCCTGCTCTTCGAGGACGACCAGATTCGTTTGATCGACTTGAAGAGCAGCAACGGTATTCTGATCGGGAAGACGAAACTTGCGCCAAACGATCCGTACACGCTCTCGTATGGTGAACCTTTCACCATCGGGCCGTATGTCCTGCAAGTGGAAGCAGCACCCAAGCCTGTCGCGAAAGAAACGGCCAAACCGGCTGCCGGCGTGGCGGTCGGCGTTGAGGAGCTGTCCGGGGTAACGGTCGGCCAAGAGGTGAAGCCGGGCGCGTCCGCGCTTCCCCCTGCGCCGCCGGCCCCGCCCGCCGCACCACCGCCGGACCTGGCACAGTCTTCCGATGACGATGCCTTTGGCTTGCCTGCAGATCGCAGCCGGTACCTGCAATACCTGCCGCCCATTTTTCGTGATGACCCCTTTCTGGGACGATTCCTGCTCGCCTTTGAGGGCGTACTTTCGCCTATCGAGCAGGTGGTGGATAATTTTGATCTCTATCTGGACCCGCGTACGGTTCCTCCCTTCTTTCTCGATCAGTTGGCCGGCTGGTTGGCTCTGACTCTCGATGAAAAGTGGCCGATCGAGAAGCGCAGGGCTGTGGTGGCCCAGGCTGCCGAACTTTACCGGCGACGGGGTACACGGTGGGGATTGAGCCGGATCCTGGAAATCTACACGGGCGTTGTGCCCCAAATCATGGAGCCGGATAACCGGCCGCATCATTTCGATGTGATACTGCGTATCCCGAAAGGGCAGCGCGTGGATCGCCCGACGGTGGAGCGCATCATCGAGGCCAACAAACCGGCACACACGACATTCTCGCTAGAGATTCAACGGCAGTAGGCCTTTGCCTACCCAATGATGGAGGATGAACAACTCGTCGGCCAATCGCCGGACCGTTACCAACTTGTCAGCCTCTTGGGTGAGGGGAAAATGGGGGTTGTCTTCAGAGCACGCGATGGCTTGCATTTGGACGCTGTTGCGTGTAAAATGTACGTGCCCGGAAGCGATGGGTCTCTCTATCGGTTGGGCTAGGATTCCACAAGGATTGTCAGTCACCGGCGAGCTTCGCCGGAACCGTGACTGAACCCCGTACAGGCAAAGGAAGGGGAAGGGACGATGAAAAAACTGATTGGTCAATCGCTGGGGCGTTACCAACTTGTCAGCCTCTTGGGTGAGGGGGGAATGGGGGCTGTCTTCAAAGCACGCGACATCACGCTTCAACGCGACGTTGCCATCAAAGTCATGCATCCCCAATTTGCCAACCGGCCCAATTTCCAGGAGCGTTTCTTGCAGGAGGCGCGTACCGCGGCCCGATTCGACCACCCCGGCATCGTCAAAGTGTTCGATTTTGGTCAGGAAAAATCGCTCCTCTACATCGTCATGGAGCTTATTCCCGGCGACAACTTGCGCAAGCTGCTCCAGGATTTGAAGGCTTCCGGCAAGTGGATTGTCCTTCCCGAAGCCGTCCAGTTGGTACGCCAGGTCGCGCTGGCGCTGGATTATGCACACCACCAGGGCGTGCTGCATCGCGACGTCAAGCCGGACAACATCATGCTCAAGGCCGAGCCGGGCGATTCCTTCCCGTACCGGCCGGTACTCACCGATCTGGGTCTGGCCAAGCTGTTGGAGGGAGGGCTTGTAACCCAAGAAGGCTCTTCCATGGGCACACCCGCCTACATGTCACCCGAACAGGCCCTGGGCGAGGAGACCGATGCGCGCAGCGATGTCTATTCCCTGGGCATTCTGCTCTATGAACTGGCCGTCGGGCGGCTGCCTTTCCGCGTCAAGACGATTACCGAGGCCATTCGCTATCACACAAAGGAGCCGCCGCCACCGCCGCGCTCGATTCGCGCCGATTTGCCGGAACCACTCGAACGGGTCATCTTGCGCGCGCTGGAAAAGGACCCGGGTGACCGCTTCCCAACCGCGGCCGGCCTGGCCAAGGCACTGGCCGACGTATTGCCGGCCGCCACCGCCGCTACGGTAGCGCCCACGGCAATGGAAGGCGCTGCAAGTTTGATGACCCAGTATCAGCAGAGCATCGTTGCCGACCGGGGACCTTCTATTCTCCAGGAATTTCCAGAGGCGCCATCCGGTTTGCAGCAAGACCGCCTCATGGTCATGGCCCCAGATGGCAGTGTCCGTGCAGAACCCGTCAAGGGAGGAGAGATCACCATCGGGCGAGGATCGGACAATTCGTTGGTGCTCGACTACCAGAAAATTTCCCGCCACCATGCGAAGGTGGAGTTCAATGGCACAGAGTACAAGGTGAGCGACCTGGACAGCACCAACGGCACCTACCTGGCCAACGTGAAGCTGCTGCCGGGCATACCCGAGGTGTGGCCGCCGGACAAGCCGATCCGTGTTGGTGATATTTGGATCCGTCTGGAGCGCGCCAAACGACCGGCCCAGAGCGTCCTCCTATCCAACGGCACGATGGCCGCGCTCAGCGCGGTCCGCTCTAGCCCTGGAGCCGGGCGAGTGGGCATATTTTCGGAAACATCCGCGCTATCTGTCGAACCTGGGAGTAGCGTTTCTGTGCCCATTATCCTGCTGAACCAGGGGCCGGTCGTGGACCACTTCGAGGTGGTGGTCGAGGGCATACCTCCCGCATGGATACCTGCTCCACCGTCCCTCATTCAGTTGTTGCCCGGCACGCAGCAGGAAGTCGTTCTGTCCATCCAACCCCCGCGCGCATCACAAAGCCGCGCAGGCCGTTATCCTTTGAAAATCCGGGCAACCAGTCAGGACGCACCGGACCAGGTTGCCGAGCTGGCGGTGACGTTGACCGTTGGCGCGTTTTCTGAATTCAGCACGCAAATCCGCCCGGAAAGGGTCCAGGCCGGTAAGCCTGCTCAAGTTCGGGTGGAGAACCGTGGCAATACGCCCCAAAGCTTTGACGTGACGTGGAAAGATCGTGCAAACGAGCTGGTCTTCCAGCCGCCGCAATCCCAGTTGAAGGTGCCGGAAGGACAGGCGGCCGCCACAGAGTTTCGCGCGGAGCCGCGCCACCGCCGCTGGATTGGCGGGACCAAGTCCCACGCGTTTTCGACCCAGGTCAGCTCACCCGACGGCACGTCACAAACATTGGACGGGGAGTTGCAGAGCAAGGCGATGATCCCCACATGGCTGCCCCCGCTCATCTTGATCCCGCTTTTGGCGCTCTGTTTGTTGCTGGCATTCTGGTTCACGCGCGCCCCCACGATCCGCAGCGCCATCGTAGATCCGGCCGACCCCATCGCCGGCCAACCGGTTACCATTCGCTGGGAGATAGACAACGCGCAGACTGTGGAGCTGCGCCCGATGGTCAGCGGCCTTGACCCACGCGCGGGAGAATACACATTTCCGCAAGGGCTTCCCGCCTCCACCGACCTGACCATCGTGGCCACGAACCGTTTCCGCAGCGTCGAGAAGCCACTGACCATCGGCGTCTCGAACCCGACACCAACGCCTTCGCCGGAGCCGGGCGCGCCGATCGTCGAGACGTGGTCGGTCTTCCCCACGGAGGTCACGAAGGGCCAGCCAGTGACGATCAAATGGAAAGTCAGCAATGCCGACAGCGTGACCCTGCAGCCCTTCGGCACGGTAGACAATGCCGGTGAGCAGACCGATACGCCGCAGCAGACCAAAACCTATACGCTGATTGCCTCAAACCAGGGCAAAACCGTGCAGAAGTCGCAGGAAGTGGTGGTCACCATTCCCCCGCCGGATGCGCCGAAGGTCAAATCATTTACCGTTGACCCTTCGTCTCTGGTAAAAGGCCAGGTGGCGACCGTGCGCCTGACCTGGGACACGGAGCAGGCCGACACGGTGACGATTGAACCGGCGGTCGGCGCGGTCGGGCCGGCCGGCAGCCGGGACGTGCCGGCGCCGGAGCAAGACACGGTCTACACACTGGTCGCCAAGAACGCCGGCGGCGAGGGCCGCGCACAGGCCAAAGTGACTGTCTCCGAAGCGCTCTGCACGGTGACGACGAATAACTTGAATTTCCGCAGCGGACCGGGAACGGTCTATGATCCGCCGATCCGCAAGCTTTCGAGCGGCACCCGCCTCACGCCGTTGTCACGCAGCCCGGACGGACAGTGGCTCGAGGTAAAGGTGCAGCAAACCGGCGAAACCGGTTGGGTTTCGGCCAGCGCGTCGTACGTGTCTTGCAACGTGGACGTCGCCGCATTGTCGGTCGGGACTGTGCCGCCCACGCCAACACCGCAGCCGACGGCGACCGCTACGCCGACGCCAACCCCGTCGCCCACGCCCACGACGCCGCCCTTCGCCGTGACGAACGTCACCGCACAGGTGTCGCCCGAAAGTCACGCCGGCTGTCCTGAGACGTTCAACTTCTCAGCGGTGATCACGGCCAACGGGCCGGGTACGGTCCAGTACAAGTGGGAGCGCAGCGACGGAGCCAACGCGCCGGTCGAAACTGTTACCTTTGCCTCGGCCGGCACACACACGGTGAACGACACGTGGAATCTGGGGACTGCGGGATCGTATTGGAAGCGAGTGCGTATCCTATCGCCAAACGCGATGGTGTCGAACAACGCGCAGTTCACCCTGTCGTGCATCAGCATCATTGTGCCGCCGGTTGTGGTGGTTCCGCTCTCGCCCTACAACCTCGTCACGAATGCGGACAAGGCACATTATTCCAGCGGCGCCGGCAGTTTACCCTGGCCGGGAGCTGGCAACGATGACCGCGGCTTTGCCCGCTGGGTGAGCAACGCGCAACTGGAGGATGGCACGACAGCGAGCAAGGTGCTGGAAATGCACCCACAGTGGGTGAACAATGGCTTGATAGAAGGGGCATTTACGGACGTCTACTATTCTGGCTACGTGGTGCAGGCCGGCGATCACTTCAAAGCCACGGTCGGCTTGCTGGCGGGCGCGAATGCCGGCAACGTACGCTTCCGGGTTATGCTGCGCCCGCAGGGAGGCACAAACACCTGGATCGCCAGCGTTACCGACAGCTACGATGGCAATCTGAAGACGATAGACAAATCCCTGAATGCATGGGCGGGGAAGAAGATTGACTTCATTTTGCGGGTAGAGGCAAACGGCTCGTCCAGTCAGGACTGGGCTGTGTGGAAGTACGCCTATATTTCCCGGTAAGAGGTCTGGCAGACTGGCGCAGTTCTTGAAACTGCGCCAGTCTCTCTGTTGGCTACGCTACCGGTTCCGTGACCGGTCGGGTCGCGGGTTCCGGGGCTTTTGACGTGGCCTGCAGGAAGCCGATAAACATCAGGATCGCCCCGAGCAGTTCGCCGAGGTACAGGTAGCCGCCCAGACCAAAGCGGCTGAGAATGCCCCCGATGGCCGGCATGAGCGCGCCGGCGGCAATCAACACGTTGCCGATCACGCGGTTGGGCATGATGCGCTTGCGCAAGAAAATCCAGGCGGAGTAGATCGCGCCGCTGACCAGGGTGAGCAGGCCGTAGATATTGAAGATCGGGGTCAGGACGCGCACGCCGGCGCTGGTGATGGCGTGTCCGTGTAACTCACGGCTCAATTTGAAATCCAACATGCCGGCCTGTTGCCCGTCTACCGCCAGAATCAGTTCGTCGCTGGTGCCGGATGTGGTGACATCAACGCCCTGGCCGGCCAGCCAATCGGCATGACCGAGCAAGACGGTCTTTCCGTCCACGGTTGCTTTCACGTTGGCCCCGTCGGACGTGGCCTCGGTGGCGGTGGGCACATCCACGCCGTTGCGCTGTGCGTAGGCTAAAATGGTGCTGGCCAGCGGCGAGAGCCGGCGCTCGTCCACCTTTCCGTCGCTACCGAGCGCGGTCGTCTGGATGGCGGCGGCGGCCAGCGCGGTGAGTTGCTGCGGGGCGAGGTCGCCGGTGGGGGATACGGCGGTTACTTCTTCCGCCAGCAACGTTTGGTCCAGTTTCGCCGTCGCCACGCGGTAGAGGCCAAACAGCGACCCCAGGGTCAGCAGGATCAGGAGCGGCCGGCTCCAGCGCTTCCACAGGAGGGCGACCGTGCCCTGTCCGAGCCAGGCGGCGACGAGCATTGCGCCGCAGAGATACCAGACGCGGAAGACCAGCGGATTCCAGCCAATGGCCGTGTTGTAAGCTTCGCTGATGCTGCCCAGCCCGTACATCACCAGCCCGACGCCCCAAAGGAGCAGGTGGGCGCCTCCACGTTCCCGGTACCGCTTGAAGACGAAGAAGCTAAACAGAAACGTAACCAGTGCGGAGGGAAATGGAAGCCAAACATTCAGGTTCATGGAAATTCTCCTTTCTGCTGCAACAAGCTGTCGGTTGGGCGAGCTTCCCGCTGTGCGGGGTAGCCGGCCCCTGTGCCCGCGAGGCTCATCCGTGGGGGATGATATCGAAGATCACAGCGACCGTTGCCACAATGAGCACGAGTGTCACGATAACCAGCAGGACCAATAGCGCCGGGACTACTTTTTCATAGAAAAAGGAATCGCTTGGCACCCGGGTAACCGGTTTGCGTCGCGAAGAAGGACGAACATCTTTATCATTCATAATGATCCACCATGGCGAGGAGTATCTGGTCTACCAGACCGTTGATCTGACGGTATAAGCTCATTGCGTCCGAAGACGGGACTTGTCCGGCGGCGGTCTGCAAGGCACTTTCCAGCAGCATGTCGCGGAACACGAGGAAGACCTGCACAGCCTCGCGCAAGGAGAGGTGGTTTCGTTTTCCCATTTGCGCATAGAGCCGTCCAAGAAGCCGTATTTCTTGGTCCACGTCTAAGCGCGATTCCGTGTCGCTGGCCAAGGCGTTCATAACCAGGCGCAACAATCGCTGGCCCAACCGCCGGTGTTGTTCGCGAGTGGCTTCGTCGTAGTGGGCGTAGATGCCTTGCGCTGACAGCTTTCCTTCCGAGATTTGCATGCGCGTGCGGCCCAGGGCAGAATAAATGAGCGTCTCTACGTTCTGACGACGGCCAGGATGTTGTTCTGCACGTCTCAACGACTGAACATCTTCCAGAGCAAACCGTCGGTGACCGCCGGCGGTGCGGTACACCGGCAACTTTCCCTGATCGGCCCAGGTACGCAAGGTAGCCGGATGGACTTCCAGCATGTCGCTGGCTTCACGAAGCGTGAGGAGGTCTTGCGGTTTTTCCGTATTGGAGGTGGTTGTCAACGTAGCCCCATCCTACGAATGGAATTTGGCAGTCGCGCCTTATGGCAAGCTCTGCAATGGCTTCGATGAGACGCATGGCCGCACACAACGATTGCCTTGGCTCAAACCTGTGTGAAACTACAGGAAATTATACTCGTTTCTATACATTTTTGCAAATCGCTATCCTCCGCGCCGGGCCTGCTCACTCGATTCCCGTGCGAGCAATCACGTCACTCTCGACGACAATGACGCAGAAGATATCCTTGCAAAACGCGAGCGGCCTATTCGTGCAGACCTCAAGTGCGCTGCCTACTCCCGCCGAATCACCGGCAGGAACAGGCCGTACGCGCCAGCCTCCCCCGCCGGCGTGACGGAGGGGCTAGCCGTGGCAACGGGCGTTTGCGTTGTTGTGGGCGTCGCCGTGGTAGTTGCGGTCGGCGTGGGGGTTGGCGTCGCCTGTGTCCAGGTCACCTCCCACTCCTCCAGGCTGGCGGTGGCGTTGCCCGCAGTGCTGTGCAGCGTAGCGCGCAATCGGATCGTGGGGTAGGTCGCCACGTCTATCGCCGCCAGACTCGCACCGCTGGGCACATTGGTTAGCAGCATGACGCCGCCGGCCGACAGGACGTCCACCTGTACGCTCGTGTGTAGCGGCACGGTTGCCGTGTACCGCACGCTGCCCCACTGGCCGATGAGCGATGGGCTGATGACCACCGAGGTGATGACGCCGGTCGCATTGTACCGCGTGTAACCGAGCGTGAGCGCGTTGAGCACCGACGTCGTGAAGGGGTCGGTCGTCGTGAACGTGGCGCGAACCTGCACGTAGCGGGAGAGTGGATTGGGCAAAATGGTTCCTGGTGAGGGCACCGGCGACCATGCGCTCCACGAACTGCCCGGCACGCCAACCGGCCCGGTGCGGCTCTCGAATGACTGCGCCGTTCCGGCCGGCATCACGTTTTCCCAGGACAACGGCCCCCAGGAGGTAGCCCAACCGGTGTCAAACGTCTTGGTGGCAAATGTGCCGGAGGCGTAGAACGTGCCCTCCCGCGAAAAGTAGATGTTCTGCTCCACGCGGCGATCATCCTGCCACACAAGGAAGGCGTTGCCGTCGTCGGCCAACGCGCCGGAAGGCAAATGCTGCGCGGTACTGCCGGCCTCTCCGGTCGCGCTGGCGCTCGCGCCCCAATGCTGGCCACCATCCGTGCTGCGCGCGGTGTAGATGTCGTAATCGCCGCCACGGCGATCTTCCCACGTCAGGAGCACATTTCCGCCGGACCCGGCCGCCACGTGGGGCGCAGCCTGGTCGCTCGCTCCCACGTCATCGTTGACCCGCGCATTCTGACTCCAGGACGTGCCGCCGTTGGTGCTGCGCCCGTAAAAGATGTCGTTGTCTCCCAACCGCGCGTCGCGCCAGGCCAGGTGCAACGTGCCACCGGGCGCCCAAGCCAACGCCGGGTATCCTTGCGCGGCCGTCCCGCCATCATCGTTCACGCGCGTTTCGGTCCAGATTGCACCGGAATTTGTGCTTTGCGCGAAGAAAATGTCGTCGTTGCCGTTGCGGCCATCCTGCCAGGCCACAAAAATCTGGCTGCCACCGGCACTCACCGCCAGCGAAGGCGCCGTGTGATCGGCAGATCCGCCATCCTGATTGACCCGCGCGTTTGCGCTCCAGGTCGCACCCCCGTCCGTGCTGGTGGCGAAGTAGATGTCGTAATGTCCGCGGCGGCGATCCTGCCACGCCAGGTAGAGGCGACCCAGGGCGTCGACGGCCAGACTGGGATGGCCCTGGTCCGCAACGGACGTGTCGTCGTTGACCCGAATGTTCGCCGACCACGTTGTGCCGTTGGCGGAGGAAGCGAAATAGATGTTGCCTTCGCCACCGCGCGTATCGCGCCAAGCCAAGTACGTTTTGGTGCCGGTCACTGCCATGCTCGGCTCGCTCTGGCCGGCCTGGCTATCGCCGTCATCGCTGACTTTCACGTCGGGAGACCACGTCAGGCCGCCGTCGGCGCTGCGCGCGTAGTAGATGTCCGCATCGGATTGGCCCGTGCCATCTTCGCGGAAATCCTGCCAGGCTGCATGAAGGCCATCGCCATCGAGTGCCAGTACCGGCTGGTATTGTGCGGCTACACCGCCGTCATCGTTGAGGCGGAAATTGCCCGCCCACGAGCTGCCACGGTTATTTGAGATCGCTCCGTAAATGTCGGGGCTGCCGGTCCGGCTGTCGCGCCAGACCAGGGCCAATCGCTGTCCCCCGCCGAAGGTCAGCGCCGGCGTATCGTGGAAGAAGTTGGTCGGGGAATCATTGTTCACCCGGGCCTCGGCCAACCAGGTAGCGCCGCCGTCTTCGCTACGGGCTGCGTAGATGTTGTGCGCGCCATCGCGATTGTCCCGCCAGGCAACGTAAACCCGTCCGGCGTCGTCCGCGGCGACTGCCGGCAGGTATTGCAACGCCCCCGGATCATCCTGATTTACGCGGCGGTTGGTTTGCCAGGCAGCGCCCTCGTTGGTGCTGCGCGCATAGTAGATGTCGGCGTCGCCGTTGCGGCCATCGCGCCAGGCCAGGTGCAAATTGCCGAGGCCGTCCCGCGCCAGACTGGGCTCAGTCTGCACAGTCGAACCGCCGTCGGCGTTCACCTTAACGTTCGTGCCCCATGATTGGCCGCTGTTCGTGCTGGCTGCAAAGTAAATGTCGTCGTTGCCGTTTCGCCGATCAGACCAGGCCAGGTAGAGATGGCCGGCGCTTCCGGCGACCAGGGTGGGCAACGTTTGATCGAGGGTCGTGCTATCATCATTCACCCGCACGCCATACGCCCAGCTCGTGCCACCGTTCGTGCTGCGCGTGACGTAGATGTCTCCGTTCCCCCCTTTTTGTTCTTCCCAGGCAATGTAGAGTGTGCCGCCTGCATCCAGGGCCAGAGCGGGCGTGCGCTGGTACGATGAGCTAATGTCATAGACAGCTTGCACCGGCTCGGCCCAGCTATTTCCGCCATCGGCGCTGCCGGTGAACATGATGTCTGTGTCGGCCGTGCCGCCCGCAGATTCTTCCCACGCGACGTACACCTTGCCGCCGCCAGCGGCCACGATGTCCGGTGCACGCCGGGCCACGGCAGAGTCGGTGGGCCGCACCGGCCGATTGGCACTCCAGGTGGCACCGCCATCGGTGCTCTTGCTGAGGTACACGTTCCACTGGCCATCGCGCAGGTCTTCCCAGGCGGCGTACAGCGTGCCGTCCGGGGCAGCAGCAATCGCCGGCGCAGACTGGCGGGAGGCGGCGTCCGCGCTCAACACGTGGTTCACCGGCAAGCCCTCTTCGGCCAGACGCAAATCACCGGGAAGGGTATCGGCATCGAGATGGAACAAGTCGCCGGAAATAAAATCGTCGCGCGAGCTTTGCGTCCAGGTGTATTGCCCTGTGCCTGCAAGGACTTGCCCACCGGTCACGGTTACGCCTTGTTGCGCACTGATTCCGCTCGCGCCGGTGAAGTCATCGCGCCAATAGGTCTCGCCTATGATCGGTGCGGCCCCTACCGACACCGCCACGTAGAGCGGCACCAGCAGAATGACGAGCAAGGCTGCGGTCAGTCCCAAACGATGTTGTTTTGCGTGATTCACGTCGTCCCCCGTTGTGAAGCCAGTAGCAGTGGTCAGCGCTCTGCTCAAACAA
>CAYWAK010000043.1:0-15365 GCA_964455755.1 uncultured Ardenticatenales bacterium | reverse complement strand
ATTCCGTGAAAATCTGTGTTATTCTGTGGCTAAAGCAGAAAACGCCAATGTCCAGCTTATTATAGAAACGTGTTGGCAATGATTCTCGCACCTAACACCGATGTTGCCGAGAAACGCCACAGCCTATGAAAAATGTACAACGCTCCGTAGAACGGGTTGCCAAGAATATCGAGCAAGTCATTTTTGGCAAAGAGAGAGAGATTCAACTCATTCTGCTGGCTCTTCTCTGCGAAGGCCATCTGTTGATCGAAGACGTGCCGGGTGTGGGGAAGACCATGCTGGCCCGGTCGTTGGCACAATCTCTCGGTTGCACATTTAGTCGCATTCAGTTCACGCCCGATCTGCTTCCCAGCGACGTGACCGGTGTTTCGATTTACAATCAGAAAGCCCGCGAATTTGAGTTTCGTCCCGGCCCCATCCTTTCGCAAATTGTGTTGGCGGACGAAATCAACCGGGCCACGCCGAAGACGCAATCGGCGCTCCTGGAAGCGATGGGTGAACAGCAAGTGACGGTAGATGGCACGTCATATCCCCTGCCGCGTCCGTTTCTCGTCCTGGCAACCCAAAATCCGATTGAATATGAAGGGACTTTTCCCTTGCCGGAGGCCCAGATTGACCGGTTTCTGGTGCGCGTGCACCTGGGCTATCCGCGCGAAATGGACGAAGTGGCCATGATAGAATCGCAGCAGTACGAACACCCGCTGCTGACGTTGGAGAAAGTGCTCAGCGTCACCGAATTACGAGAAGTCCAGCAGCGGGTGCGCGAAGTGTATGTAAACGACCTGGTGAAAAAATACATTGTTCGCCTGGTGCATGGCACCCGCACGCATCCAGACGTCTATCTGGGAGCAAGTCCGCGCGGATCACTGGCGCTCTACAAAATGGCCCAGGCACGGGCGGCAACATTCGACCGCGATTACGTGATACCCGATGACATCAAAGAACTGGCCCAACCGACGCTGGCCCATCGTCTGATTATCAGTCCGGCGGCCCGGCTCAAGAACGTGCAGGCCGACCGGATCATCGAGGAGCTGCTCCATTCGGTGCCGGTCCCCAGAACGCCGTCGCAAGGTCAACAGAGCCAGTAGGAACCTGAGGAGATGCGGCGCGCCGGATTGCTCCTGGGGATTTTCATCCTGCTCGGCGCTATCGCGCTCTACACCGGCCGGCCTTTACTTTTCAACCTGACCTACGTTGTGGGTCTGACCCTGGTGTTGTCTTTCGGGTGGGCCTGGTCAAGTGTACACTGGATCCGTGTGCGCCGGGAGCTGGTGACCGAACAGTCGCAGGTTGGAGAATACGTGGAGGAACGTTTTATTGCCGAAAACAGCAGCTTTCTTCCGAAATTGTGGCTTGAAATGCGCGACGAGTCGGAAATGCCCGGACACAACCCAAGCCAGGTGCTTAACAGCATCCCCCCACGACACGAACGAGGATGGGTGACCAAAACGCTATGCCGCAAACGAGGACGTTTTCGAATGGGGCCGGCCCAAATGATTAGCGGCGACCCCCTGGGGCTGTTCAAGTTTACGCGCCAACTGCCGGAGGTCCACAACCTGGTGGTCTATCCGGCGGTTGTACCCCTGCCGAACCTGGCGCTGCCGATGGGCCGGCTGACCGGCGGCGAAGCCGTGCGCCGGCGCACACACTACGTCACACCCAGCGCTGCCGGTGTCCGTGATTACGTGCAGGGCGATAGCTACAACCGCATACATTGGCCCTCGTCTGTCCGCAAGGGTCGCCTCATCGTCAAGGAATTCGAGCTTGATCCCGCCACAGACGTTTGGCTGATTCTCGATCTGCACACGGATGTGCAAGCCATTGATCCCGCCCTGGACATTCTGCCAAAGCCGGAACCTGCCATGCTGCATCTGGACAAGGGTGAACCGCAGATTACGCCAACGACGGAGGAGTACGTGGTGACGATTGCAGCCTCCTTGGCCCACCACTTTCTTCTGCGCCATCGCTCGGTTGGGCTGCTGGCATACGGGCAGCACCGCGAAGTCATCCAGGCCGACCGCGGCCTGCGGCAACTGAATCGCCTCCTCCAATCGTTGGCTGTATTGCAAGCGGAAGGGCATGTACCACTCTTTGAGGTATTGACCATTGACCACCTTTTATTCGGGCGAGGCACAACGGCAATCGCCATCTCCCCCTCCCCAGACATTCGCTGGATCAAGGCCCTGCGCACGCTGAAAGATCGCGGGATCCGTCCCGTCGCCGTCATGATTGATCCCGCTTCGTTTGACGCCGGCTACCGTGGCGCAATGCTCCATCCAACCGTCGTCGAGAAAGAGGGGACACCAACGTACTGGGTGAGAAAAGATGACGATCTAGCCCTGGTTCTGGCCTTTCACAGAACGCAACTTCCTGAAAGGAATTGATAGCAATGGAGATTCGCATGGCCGATTTGGCCGACCTGAATCAATGTATTCAACTAGATGGTTCATTTTCTACCGAGTTTGTGTGGCAAATGCAGAAAAGAGGTGATGTAAACAAAGAAATGGAAGCGCTCACGGTCTCTTTTCAGACGATTCGGTTGCCCCGTTCCGTCCAAGTACTCTACCCCCGGCCCAGCGACGAATTGGTTAGTCACTGGCAAGGCGTGGGTTGTTTCCTGGTTGCTGCGGAAGGGGACGAAGTAAAAGGATTTGTGGACGCACAACCGGTGATCTGGAACGAGACGGCCCACGTAACGAACCTGATCGTAGCCCCGGAGGAAAGACACAAAGGCATTGGCGCTATGTTGCTGGAAGCAGCCGCAGATTGGGCACGCTCCTATGGGCTGCATTACATGATTCTGGAAGCGCAAACCAAGAACGTGCCGGCCATCCGTTTCTATCAGAAAAATGGCGGGCGTTTTTGCAGCTTCAACGACTATTACTACCCAAATCGAGATGTGGCAGTATTCTTTTCGCGCCCAGTTTGAACTGGGTTCGAAATTTGTCGTTCAGAGCCGAACACATTTACTATCACAGGAGGTAACAAATGAGTAACATACCGGATCGTAACCTTGCCCTGGAACTGGTGCGCGTCACCGAAGCAGCGGCGTTAAATGCGGCCAGATGGATGGGTCGAGGGGACAAAATCGGGGCTGATCAGGCAGCGGTAGATGGCATGAGGGCCATGATGGACATGGTCACCATGGACGGCATCGTCGTGATCGGCGAGGGGGAAAAAGATGAAGCCCCCATGCTCTACAACGGGGAGCGTGTCGGCAATGGCCAGCACCCCGACGTGGATGTCGCCGTAGACCCCATTGACGGCACCCGGTTGCTCTCCCTCGGGCGGCCCGGCTCAATTGCCGTCGTGGCGATCGCCGAACGTGGCACGATGTACAGCCCAGGCCCCATCGTGTACATGGACAAGATCGCGGTTGGCCCGACTGCCAAAGGGGCAATAAATATCGAAGCGTCAGTCGCCGAGAATTTGCAGAACATCGCCAAAGCTCAAGGTATGACCGTTGAGAACCTCACGGTCGTGGTGCTCGACCGCCCTCGCCACAAGAATCTCATCCACGAGATCCGCGAAACTGGCGCGCGCATCAAGATGATCACGGATGGCGATGTGGCCGGCGCCATCTTGGCGGCGATGAAGGATACGGGCGTGGATGTGCTGATGGGCATCGGCGGAACGCCCGAAGGGGTGATCACGGCCAGCGCCATGAAGTGCATGGGCGGCGACATGCAGGGACGTCTGTGGCCGCGCAACGAGAAGGAACGCCAAGCCGCCGGCGAGGTCGGCCTTGATCTGCAAGAAGTGCTGACCCTCGACAAGTTGGTTTCCGGCGAGAACGTCTTCTTTGCCGCCACGGGCATTACCTCCGGCGAATTGCTGCGCGGTGTGCGCTATACCTCGGACAAGGCCTACACACACTCTGTGGTCATGCGCTCCCGCTCCGGCACGATCCGATACGTTGAAGCCAACCATAGTTTGGACAAGTTGCAACGAATCCAAACCGGGGAGATCATAGCATAAGACGCTGCCACTCACGGATTGCGCAGATTTCTCAGATTCTGGCCAAGAAGTTCAACTTCCCAGAAAGTTAAACTTCTTGGCCAATCCGTGTCATCCGTGAAATCGAAACGGATACCGCTATGCTTCTCGCAAGGCCACGGTGAATTCCGCATCCCATGATTTGCCCGGTTCCAACGTCATCGTCCAGATTGGCATCACGCAAGACCCCTGATACACACACTCGAAGCCGGCTTCGGAATTCGACACCGTTTCCAGGGGGAAACACCACAGGTCGGCCGGCCGGGACCAGCGCAGGCCGATGTCCATGTGCAGCCATTCGACCACCATGCGCAACGCGCGGACGTCTGCTGCCTGGAACGAAGTGGCCAGCGACTGCGGCGCGCGCCCTTCCACATCGTAGTAGGCCCCCGGCCCATTGCCCCCCAGGAGTCCCCAGTTGGTCTCTACCCCGAAGCGCAAGGAGAGCGGCTCCTCGCCCGGGTTTGTCAAGCGGTAGTGTACTTCGAGCAGGGTCTCGCCGGCGCGGACGGCGAATCTTTTTTCCAGGCGCAGCGGCTGGAAGCGCCCATCGTGCCACACGCCACCGTCGCGATCGAGGGCAATCGTGGTCTGCTCGCCCTGCCCGGCGCCTGCGCCCTGGTATTGCCCGTTGACGAAATCACCCGTTTCATCGTAGGAAGACCGGTAGAAATCATCGAACGTAACCGACGGAGCCAGGAAGTGATCCAGGAACGCGGTACGGCGGTGCCGATCGCGGAACAATTTCTTCTCCAGCCCAGGCTCTTTGGCCCGCACAGCGCTTGTGTGAATGGTTTCCAGATCGCCGGACGAAACTTTTGGCAACTGCACGCGCCCTTCGCGGGCAGCATCCACCAGCTCCTGGTGATAGCCTTCCCAGCGGCGGGCCATCGTGTTCAACAGGTTATACGATTTGGCCCGCCAGTCCCACTCGATCAGGCTGCCGCCGGCGGCCGGCGCCACGTACAGGTTCATCTGGTCGCCGCTCACGATGATCTCGTCTGCGCCGTCGTTGTCGAAGTCTGTGGTCGTCACCTCGATCCAGGACCCATCGCCGTGGCGAACAGCATCAACGCAGTTTTCGGCAGCAATCAGGTGTTGGAAGTTGGCATGGCGAATGTGGAACAAATAGATGCCGCCAAACACCCCGTGCCAGTAGGGGCAATTGCACTGTCCGGCCCACAGATCGTCCTCGGCCGTCGCCAGGTCGCAAGCGGGTACCTCGTGCATCAACCGGGCAACTTTGGCGCTGACCCAGAGCATCTTCTTGTGCATGATGTTGACTTCGGGATATTTGACCAGGAAATTGCGCCAGAACCCCCCGCGCACGAATTGCAAGATGTCTTGCCGCCCTTCCTCTTGCAGGGTGTGTTTCAGGCGGGTGATTCTGCCGGACTGTTCGGCGGGCAAGGCCCACTCGGTCATCTCGTCGTAGGAGGTGGTGGGCAGGTAGATTCGCCCCAGCGCGGCGTGAGTCTTGGCGTATTCGCCCGGCGGAATGGTGATGAGCCAACCGGCATTTTCCTCCAGCGCGGTAAAGAATCGTTCCATCCAGCCAGGCTGGCCGTATTGGCCAGCCCAGCAGTGTTCGTACGTGCCCGGCCAAAGCCCGAACTTCTCGCCGTCGTCGCCCATCACCGCGACCTTGTCTCCCTCTTTCGTGGCTTCACGGCGCAGATTTTCTATCACTTCCTCGACCGGAGCCCAGGGAATGGTGTATCGTAGAAACTTGGACGTGCCAAAGACTTTCACCGGGCAGCCCTCCTCCTCGGTGACGTAGTAGCCGAAGAGATCGTCGTCGGTCAGGCCGACATGCTTGAAGTGCGTGTCATCTACAATGGTATAGTCCACGGCCGCCTGGGCCAGCGTCCGGGGCAAGTGCGGCTCCCACACCCGTTCGGCGAGCCAAAGGCCGGTGGCGTCGTAGCCAAAATCGTCCGCGACCGCCTGCGTCAGCTTCAGGATTTGGCCTTGCTTGTCGCGTTCGGGCAGGGCGATGAGGATCGGTTCGTAGTACCCGCCGGTCATGATCTCCACCTGCCCACGGCGGACGAGCGCGCGCACACGCTGGATTAGGCCGGGTTCGTGTACCAGCAGCCAGTCACGCAGGGGGCCGGTGTAGTGCAAAGCCAGCCGGACGCCGGGATGACGCTCCAGGGCGGCAATCATCGGCTCGTAGGCGGTGCGCGTGGCCTGGGCAAAAACGTGGTCGAAGTTTCCCACCGGCTGGTGGTTGTGGATGGCAAGACTCAGATAGATTTGCGACATGTTATCTCCTCATGAACAAATGCTTTGGGTATGTTACTGGGACACAGCCAGCGCAGGTTTTTTCGCGAAAAGGTGCTGGTAAGCGCGCAACAAATGGGGCACGGAATGTTCCCAACCCAGTTGGTTTTGCACGCGCCGGCGCGCGATTCGCCCCATCTCCTGGCGACGCGCCGGTGCAGAAAGAAGTGCGTCGATTTTGTGCGCGAAATCGTTCGGGTCATTCGGTGTGGCGTACAGGGCCGCGCCATTGGCCGAGATCCTCGTTTCTTTCAGATCGAAAGCTATCACCGGCTTGCCGAAGAACATATACTCCATCACTTTGTTCATCGTGGATTGATCGGCCCAAGGCGTGAGGGGGTCTGGGGAGAGACACACATCTGCGGTCGAGAGATAACAGCACAGCAGATCATCGCTCACCCGTCCCAGAAAGCGCACCCAGTTTTCCAGGTTCATTTCGTGATTCATAGCCCGCAAGCGGGAGAGCTCGGAACCGCCGCCCATCAAAACGCAGAGCACGTCGGTACGGCCCAGGTCGTGGACCAGAAAACGTACGGCCAGCAGGAGCAGGTCCACCCGATCCTGCGGACACATCTCGCCCAGATAACAGAGCAGGTGTCGCCGGCCTTCTTTCAGTGACGGGTCGGGCAGCAGAAGGCGCAGCCTGCCGGAATCGGGGCCGCTGCGCACCACAAAGATGTCTGCTTCGGGAACTTGGCCCCGTTCCATCGCCACGCGCTTGTGCGATTCGTTCGTGGCGATGACCACATCGGCCGTACGGAACGTGAGCCGCTCCAGGAGCAGCAACACGCGAAACAACCATCCGCCGGGACGCCCCCCTTTGGCCAGGTACATCTCCGGGGAAAGGTCATGATGATCGAAGAGGAAGCGTACCCCCAGCGGGCGGTACAGCAGGGCCAAAAGGAAGTAGGTTTCCGGGGGATTGCAGGCATGGATGGCATCAAAGCGCCGGAAAACATAGACTACGAGCGAAAGCAACAGCGTGCAAATCCAGCAGTAGACGAATTCAAAGAGATAGCCGGCCAGGCCATGGGCCTCCGGAGGGGAAGGGTAACGATACAGGTGAATGCCCTCACGCACCGTTCGTCCCGATCGTTCCGGCCCGGCCGGGGAAATCACAGAAACGGCGTATCCGGCCTCCCGAAGGGTGACAGCTTCCAGCCAGACGCGGCGATCAAAAGGGACGGGCAAGTTCTGAACAATAATCAGTATCCTACCGGACAAAGCGCGTACGTCTCCCCCACGGTTGGGACCTTTCCTCTCCCCGCTGGTGCGCCAGTTCGATTACCGTTTGCTCAGGTCGCAGCAAGGCCAGGAATTCCTGCTCTCGTGGCAAACTCAGCGGCTTTGTGCGAATGATGACTTCCGCCAAATGAATCGATTCTTGCAGAGAGGGGGCAAGGACTTCCTGGATCAAGGGGCCTAGCCCATCTGGAAAGATCCCTGGGTCTGGGAAGCGGACACTATCCCAGGGGATGTCCTCATCGAAGGCCCGCACGACGTAACCGGACTTGAGCAGTTCGCGGATCATGGCCACGAACGCGCTGCCCCTGAGGTCGCCACTTCCCTGTTTGGCCGTCAGCCCCAGGAAAGTTACGTTTCGGCGAGCCGTCTTCCTGACTTGGCCAAGAATACGTTCTTGGTGCTGTTCGTTACTGGGCAAGATGGCCTCCAACAGGGGAGATCGCAGGCCCAGTTGTTGCCCGTGAAAGAGTACCGCTTCCAGGTCTTTGCTCAAACATGCTCCACCAAAGGGCGCGCCAGGACGGAGATAGTAGTCGGAGAGGTTAAGCTTCGTGTCGGCACAGAGCAAATCCATCAGTTCCCGGCCATCCAGTCCCATGGTCTGACTTAGCGCGCCGATTTCATTGGCGAAGGCCACTTTTAGGGCATGGAAGGCATTGTTCGCGTACTTAATCATCTCGGCCATGCGCAGGGAGACCGGGAACAACGGTACCGGCACCCCGGCAAACAAGCGACGAACGAGGAGCCCATCCCGCTCGCTGTTCTGGCCGACGATGGTGTACGGAGGCGAGTCGAAATCGGCCACGGCGGTCCCCTCGCGAAGGAATTCCGGGTTCACGCAGACCGCAAAATCCTTGCCGGCGGAAAGGCCGGTGGCTTCTTCCAGGAGAGGGATGAGCAATCTCTCGGTCGTGCCGGGAACGACCGTACTGCGGATGACGATGGTGTGATGCCGCGGCAACATTCGCAGGGTGGGGGCCAGGTCGCGACAGGCCTGCTCAATTTGAAACGTGTCGATCTGCCCGTTTTCCTTGGCCGGGCTGCCCACGCAAAGGAGCGAAATCTCACTCTCGTGGAGCGCGTAGCCAGGATCATCGGTGGCCTCAAGCAGGCCGCGCTGCCGGCCTTGCATGATGAGCGTGTCGAGAAACGGTTCGAGCGCCGGGCTTTTGCCTGCGTTGATCATTTCCACGCGCCGCAGGTTCCGGTCAACGCCGATGATGCGGTGCCCGTCGCGGGCCAGGCAGGCCGCGGTCACACAACCGACCAGGCCAAGGCCAAACAGACTTACGTTCATGAACCTTTTCTTTCGACTTCAGCCAGGATTTGCCGGGCGCGCTCCAACACCTCGGTAGGGGATGCAAACTCGGGGAGCGTCTGGCTTTTTCGAACTTGCAAGATGCTAATCAAGCGCAGCGGCGCGTCTCCACGCAGGTTGTACGACAGGACCGGCGCGGCTACCTTGTGGCCGTACGTCGGAGCGGCCCAGCCCTGGATTCGCGCCAGCCATCCCCAGGTCAGCCGGGTGTCAATCGGCTGCGCGGCCAGGGGGGCCAGGGACAGCCACACGTCCCCGGCGCGGACCGTGCTCGTGGCCTCGACCAAAATGGAACCGGCGCGCCGGTCTGCCAGGCGCAGCGCACCGTCGTCCGCGATCTCCACTTCGGCCACCACTTGATTGGCTTGCAATGGGCGGGTATAGATTTCCACGCCGGGGGCAAAGTGCCATAGCTGGGAGGCGTGGTGGTCACCCTTACCGGTAATGTCATCTAGCACCACTAATGTGTCCGGGCGCAGGTAGATGAGTTGGCGGCGGTGGGTCACGTTGATGGAAGCATAGCCGTTGTGGCTGCCATCCACGTAGTCGTAGGTGTCCGTGGTAACCCAGCGGTGACATTGCACCTGGGCGTGCCTGGACCAGAGGAAGGGGCCTCCGCTTTCCGATTGATCCTCGCCGTCAACGGTGACCGTATTGTGCGCGCGCGTGCCCCGGAAAAAGTCTCTCCAGGCCGGCGCTTCGTGGTAGGCATAGGTGCCGGGGTCAATCAGCAACGAGCGGCCATGCGCGCGCAGGGTCACGCTCAAGGAATCGGCGTGTCCGTGGGCGGCGGTGGAAAGGTATCCCAGCGGGCCGCAATCGAACGTGGCCACAAAGTCATCCGCCTCACGCAACACGTAGTAGCCTCCCCAAGGGAACGCCTGTGATTTCGGCGCGGAGGCAGCAGAACGGGCTGTTTGCGTTTTTGCGGACGCCGCGTGGCGTCCCGTCAGCCAATAGAGGGTCTCGTCAAAACCAGAAGGTGTAGGGTACAGGTCTCCCGTGGCCAGGGTAACAGCAGCGAGATTGAGCACTTCCGGCAAGGAAATCGGACCGGGCCGGTCATCGAGCGGGAACGCCCGGCTGTCGTCCCGGTCGCCGATGTCGGGGAGGTTGCCCTCCTCGTCGGCGAGTGCCCGAAGGAATTGGCAGGCTTTCTCCAACCGGCTGGTCGTCTCCACCGGGAACGGCAGATCAGCTTCCTGCAGCAACAAGCCGGCCACCATGTACATCTCCATATCAAAGAGCTGGTAGGCCAGCGCTTGTTCGGCTCCCACGCCGTCGGGGTGGAATTGGCGTCTGGCTTCGCGAACCAGGATTGCGCGTCCGGTCTGAATCCAGTCTTCCGAATCGCGGAACCAAGGGAATGAGATTCCGCAGACGACCAGGCCGGTTGCTTCGCCGATCAAGTGGTTGTTTGCAGAAGAGTGCGCGGACAAGCGTTGCCGGACAGATTGAATTTGCTGGTAAATGGAGCGGTTGATCGCTCGAAACAGGTCTTCGTCCAGCGCATGTGCCTCAGAGATGAAGGCCATCACCCAGGTCCAGGCGATCAAGCGGAGCGCGATTTCCAGGGAACTGGCCCAGTTGATGCCGGTGAGCGGTGGGTTTGCTCCGATCCAGCTAATCAGTTGGCGGCGTGCCTCTTGCGCATACATTTCGTCGCCGGTGAGAAAGAAGGCTTTGGCCAGCGTGATGAGATGCGCATGGCGGTTCAGTTCCCACACCCATTTGCACCCGCCAACAGTCCGGCCATCGCGGTGGTCGATGGCGGCCCAATGTTTGCGCGGCCACAAGTTCTCCGTCACCGGATCGCGCATCCACACCTGCGAATCGGAGAAATCGAGGTGGAACGTTCGCCCAAAGAGGGCGACTTCTCCCGCGCAAATCTGGTCCGCCTTTGCTATGGCCGCGTCTATTCTTTCCGGGTAGTGTGTACGCAGCCAGTCCACGCGCACGACACGGTCGTGGTGCGAAAGAAACAAGGGGGCCGGTCCATCCCGGCAATATTCGCCCAGCAAGGTAGCCCAGACACTTTTCTGGGAGCGGTAAACGTGCCGGAGCCGGCGAATGAGGTCCTGCTCGCCAAGAACATGTCCCCCCATCCGCCATCGCACCCATTCCGTGGCAATGCGCGCGTTCTCACGAGAGCGTCCGGCCAGTTCTGGCGGAGACATGCTGTGCAAACGGCGCAGGTACCATTTTCTTTTTGGCATAGAATCAGACTCCTTGCTGGACAGTGGTGTTTTCTGTTTTAGCCACAGATTTTCACAGAATCAATGGGAAATCAACCAATAAATCTGTGTGATCTGTGCATCTGTGGTTAAGAAATGACTTGTCAAACTACGAATTTTCTTTTCGCCAGACTCCAGCTCCTCAGCTCTGGACAGAGCGATACACGTCCAAGAGGGTATTCACCGTGCAATCCCACGAAAAGAAGTTCTGAGCACGTTCGCGGAGGACCAGGCCGAGTTGGCCGGCGCCGGTTGGGTCGCGCAGCGTATCGAGCAGACAGTTCGCCAGCGATCCTTCGTCTCCGACGGTGGCATAGATTCCATGATCTCCCAGGTACTCCCGGCTGACGGGCGTCTCGAAAGCCACGGTGGGTAATCCAACGGCCATATAGTTGAGAAGCTTGCCACTTCCCTCGGTCGCAGAGACCTTTGGGGCTACGGCAACATCACCCAGCCGCAAATAGGCCGGCGCTTGCTCATAGGGAATACGCCCGGTGATGGTCACGTGCGAGGCCACACCCAAATCGGCGGCCATTCTCCGGTAGTGCTCTTCGTGCGGGTATCCCATCAGCAGCAGATGAACGTCGGGGGCATTGCGCACGACCTGCCGCATAGCTTGCAAGAGGAGGTCAATGCCCTGGTACCCGGCCAGCAGGCCCAGATAGGCAATCACGCGCCGGTCTGGCGGAATGTCCAAGTCTGCTTTGAGCGCGGCGATTTCCTCTGCGTCTGCCGGCAGGCGTGGCCGAAACAGGGTTGTGTCCACGCTGTCTGGAACCGGGTGGATGTGGCGGGCCGAACAGCCGAACTCACGCACGAGCAGGTCGGCCGCATGTCTGGAGCTGGTGACAATCGCGGCCGGCAGGTGGTCTATGTAGCGTTCCAGAAAATGGACGGGCGCGTAGAACGGGCCGTCTTTGCGCAGGAAGTTATGGTCTACCATCTCGGCGCTGAGGCTCCCCTGAAAATCAAACACCATGGGGACGCGCCGAAACTTGGCCAGGTAGTGGCCGATCAGCGCCCCTTCGTGCAGATGGCCGTGGATGATGTCAGGCTCGTCGCGCAAAACGGTTGTAGCCCCCTTCAGGGCCAGGAGAGCATCCAGATAGAGCTTGTGCCGCGATGAGCCGACGTAGACGCGATAGTTGAACGGCACGCCCCAGCCACGGCGGACGTCCAGCCCGGCAATGTCGCGCCCGTTGGGATAGGTCAGAATCGTGATTTGGTGCCCCTGTTTGCGCAAGGCCAGGGCTTCTTCCAGGATACGCACATGGCACCCATAATCGGCAAAGAACATGGTGGGCGCCACCTTCAGAACACGCATTATCGCGCAAACTCCTCCCCCACAGTGGTCGCCGGAATAGGGATTCCGGCGCTACGGTTACGGCTCCGGCGCTACGGTTCCGACACCGGCCCAATACCCCTGGCAGGACTCGAACCTGCGCTCGCGGTTTAGGAAACCGCTGCTCTATCCTCTGAGCTACAGGGGCCAATGCTGAGATTATAACGCGGGATGCAGAATTTGTAAAGAACCGGAAAATACGATATAATATCGTCCGTAAATGGGTGGCCTGCAACCGACATCATCACGACCGACACTGCACCCGTCGGTCGCAGGCGACCCATTACATCGGGGCGTAGCGCAGACCGGTAGCGCGCACGGTTCGGGTCCGTGAGGTCGGAGGTTCAAATCCTCTCGCCCCGACTTTCCTTAACATTCAAACCACACCGTAGCGCGCACAGGTAGCCCACCCCCCACCTGTGCGCTCTACACCGCCTGTGCGTAATGACATGACATTTTATCCAAAGTCCAATCAAACTACAACCACAAAGTTAACATAAAATCACAACTGTCGCGTAACGAAATGTATTAGAAAAGGGATCGCCGTATGAGCGTCCGGCTCGATTACAGCCGCCAGCAGAGCGAGTATTTATTGCGCATCACCCGAGCAATGACCGCGCGACTGGATTTGGATGAGGTGTTACCCCTGGTTCTCAATTCTTCGGTCGAATTGCTCGGGGGACAGGCCGGGCTGATTGCACTGCGACAGGCAGACGATACGTTTTCCATCGTCGCCTCCTACGGTCTGCAAGCGCGTTGGCTGCCGTTGTTCGCTCCCCTGCTTACGGGCATTCCGCTTTCGTCTGGCGGTCTTGCCCAAGGACAGTGGTCCATCCCAAGGCTGCGTGCCAAGCTTGCCAAGATCGCCTCCACCCTGGCGTTGGACTTACATCAGGGCGTTGCCTTGCCCTTGATCGTGGACAACGCCATCACCGGCGTCATCTACGTATTCCGCAGCCAGCACGGGGCCATCTTTTCCGCCGTTGACCGCGAAATGCTGAAGGGCTTTGCCGACCAGGCGGCGATTGCCGTGCGAAACGCTCGTCTGTACCAGGAATCGGTCACCGAAAAACAACGACTCGAAACGATCCTGGAACACAGCGGTAGTGGCGTCCTGATTCTTGATCACAGTGGCCGGATACAGGTCATCAACCAGACCCTGGAGCAGTTGACCGGGTGGTCGCATGTCGCCGGCGAGGCCAACGTCTATGCCAGCCGGGTCATTGCCCTGGTCAATAACCAGGGTGTTCCGTTGGATTGGCCCGAACTCCCCGGTGAACGTGCCATCGACACGCCGCTGCGCATCCGACAGGAAGGGTACCTCTTGAAGCAGGACGGCACCAAAGGGGCCTTCGTGAGCGTCATCTTCACACCTCTCTACGATGAGCGAGGCCAGTTGCACAGCGTCGTGGTCAACGTCACCGATATCTCCCAATTCAAGGAGACGGAGGAGATGAAATCCGCATTCGTCTCCGCAATTTCCCACGAATTGAAGACGCCGTTGGCCCTGATCCTTGGCTACGCCGACACGCTGGCTCGCCAGGACGTTCAATGGGATGACAACACCATGCGCGAAGGACTGGCGACGATCAAAGAAGAAGCGGAGCGGCTGACGCGGATGGTGGACAATCTGCTCGACACGGCACGCGTGCAGGCCGGCGGTTTGTCCCTTCATCTTTCCCCTACCAGGCTGGACACCCTGGCATCGCAGGTCGTCGAGAAGTTTCGCGTCCTGAACACCAACCATCTGTTTACGCTTGATTTCCCCCCCGATTATCCGGAGGCCCGTTGCGACCCGGAGCGAATCCGGCAGGTGCTGAACAACTTGCTCTCCAACGCCGTAAAGTATTCGCCACCGGGCACGTTGGTGCGACTTACGGGCTGGGCAGAAGAAAACGTCGTCGGCTTATCGGTCACAGATGAAGGCCCGGGCATTCTGCCCGATCAACAAGAGCGTATCTTCGAACGCTTTACTCGTGGCCGCGACCCGCAAACACGAAAGGCCAAAGGTGCTGGGCTGGGGCTATTCATCAGCCGGGGAATCATTGAAGCACACGGGGGGCGTATCTGGGTCAAACGGACGCCGCAACCCGGCACAACCATCTGCTTCACCCTGCCCCGCGCGACGCAAAAACGCCTCGCGGACACAAGGAGAAGCCGCAATGCCAGTCGATAGCAGCACACGCCAGCACATTTTGGTCGTGGATGATGAGCCACGCATGGTACGTTTCATTCGTTTGAATCTGGAAGCGGATGGCTACCGGGTGACCGAGGCATACGATGGTCTCGAAGCATTAAAAGAGGTGCGCGAACGCTTGCCCGACCTGGTCGTTTTGGATGTCGCCATGCCAGAGCTTGACGGCTTCGAGACTCTGTCCGAAATTCGCAAGGCTTCCGAAGTGCCTGTGATTATGCTGACTGTGCGTGGCGAAGAAGGAGACCGCATCAAGGGGTTAGAGTTGGGAGCCGATGATTACGTTACCAAACCGTTCAGCCCGCGCGAGTTGGCCAGTCGCATCAAGGCGGTTTTGCGTCGCACAGAGATGATGCCGCCGGTCGATAAATCGGTGCTGACCATTGATGACGACCTCTCCATTGATTTTCCGCGCCACGAAGTGATCGCTCAGGGCAAGCGAGTCAAGTTGCGCCCCACGGAGTGGCGACTGCTCTACCATCTGGTCAACAACGCCGGCTGGGTGATTTCGCACGACCAGTTGCTCACCAAAGTTTGGGGGCATGAATATCGCGGGTCCGACCATTACGTGCGCCTCTACATCACCTACCTGCGCCAGAAAATTGAGCCAGACCCCTCGCATCCCAAATACATCCTCACCGAGCGCGGCGCCGGCTATCGCTTCGTAGATTTCCGTCGCCGCCAACTACCCAAACCGGCAGACTCAACACCGGAATAGGAGTCCGGCCAGCGGCGGATGAATCACCCTAT
>CAYWAK010000042.1:4026-15405 GCA_964455755.1 uncultured Ardenticatenales bacterium | reverse complement strand
GCAAACAGAACGGGCCAAGAGAACGGATCATGGAAGATGGGTTAGGTAGCGGCCAAAACAGCTCACACATTATACCCTACATAGAACGGGCGGCAGTTCTTATGAAGAAGCTAACCCCATCAATTCTATATGTGTTTGCTGGCGTCGGCCTGGCAACACTCCTTTCACTGATCGTATTGCTGGCCAGCCCGTCCCTACGACATCGAACCGCCGGCTTGCTGGCCACCTCCGTTACGCCCACGGCGGTACGTGCCAGAATCACCCATGCGACAGTACAAGAGGTGCTGGACGGAGCTACTGTGAAACTTGAAAATGGGCAACAGGTGCGTTACTTGGGAGTCCAGACACCGGCCATTGGCGCTCCTCCTTCGACACCCCCTGCGTTCTACGGCCTGGAGGCGCGCGAGGCCAACCGCGCGCTCGTGGAAGGAAAGCAAGTCGCCCTGGAAGCAGACGGTACAGACAAAGACGCCGAAGGCCGCCTGCTCCGCTATGTTTGGGTCGATCAAACGTTTGTCAATGTGGCCCTCGTGCGCGGGGGATATGCCAGAGCAGACGTTTCAGAGCCCGGTTTGAAGTATGGGGCCTTGCTCCAAAGCGTGGAAGAAGAAGCGCAACAAACCCAGCGGGGTATCTGGTCGCAGCTTGTCATCACACCAACACCCGTGGTGCTGACCACGCGATCCTTGCCCACGCCAGCGCCCCAGCCCAAAGGTTCCGCCGTCCCGTTCGTCTGCACCGCTGCGGCACCCTCGGCCTGGCCGGCCGACGACGCTATGCAACACGTCGGAGCAAGGGGCTCCATCGTCTTCCAGGTGGTCCGCACCCACAACTCGGGACAAGCGGTGTTTCTGAACGCGCACGACCCGTACGACGGTTATTTCTATGTCGTCATTTTTCCGGATCTGTGGGACAAATTTCCCGATCCGCCGGAAACGTATTTCGACGGACGGTGCGTGGTGGTCGAAGGAAAAATCGGCCTCTATCGCGGCGCCCCACAGATCATCGTGAACGACCCGGAGCAGATCAAGATCATTCGTTAGGCTGTTGGATTTACTCTATATCTGCATAATGAGCAGGGGATAGTAAAATAGAACTAACTTTCTGAAGAAAAGGATTTGAATTCAATGAAACCAAATTTGTCTATAAATCAGTTGTGTAATGAAGCGGGTGTCTTTACTAAACTTGAATCTCAATATGCTGAACAATCTCTCTATGGGGTAACGGATGGTAAAGCTGTAGGGACGTATTTTGAGCACAAATTTCAGAAATATCTTAGTGAACGGTACACTTATGCTGAAGGTAGTTCAGCAAAGGGAGTAGATTTTCCAGACCTAAATGTTGATATGAAAGTGACGAGAATTACACAGCCACAATCTTCCTGTCCGTTCAAATCTGCGAGACAGAAAATATATGGACTTGGCTATTCTTTGCTTGTTTTCGTTTACGATAAAATTGATGATGCGGAAAGGCAATCTGGGACATTAAATATTCTGCATACCATTTATGTAGAAGCTGAACGAACAGCAGATTATCAAACAACAACGGGGATTTTGGACATTCTTGAAAATCGAGGAAATCAAGATGATATTGTGGCGTTTCTGATGGATAGGTATTTGCCGGTTGATGATGTAGCAGCAAATCAAATTGCGAAAGATATTATCAAAAATCCACCAAAAGTAGGGTATTTGACAATTTCAAATGCTCTTCAATGGAGGCTCCAATATAGGCGCGCTATTGATCACGCTGGTCAGGTGGATGGAATTAGACGAATAACATGAGAAATAAGAAAGCGCGGAAAAAAGCAGAGTTTGGAGATTTTCAAACGCCGCTGAAGTTAGCGAAAGAAGTTTCATCACTTCTCCAAGAACTTGGTTGTAATCCAACATCAATTTTAGAGCCGACTTGTGGTGAGGGGAATTTCATCACTGCTTCTTTGTCAGTTTTTGATAACGTAACTTCTGTTCTAGGCTTTGATATAAATCCAGATTATATAAACATTCTCAAAACAAAATTTGGAAAAAACTCAAAAGTAAAAATTGGTCAGTCCAATTTCTTCCACAATGATTGGGAACAGATACTAGATAATCTGTCCGATAATCTTTTAATTATTGGAAATCCTCCGTGGGTAACAAATTCTGAATTATCTTCTTTAGAGAGCGACAATTTACCGCAAAAGATAAACTTCCAGAATCATTCGGGCCTTGATGCAATAACAGGCGCAAGCAATTTTGATATATCTGAATGGATGCTTATAAAGATTTTTGAGTGGGTAAGAAATCGTAAAGCTACTGTGGCAATGCTCTGTAAAACAGCCGTTGCGAGAAAGGTGCTTCTCCATGAATGGAAAAACAATCCCGAATCCTGCCAAGCCAAAATCTTCTTAATTAACGCTATGGCAGACTTTGGTGCGGCTGTTGATGCTTGTTTACTTGTGTACAATTCTAACGACGCAAAGTTGAAGGCTTGCGATGTTTACAGAGAGTTGTCAACATCATCAAAAACAGCTCGTTTTGGGTACGAGAAAAATCAACTAATTGCTCAGATAGATTTTTATAAGAAATGGGAGCACTTGCAGAAAAGAAAAGGGGAAGATAATTTTACATGGCGCTCAGGAATAAAACATGATTGTTCTAAAGTAATGGAATTGACTAGATTAGGGGATGTATTTGTAAATAACTTAGGCGAACATGTGGATATTGAGGAGACACTCCTCTATCCCATGATGAAAAGCTCAGATGTGGCAAATGGGAACTCACCAAGTCGTTACATGCTAGTAACTCAGAAATTTGTAGGGCAAGAAACAAATAGTATAAAGGATATAGCCCCAAGAACATGGCAATATTTATCTGAGCATCAACAATATTTCGACAAAAGAAAAAGCTCAATATATAAAAACAGACCGCAATTTTCTATTTTTGGTGTAGGAGATTATTCGTTTTCGGATTGGAAAATAGCAATATCTGGCCTCTATAAAAGACTTGGTTTTATTGCTGTTGGCCCTTTCAATAATAAACCAGTTGTACTAGATGATACATGTTACTTTCTTGCATGCAAGAATTCAGAAGAAGCAAAATCCATTGTAGCTCTACTAAATTCTGAACCTGCGAGAGATTTTTTTGATTCATTCATTTTTTGGGATGCTAAAAGACCAATAACGGCAAAAATCCTACAGAAACTTAATATTATGGCGTTGGCGAGAACAATTATTTCTGATGATTCGCAGTTGGAATTATTTTCTAGGCCAGAGCAGTTACGCTTACTTGAACAAAGAGCTATCTACGGTTTGTAACAGCCTAACCCAAGCTGCACTTGACCGGGGCTATGCCCCGTAGGTAAGCGGCGCGATTTTTCCAAATTGGTTCGGCGTAAAGACGCTTCAGGGTTGAACCCGCCCCGGCAAGTGAGCAAACCGTTAGCTGGAGAGGCAGGACACGTTGTACAGAAACCGAAAGTCTCACGGATACAAACTGCTATACTTGCTTTTGATCTTCGCCAGCCTGTTTTCCCCCGTCGCGGCGCAAGGCGAGACACCCACCGTGGATGTGCTGACCGCAAGGGGACCGATCACGCCGATCATCGCCGGCTACGTTGCTCGCGGAATCCATACCGCCGAGCAGGATGGCGCGGCCTTGCTGGTCATCCGCCTGGACACACCGGGCGGTTCTGTGCAGGTGATGGGCGACATTGTGCGGGCTATTGACGCTGCGCGCGTGCCCATCGTCGTTTACGTCTGGCCGTCGGGTGGACGCGCGGCTTCCGCCGGCACGCTCATCACCATGGCCGCCCCCCTGGCTGTGATGGCCCCCAGGACAACCATTGGCGCTGCCCATCCCGTCGGCAACCAGGGACAAGACATAGCCACCACCGAAAGCGAAAAGCTGGTCAACGACATGGTTGCCAATATCCGCGCACACACGGAACACCGGGGGGAGAAGGCTGTGAAATGGGCCGAATCGGCTGTGCGCCAAAGCAAATCCTTGAATGCGAAGGACGCGCTCGAACTGGGCGTCGTAGACGACATCGCTCCCGATTTGCCGGCGCTGCTCAACGACCTGGATGGCCGCGAGGTAACACTCCATGGCGAAACCATCGTGCTGCACACCGCCGGGGCGGCGACACATCCCATCGGCATGACCACCATTGAGGCTTTCTTGCACGCCATTACCGATCCCAGCATTGCCTTCATCCTCATGACCATTGGTTTGAACGGGCTGCTGTTTGAACTGGCCAGCCCTGGATCCTACCTGCCTGGAATCGCCGGCGGAATCTCCCTGTTGCTGGCTCTCTACGCGATGGGCGTCCTCTCTGTCAACTTTTCCGGGATACTGTTTATCGTCATGGCCTTCATCCTTTTCATTGTCGATGTAAAAGCTGCGACGCATGGCGTGCTGACAATCGGAGGCATTATCTCCTTCTCGTTGGGCGCGATGGTCCTGTTCAATTCGCCCTTCAACGCCGTGCCGATATCGCTGATTCTCGCAGTCGCGCTCTCAACCGGCGGGTTCTTCGCCTTCGCCGTGGGCGCTGCCATCCGCATCCGCCGGCGCCGGCCCCGCACCGGACGCGAGGGACTGGTCGACAAGGTCGGACATGTCATCGAGCCCCTCGCCCCCAACGGCTACGTGTTCGTAAACGGGGAGCGTTGGTCCGCCACAATCGATGGCGGGGGGCCTGTGCCCGTCGGACAAACGGTCCGTGTGCAAGCTATGGAGGGCTTCCGGCTGCATGTCGTGCCCATCGAGGAACAAGAGACGTGATTCACCGTAGGCGGCTGCGTTTGACGCGGGCCGTAACGCTCGTTCTGTTGCTCCTGGTGACCGGCGTCAGCGTTCGGGCGCAGGGCAACGGCGTCATGCGCCTCACCAACGACGGCATCTCCTATCCGGTCAGTTGGCAGGCCGGCGGCCAGGGCCTGCTCATCACACGGCTCAGCGGAAAAGTGCCCATCAAAACCGGCTGGCAATTGCTGACCGATTTGTGGCAAGTGGATCTGACCGGCAACCAAAGACGTCTGGCCCTGAACGCATCCTACCCGGCGCTTTCCCCCGATGGCCAGGAGGTCGCTTACCTCTCCTTCAACGGTAGTGAGTTGGCCGACCTGTACGTGTTGGATTTTGCCAGCGGGCAGGTGCAGCACCTGGCACAAGCGGACTGGGGACACGCATTGCAGTGGAGTCCGACCGGTCAGGGAATCATTTTTGTGCGCGAGGGCCGGCCCTGGCTGGTCCGGCGAGGGGGGGGCAAATCCCATCCGCTGGCCGGCGACTTGACCGCATCCTCGTTCCGCCTTTCGCCGGCCGGCGACCGCTGGGCCGTGCGCACACATGATGGGCTGCAACTGGTCCGGCCCGGCAAAGCGACCGTTACGCTCGCTCCCGGACAATCGGTGAGCAGCTTTTCCTGGTCTCCGCAAGGGGATCGACTGGCCTACGTCGTCGGGGGGGAGCTCTGGACAGCTTCCTCCGAGGGGCTGGCCCAGCGTCAGTTGGTCCAGGCGGATGATGACTACCTGGGCATGCCACGCTGGGCACCGGATGGCCGGCAAATCGCCGTCATCCGTACGCCGCTTCGCGCTGCCGGGACAAGCGAAAACCAGTTGTGGATCATCTCGGCGGACGGATCAGAAAGTTATCATTTGTCCACGAATCTGGCTGTGGACGATTCCCCGCTCTGGTCGCCGGATGGCCGGTGGCTGGCCGTGGCCAGCAACGGGGATGTGTTTCTCCTGGATGTGAATGCTCTGGCAGGGGGCGTGGAAATAATGTCGCCGGCGGGTGTATCGCCCATTCCGCCGCCCCTGCCGGCGGCCGGGCCCCGCGCCCGTTCGGGAGGACAATTGACGCCCCCGGCTACCATCCGCGTCCTCCACCACCCCAACAACACCTGTCGCGACGTCCCTGCCTGGCAGATTGACGTCATAGACTTCGAGACGTATGTCAAACGGGTCGTCCCCCGGGAGATGCCGGCCGGATGGAATGCGCAAGCGCTCCAGGCCCAGGCGGTTGCTGCGCGCACGTATGCCTGGCGCTATGTGCTGCAGAATCATCCCAACTACGATGTGAACGATTCGACCGGCTACCAACTGATGTGTGATGCGCAGGACCCGCGCAGCGATGCCGCCGTCGAGGCGACGCGCGGCGAATACATCGCCTATGAAGGACAGCCGATCCTGGCCGAATATTCGGCCGAGAACAGCAGCCCGACCGTGAGCCGCGCCGGCTACCCGTACCTGCAAGCAGTGGACGATCCGGTCAGCTTTGGTGAAGTGCGCATAGGGCACGGGCGGGGCATGGGGCAGACCGGTGCCCAGCGATGGGCTTCCTCCCCCTACGGCTGGGTCTACCAGCAGATTCTCAGCCACTACTACACCGGCGTTTCCATCGAAGTGCCGGCCGGCCCGGCGAGCGACGCCACGCCTCCGGTCGGCACGGTGACGTTGCCCTGGTCCGGCTATTATCTGACGAGCAACCGCGCGTTGCTCCGGGCCAACGCCAGCGACGATGCCAGCGGCGTGGCGCAGGCTGATTTCTGGGTGCGGTTTCACGACGGCGCCGGCGATCATGCGGTGCTCCTTGCCCGTGACAGCGACGGCAGTGACGGCTGGCAGACGGTGTGGGATCTTTCGGCGCTACCCGATCAGCCGCTGACGAACGCCGGCATGGCCATCACCGTTACGTTGCGCGATGCTGCCGGTAACGAAGCACCCGGTCTGGCCCCCGTCCGCGTCGGTCTGGATCGCGCGCCGCCCGGCGGTACGATGGACATCCCGGTGGTGGCCAGCCAGACGATCTCGGTTCCGGTGACACTCGGTGGGAGCGACGCGGCCGGCGGCAGCGGGCTGGCATCCATGGCTTTCAGCAACGACTGGCGCTGGGAGGAGAGCGCATTCGCGCGCGAACTCATCGGGGGCGTGACCCGCGTGGGACACGTCATCTCCGATAGCGATGCCCTGAACGGCTCGGCTCTCTTTGCCCAGGCCGGGTCCGATCCCGCCGGAGCCTGGTACGGGCCGTACACCAACCTCCTGCCCGCAGGCCATCCTTACCGGGCCTACTTCCGGCTGAAGACAGACAACGTGAACACGGCCGAGGAAGTCGCCTATCTGGATGTTGTGGACGATTACGGGCAGAAGGTCCTGGGCATCCACCGGTTGCGCGGGCTGGATTTTCGGCAAGCCGGCGTGTACCAGGAGTTTGCGGTTGACTTCAACTACACAGAGGCGGACACGGCCGGCCTGGAATTCCGCACAGCCTTTCGCGGGGTGGCCAGTCTGTGGCTCGATCGTGTGTTGGTCGTCAGCTATCCGCAGCCGTTCGCCGCAACGACGACGTGGACGGTCGCTGATACCCCCGGCTGGCAGGATGTTACAGCCAAGTTGATTGACGGGGCGGGAAACGTCTCGGCCGATCTGCACGACCGGGTGTACTACCTGCCGCCGGTGATTGGGTGGCGCGATTTCCGGCCGGCTGAATGGGTCACGGAAACGTTGACGCCAACGGCACAAGTGGGCGTGCAGGCGGCCGGCGCCCTCGATCCGGCCACCGCTGTCTATCGCTATTCACGAGACGGCAGCCGTACCTGGAGCGGCTGGGAGCCGGCGGTTATCCTGGGCACAGCCGGAAGTCAGGCGTTGGTGGCCGCCGCAATTCCATTTGAGCAAGAGAGCACTTCGGCCAATCGGGTGCAATTCCGTGTGACGGACCAGCAGGGTCACAGCGGAATCAGCCCCGCTTACGTCGTGCCAATTGATGTGCAGCCGCCGGTCGTGACCACAACTTCGCCCCCGCTCGTCAGCTCGACAGCCTTTACCGTCACCTGGGCGGGTGAGGACGCAACGTCCGGCGTGGCCGCCTTCGATGTGCAGATGAGAGACGGGGTAGACGGAACCTGGCAGGACTGGGTGCTGGATACGACCAGGCTGTCGGCGCTATTGACCGGCGAACGGGGGCACCGCTACTATTTCCGGGCACGGGCGCGTGACGTGGCCGGCAACCAAAGCGACTATGCCGAAGGGCTTGGTCAAACTTCCACCTTGGTGTCCGGCAACACCGACGCGTATTTCCCTTTGATCAGGCGCGCCGTTGTGCCGGCGTATCCTTATCCGGCGCCGTAGAGCGGGCGAACTACCTCCGCACGGCCCCCTGTAGCTCCAGCTTTCCGGTGAGATGGCAGGCTGCCCGGTGCTCGCCCCCCACGGTGACCAGGGGGGGCACCTCCGCAGCGCAAATCTCTTCTGCGTAGGGGCAGCGGGGGTGGAAGCGGCATCCCGAAGGGGGGTTGCGCGGGCTGGGGATTTCGCCACGCGGCAGATCGTGTTGCCGGTGCACACGCGGGTCCGGGACGGGGATAGCGGCGAGCAATGCCTCGGTGTACGGGTGGCGTGGGCGCGCGTACAGGTCGTGCAGCGGCCCAATCTCCACAATCTGGCCCAGGTACATCACGGCGACGCGGTCGCAAATGTATTTGGCCGTAGCCAGGTCGTGGGTGATGAACAGGTAGGTCAGGTTGAATTCCTCTTTGAGATGAATCATCAGCTCCAGCAAGAGGGCACGCACCGATACATCGGCCATGGCGATCGGCTCGTCGGCCACGATGAGGTCGGGATTCATGATCAGGGCGCGGGCAAGCACTACGCGTTGGCGCTGTCCACCGGAAATCTGGTGCGGGTATTTGCGGTAGATGGTGGCCGCCGGCACCAGCCCTACTTTTTCCATAATGTCGAGTACTTTCTCTCGTTTTGAGGAGCCGCGCGCGATGTTGTGAATGAGCAGCGGGTGGCCGATGGCGTCGCCGATGCGCATGCGGGGGTTGAGCGAAGCGTAAGGGTCTTGGAAGACGACCTGCATACGCTGGCGCAACTTGCGCAAGTCCTCGCGGCCGAGCGACGCAAGGTCCTGATTCTCGAAGCGGATGGTGCCGGCGGTCGGCTCGAGCAGGCGCAGGACGAGCTGTCCGGTCGTGGTTTTTCCGCTGCCGCTTTCGCCGACGAGTCCGAATACCTCGCCCCATTTGATCGAAAAGTCCACCCCGTCCACGGCACGTATGTATTCCCGGCGGCGGCTGAGCAGCGTATTCACCAGGCCGTGTTGGACCGGGAACCATTTCTTTAGATTGTGTACTTCTAACAAGTTGTCCATTTTGTCAGTCATAAGTAGCCAGTCGTCAGATATTTGATATCAGATGCCAGATGCCAGATGATTCGTACTGCGTAATGCTAGGGGGTACGCAGTACGGAACACAGATTATTCGTAGAGCCAGCAGGCCGTCCAGTGGCCGGGCTGTACCTCGCGATAGCGAGGCGGATCCACGCGGCAACGGGCCATCACACGCGGGCAGCGGGGATGGAAGCGGCAGCCGGCCGGCGGGCTGATCAAGTCGGGCGGCGAGCCTGGCATGGTGCGAAGCTCGTCCTCCTCCAGTTGAATGTTGGGCACGGAAGCCAGCAGTCCCTGCGTGTACGGGTGCAAGGGCGTGCCGAACAGCGCCAGCGCAGAGGCAACCTCCACCACCTGCCCAGCGTACATCACGGCAATACGGTCGGCAAGCTCGGCCACGATGCCCATGTTGTGCGTGATCAAGACCAGGGTCAGATTATAGGTTTGTTTCAGGTGTTTGAGCAGGTCCAGGATTTGCGCTTCGACGATGACGTCAAGCGACGTGGTCGGCTCGTCAGCGATGACCAGCTCGGAGTTGAGAATCAGGGCCAGCCCAATCATGACCCGCTGCCTCATGCCGCCCGAAAGCTGGTGCGGGTAGTCCGACAGTCTGTCACCCCCGATACTCAGGTGACCGAAAATGCTTTCTGCCCGTTCGCGCGCCTCCTGTTTGCTGACCCCCTTCTCGTGGGTGCGGATGGTCTCTACAAAGTGATCCTCGATGCGCATGAGCGGGTTGAGGGACGTCATAGGGTCTTGAAAGATTATGGAGATTTTCTTTCCCCGTATGTGAGACATCTCGGCCTCTGATTTTTCCAGCAGATCATCCCCCCGGAACAGGAGTTGTCCACCGACAATTTCGCCGGGTGAGGAAACAAGGCGCAGGATCGCCCGGCCCAGGGTAGATTTTCCGCAGCCCGATTCGCCGACTAGCCCCAGCGTTTCCCCTTCGTACACCCGCAGATTCACATGATCCACGGCCCTGACAAGGCCGGTGCGCACGGAATAATTCACCTCCAGGTCCCTGATGTCTACTAAGACGTTGGGCATAGTCAGTTCTCCGTGAGCCGGGGGTTGAGAATCTCGTTCAGCCCTTCGCCCAGCATACTGAAGGCCAGGGTAACGAGCGCGATCATCATGCCGGGGTAGGTGATGATCCACCAGTAGCCGCTTGGCAGGAAGCGCTTGCCCGATGCCAGGTCGAATCCCCAATCGGGGATGGGGGGCGGCAGGCCGAGACCGAGGAAGCTGAGGCCGGCTTCCGTCAGAATCGAGTCGGCCACGTTCACAGAGAAGATGACCACGATGGAAGGGATCACGTTGGGAAAAACATAGAGCCTGAGAATCGTGAGGGCTTTGGCACCCAGGCTGCGGGCTGCTTCGACGTACAAATCCTCTTTCACAGACAGCGTTTTGCCACGTACCATACGAAAATAGGTGGGGATATAGACCACGGCAATGGCCACCGAGATGTTGATCAGCCCGGGACCCAAAAGGGCGGCCATGGCGATGGCCAGGATCAATCCGGGGAAGGAATAAATGCTATCCATCACCAGCGAGAGCACCTTGTCTATCGCACCGCCGACAAAGCCGGAGAAAAGGCCCACGGGCACGCCGATCACCGCCGACATCAGGGCGGACAGGATGGCAATGGCCAGCACTGTGCGTGCGCCGTGAATCATGCGGCTGTACACGTCCCGCCCGAAGCTATCGGTGCCCAGGATGTATGTTGCGCCGAATGGTTTGCCCACGACCTTGATCTGGTCAGCGTGCGCCTTTTTCTCGGCCCGCACGGCCGGGCTGCCGACATCGGCGACCAGCGCGTCTACGGCCCCCCCGGTCAAAGCTGTCACGGCCTCGCGCGCCGACGAGAAGGGCTGGAAGACAATGTCACGTTCCTCAAGCTCGCGGGCAGCCTGTGTGTTTTGCACTACCCCAATCTGCTTATTGGTCAAGTCATCCAGGCTTTGGATCGTGTTGTTACCCGTGAGAACAAGAATAGACTGCTGCGTTCCGGGCCGGTTGAAGGGAGCCCCCACGAATTTGATCGGGTTATACGGAGCGATTGAGGAAGCGAAAATCGTTACCAGAATGATACCGACGAGTAACACCCCGCCCAGCAGGGTGATGTACCACTCTGCGCCATACCAGCGAGCGTTGTTGATAAACCAGGTGAATAAGTTCAGGCGATATTTCGGCATAGTTGGTTCTTTCATCGTAA
>CAYWAK010000042.1:0-3926 GCA_964455755.1 uncultured Ardenticatenales bacterium | reverse complement strand
CGGTCAGTACCGAATACGTGGGTCAATGGCCGCGTAAATCACATCTACCAAGAGACTGACCGAGGCAACGAGCAGGGCAAAGAATATCACGCTTCCTTGAATGGATGGAAAGTCTCGATAGCCAATGCGCTCTACCATGAAGAGGCCCATGCCCGGCCAGGAGAAGGTCGTCTCGGTCAGCACAGCGCCGGCCAGGAGCAAAGAAAACTGTAACCCCATCATCGTCAGGATCGGGATGAAGGCGTTCTTCAAGGCGTGTTTATACACGACCGCTCTTTCCGTGATGCCCCTCGCGCGGGCAGCGGTGATGTAATCTTCTTGCAGCACATCGAGCATGTTGGATCGCGTCAGCCGCGTGAAGACACCCGATAGGTAAAGTCCGAGCGTCACGGCCGGCAACAGTAGGTGACGGATTGTACTCACCAAAGCCGCTTTGTTCCCCGTCAGGATGCTGTCCACGAGATAGAGGCCGGTGATGGTTTTGGGAGCCAGGCCGGTTTCAATGCGTCCGGAAATCGGCAGGGGCAAGAAGTTTCCGAAAATGGGGTGCAGGGCATGCCCTATGGCCGATGTTTCATACCATCCTTTCATGTAGACCCCAAAGATCAGTTGGAACATCAAACCGAGCCAAAAGACCGGGATGGCGTAGATGACAATGCTGTAGAACCGGAAGGAATAATCGGCCAGGCTGCGCCGTTTGTGGGCTGCGTAGGTGCCGGTCAGAATGCCGATAACGGCGGTAATCATCATCGCGACGATACTCAGCTCAACGGTAGCCGGGAATTTCAACTTCAGGTCGGCAAGGATGGCCCGACCTCGCGTGGGGGCCAAAGAAACACCCAGGTTGAAATGCAACAGGTCGCTGAGATAGTTAAAGTACTGGCTATCAAAAGGGTTGATCTTGATATCGAATTGGTCGGCCTTGGCCCATCCTTCGATGCCGCCCTCCGGTACGCGTAACTTGACCCAGGGACGATTGTCAAAGCGACTCAGCCCGCGATCGGTTCCGGCCCAGATCATGCCGTCTTTGTCGCGGAAGACAGCCAAGACTTTATCCGACGCCAGGCCATCAGTGGCATGGAAAGATTCCCAGGTTTGGCCGTCATAATGGAACAATCCGCCGGTGGTCGCCGCCCAGAGTGTGTCCTGCCCATTCCCCCAAAGACCGTTCACGCGGCTATCCGACAGTCCTTCGACATCAGAGACGGTTGTCCAGGTCTGGCCGTCGTAGCGACTGAGTCCGCTGCCGGTGCCGGCCCACACCGCGCCTTGAACATCGCCCCACACTGCGTTCACCTGGTCGTTCGCCAGGCCGTCTGCGGACGTAAAAGATGTCCATTCCTTACCATCGAAGCGGCTCACACCTTTGTCCGTGCCGAACCAATAGGTTGATTTCCCATCGCCCCAAATCGCATACACCTGATTGCCGGCCAGGCCCTCGGCAGTTGTGAAGGCCGTCCAGGTCTGGCCGTCGTAGAGAGCGGCCCCATGATCGGTGCCGGCCCAGATCGTTCGGGAGCCTTTGCCCCAGATGGCATAGACGTTGTCGCTGGGCAGGCCGTCGGCGGTGGTGAACGAACTCCACTTGTTGCTGCGAAAGCGGAAGATGCCCGCTCCCGCCGTACCGAACCAGGTGTCCGCCGGCCGGCCGCTCCAGACGGCTCGCACGTCGTGGCCGGCCAACTCGTCGAATGTCTCCCAGCCGTTGGCGCTGTTGTACCGTGAGAGGCCCTGGTCTGCGCCGAGCCAAAGCAACCCCGAAGGCTCTGCCCAAATTGCCTGCGCGACATCGCCGGTCAGGCCATCACTCATCGCAAAGCGCGACCAACTCTCGCTGCCGGCCAGTCTCCCCTCACCCAGGGGGGTCATGGCGGTGTTCACTTGCCGCATCCAGGCCATTTGGTCTGGAGAGACCCATCCCTCGAAGTTCTCCGGCACGGCTACTTGCAGCCAGTCGCCATCCACATTCTTTCGATTGCTAACGGCGACCACCTCGCCGGCCTCAACACGCAGCGCTTTGATTTCCTTCGTGCCGGGCTTTGCGCGCAGAAACAATGTTTTGGGCAGCACGCGGGCGCTGCTCCCGCGCATGTTGAAGAAGAGGGGGACATCCAGCCCGAGGTTGTGTTTGATTTGATCTTTGTACTCTTTGGGCACGCCGGGGCGCAACATAGCCTCCACCGGATCACCCGGCATGATGCGAACTACAATAAAAACAAGGGTGACCAAGACGAAGAGCATGGGTATTGTCAGTAGCATGCGGGTGATGATGTAGTCACGCAGCGTGGCCATGAATCAATGCTCCAGGAAAGAGGTGGGACTCTGGCTGGTAGCAACCTGCCAAAGTCCCACCCATACAATTGGCCTCATCAGGCCAAACAGCTCAACCGTTTGTTACGCGCCGCTACTACTTTTTCAACAAGAAGTAGTGGAAGAGCATGTTCGGGTCAAGCACAATGCCGGAGACTCCAGGCTGGGCGACGACTAACAGCGATCCCTGGGTAAGAGGAGTTGTTGGGACATCCTGAACCCACAGTGACTGAATATCTTCGTAGACCTTCTTGCGCGCATCGCTCCGCAGTTCGGCAGCCTTGCGCCCGTCCGCAATCAGCGCGTCCATCTTGTCGCTGGCGTAGAAGATACCAATGTCGCCGGAAGCCGTAGACTCGGCAAATGGAGACGTGTAGTTGTCCGGATCAAGATAGTCGGGATACCACCCAAGCAGGAAGACCGGCATACTACCGGCATTCATGTACTTTTTGTACGTAGCCCATTCTGTGTTCTGCAGGTTGACTTCGATCAACCCGGTCTCTTCCAGGTTGTCTTTGAGAACGGTAGCCAGGTCAGCTTCGGTCGGGCCGTAGTGTGTTGGTGTCCACCACAGGTCCATCTTCAGCTTGTTGTCCGCGCTAAAGCCGGCCTTGGTCAACAAGTCCTTTGCTTGGGCCAGATCGCGCTTGGGGAACGTATCGGTGTGAGACCACATGCCCATGGGCACCATGCTGTAGAGTGGTACGTGTGTGCCCTGGAAAGCAATGGACGTAATCGCGTTGCGGTCCACAGCGTAGGAAAGCGCCTGACGCACACCGGCCTGGTCGAACGGAGCCGTTGTGTTGTTGATGCAGATGTACCGGATCTGCGCGCCGGGGCCTTCGATGACTTGCAACTTGCCGGCCGCCTTCAAATCGGTGTAGTCGGTGGGGTTGAGAGTCTTCGCAGCCACGTCGACCTCGCCACTTTCTACTGCCAGACGCATAGTGGTCGGGTCAGAGTAGTATTTGACGATGATCTTCGGTGTGACCGACTTGTTGCCCGGGTAACCGTCGTAGGCTTCCAGGTCCAGTTCAACATCGCGTTCCCACTTGGTGATCTTGTACGGACCAATGCCGCCACAGGTGCTATCCGCGTCAATCTTGTCTTTGGAATAGCAGTTTGGACTGATCGGCGAGTATGGTTGTGTGGCAACCAACAGCGGGAAGTAGTTGACCGGTGCCTTCAGAACAAACTTGACCGTGTTGTCGTCCACGGCCTCGACGTGATCCACAAAAGATGTTACCAGCCAGTTTGGATCGCCTTCCAACGCAATCACCCGATCAATGGACCACTTGACAGCGTCCGCGTTGAATGCTGTGCCGTCGGGGAATTTGACGTCTTTGACCAGGTGGAAGGTGTACTCCAACCCATCGTCACTGACCTCGGGCATTGCCGTGGCCAAACCAGGCTCCAGATCGGTGGTGCCGGGAACGTAGTGCAGCAAGGTGTCCATGGTGTTGTGATGGATCTCCCACGTGTGGAAATCATAGGAGTCGGCAGGATCGAGCACGGTGACTTTGTCAGTCGTGCCCACGATGATTGTGTCGGCTTTGCCGGTGGCCGGTTTGGCTTCGCCGCCGGCCTTGGCCCATTTGCCGTCCTTGACCACGTTG
>CAYWAK010000041.1:0-15702 GCA_964455755.1 uncultured Ardenticatenales bacterium | reverse complement strand
ATTTTTTATCCGTGTTTATCTGTGTCATCTGTGTCCTATTTACAAGAGAGACAGTAAGACATTCTTGCAGAAAGGAATCATAATGGCTACAGATGCAGTCGCAATCAAGGAACAAGTCCGACAGCGGTACGGCGGCATTGCCAGGAGTGTGCGGGAAAGTGTGAATTCCCCTACCTCTTGCTGTTCACCCAAAGGAGACCTCAACGAAATCACGTTTTTCGACAACCTTTATACGGCAACGGAACTAACCGGCTTGCCCGAAACCGTCACCGAAGCCTCGCTGGGGTGCGGAAATCCGCACGCCATTGCCGGCCTCCAGCCGGGTGAGACCGTGTTGGACCTCGGGTCCGGCGGGGGCATTGATTGTTTCCTCGCCGCTCAACAGATCGGCCCGGCCGGACACGTGATTGGCCTGGACATGACCCCCGACATGCTTGCTCTGGCCAATGAAAACAAGGCCAAGGTGGGCATCCAGAACGTGGAATTCCGGCAAGGCGAAATTGAAAACATGCCCATTGACGATGAATCGGTGGACGTTATCATATCCAACTGTGTGATCAACCTCTCACCCGACAAGGATGCGGTCTTTTCGGAAGCATTCCGGGTTCTTAAACCAGGGGGGCGGCTGGCCGTATCGGACATTGTAACGCACGGCGACATACCGGACGCGGTGCGCCAAAGTATCGAATCTTGGGTTGGGTGCATTGCCGGCGCGCTGGATGAAGAAGTTTATCTGCAGAAGATCCGCGAGGCCGGCTTCACCGATGTACGCGTCGAAAGTCGTGACCTGTACGGAACGGAAATGTTGGATAGCCAAATGCTTGGTCCGGCAGCCGAGGCTCTTTTGGCAACGATAGACCCGGCCACCGTTCAAGGATACGCCGCAGTTAGCGCAAAAATCGTGGCCTACAAGCCGAGATAATACTGCTCATTCTGGACAAACTACTGGAAAGGAACAGGCTACTACGCAATGAAAAACATATTGTCGGCAATCAAGAGGCCGAGGTCTTCCGGCAAAGAAGAATCCGTCCGTCGACTTCCCGCCGGCCAGGCCCTCACTGAAAAATGGCCGGTACTTCATTACGGCAACATCCCCCGCTTTGACCCAAAAACCTGGGACTTTCGCGTCTTTGGTTTGGTAGAAGAGGCGATTACGTGGACGTGGGAGGAATTTACTTCCTTGCCTCAATTGACCATAACCTCTGATATTCACTGCGTGACGCGGTGGAGTCGCTACGATAACCGGTGGACAGGAATTTCGATCTTTGAGGTTATGAAACATGTACGCCCGTTGCCGGAAGCTCGTTATGTGATGGTGCATGCCGACCCGGACTACACGACCAACCTTCCGCTTGATGAATTGCTGGATGAGGACGTTTTGTTCGCGCTGCACCATGACGGCGAACCTCTCACGCCAGAGCATGGAGGCCCCTTGCGCCTGGTCGTACCGAAGCTCTATTTCTGGAAGAGCGCGAAATGGGTGCGTGGGCTGGAATTCATGGCTGAGGACGCGGCCGGCTTTTGGGAACGCGCCGGGTACCACATGCACGGAGACCCCTGGAGGGAGGAACGATTTGGCGGCTATGTCCAGACCACCATGCAAAAGCTGCGGAGCGGGCGAACATGAAGACGATTTACGATGTTTCGCTGCCCATCTCTAATCGCATGATTACCTGGCCGGGCGACCCCGGCGTGAACGTGGCGCGAACGTTGCGCATGGAAGATGGAGACCCGGCGAACGTCAGCGCCATCGAGATGGGGGCACACACAGGCACACACGTGGATGCCCCGTTCCATTTCATACCCGAAGGGAAGCCGGTGGACACGCTGCCTCTGGATGTCCTGATCGGCCCGGCCCTCGTTTATCACCTGCCCGACGTAGACGCAATTGACTCGGCTCACCTGGATGCTTTGCAGATTCCGCCCACAGCGAAACGCCTGCTCTTCAAAACGCGAAACTCTGACTTGTGGGCAAGGGGTGTTGACGAATTTCAGGAAGACTATGTGGCCCTGACCGCGGACGCCGCGCGCTGGATCGCCGAACGGGGCGTTCGCCTGGTCGGCGTGGACTACCTGTCCGTGCAACGCTTTCACGATCAGGAGCCGGCGACACACGTTACCCTGTTGCAGGCCGGGGTTGTGGTCATCGAGGGGTTGAATCTTAGCGAGGTAGCGCCGGGTGCGTATGACCTCTACTGCCTGCCCCTCAAATTGGTGGGTGCCGATGGTGCGCCAAGCCGTACCATTCTTATTGAACGCGATGGGAAGGAAGAGTAAAGTGCCCCAAACAGGAAACACCAAGGCGCAGGCCGGGCTGATTGTGCTGTTCGGTTCTGGAGAAACGTCAGCCAGCGGGCGGAAGGTGTGTGACTGGCTTTTGCAGGGCATGGATCCAGCTCCACAAGTGGCCGTGTTGGAGACGCCCGCCGGTTTTGAGCCGAATTCCGCGCAGGTAGCCGGAAAGGTCGCCGATTTTTTCAAGGAGCGTTTGCAAAATCATCATCCCCGGGTAACGGTTGTGCCGGCCAGAAAGCGCAATACGCCCTTCAGTCCGGATAACCCGGACATCATCGCACCGCTCCTGCAAGCCGATGTGATCTTCCTGGGGCCGGGAAGCCCAACCTATGCCGTGCGCCAGTTGCGGGATACCCTGGCCTGGGATACGCTGATCGCCCGTCACCGGCTGGGCACGGCGGTCATTCTGGCCAGTGCAGCAACGGTTGCCGCCGGCGCCCATACCCTGCCGGTGTACGAAATCTACAAGGTGGGAGAGGACTTGCACTGGCATGACGGTTTAGACTTACTTGGTCATTATGGGCTTCCCCTTGTTTTCATCCCCCATTGGGACAACCACGAAGGTGGCGCAGACCTGGATACGAGCCGCTGCTTCATGGGGCAAGAACGGTTCGCACGCTTGCTGGCTCTGCTGCCAGAGGGATTAACGGTGGTGGGGTTGGGTGAACACACAGCCTTGGTCATCGACCTGGCGCGAGAGAGCTGCCAGGTGATGGGGCTGGGGCAAGTGGCGGTGCTCCGCGATGGTGGGGAGAAGCTGTTTCGCTCCGGCCAAAACTTTGCCCTGGCCGAACTGGGAAATTTTCGCCGCCCGAACCCCGAAGAGGGAATACCGGCAGATGTTTGGGAGCATGTTCAAACCGTTCACAAGACCCATTCCTCCGCAGCACCCCCTGCTGACCCGCCAGCGGAAGTTTTGTCGCTCGTGGAAGCGCGTGAAACCGCCCGCTCCAGGCGCGAGTGGACCACCGCTGACGACCTGCGCAACCAGATTGCAGCGCTCGGCTGGCAAGTACAGGACGCGCCTTCTGGCACAGAGATCGCACCCCTGGAATAAAGTTAGTCGTTGAACTTCTTGGGCACACCCGCCGGCTTGGCCGTGCCCGTCGATTCTAACACATCTCTAACATTCCTCTAGTGCTCATCCAACACAACCAGGGTATACTGAGGGTACCTGTTTGAAATTAGACTCAGTTGGTGAGGAGGATATTGGAATGTCAAAGATTGTTGGAATTGATTTGGGAACAACAAATAGTTGTATTGCCGTGTTGGAAGGGGGAGACGCCACAGTCATCCCCAATGCGGAGGGCGGACGAACCACACCCTCCATGGTCGCCTTTAACAAGAACAGGGAACGATTGGTGGGGCAAGCCGCCAAGCGACAAAGTGTAGTCAATCCCCAAAACACGATCTTTTCTATCAAGCGATTGATGGGACAGCGCTACGAGGATGCGGAACGGCTGAAGGATTCCGTGCCATATCAAATCGTACGGGGCAAAAGCGGTGACGCACGCGTACAAATTCCCGTGGCCAATCAGACATACACGCCGCAGGAAATCTCCGCGCTGATCCTGCAGAAGCTCAAGACCGACGCAGAGGCATACCTGGGGGAGCCGGTTAAGAAAGCGGTCATCACCGTGCCGGCATACTTCAATGACGCACAGCGTCAAGCCACGAAGGATGCCGGGAAAATCGCCGGTCTGGAAGTGTTGCGCATTATCAACGAGCCGACTGCTGCTTCCTTGGCCTATGGCTTGGATAAGAAAGAGTTGGAGACGATCCTGGTGTTCGACTTAGGGGGCGGCACATTTGATGTTTCGGTCCTGGAGGTCGGCGAAGGGGTTGTCGAGGTGAAGTCTACAAGCGGGGATACGCACCTGGGCGGCGACGACTGGGACCAGAGAATTGTAGCTTGGCTGGCCGATGAGTTCAAGAAAGAAAGGGGCATAGACTTACGCCAGGATCGCCAGGCCTTGCAGCGACTGAAGGAGGGCGCCGAAAAGGCCAAGATCGAGCTATCCTCGGTCATGGAAACGGAGATCAACCTGCCCTTCATCACTGCCGATGCGAGTGGCCCGCAGCACTTGCAGTTGAAACTCTCGCGGGCAAAGTTCGAGCAATTGACCGACGACTTGGTGCAGCGTTGCGTCGGGCCGTTCAACCAGGCCCTTGCCGACGCCCAACTGCAGACCGGCGATATTAACGAAGTGGTGCTGGTCGGGGGCGCGACCCGTATGCCGATGATTCAGGCGCTCGTGCGCAAGCTGTGTGACGGCAAGGAGCCGCACAAAGGCGTCAACCCGGACGAGGTCGTAGCAATCGGCGCAGCCATTCAGGGCGGCGTTCTCGGTGGCGATGTGACCGACATATTGCTGCTGGACGTCACGCCGTTGAGCTTGGGTGTGGAAACGATGGGCGGCGTGATGACCACGCTTATCCCGCGCAACACCACGATTCCGACGCGCAAGAGCGAAATCTTCAGCACAGCGGAGGATGGTCAGACAGCCGTGGACATTCACGTCCTGCAAGGCGAGCGCCCCATGGCGAAGGACAACATGACCCTGGGTCGCTTCCGTCTCGAAGGGCTGCCGGCCGCACCACGTGGCTTGCCGCAAATTGAGGTCAGTTTTGATATCGATGCCAACGGCATTCTGAACGTGACAGCCCAAGACAAAGCCACCGGCAAAGAACAGAACATCACCATCACGGCATCAACGAACTTGAGCAAGGAAGATGTAGATCGTCTGGTTCACGAGGCCGAACAACACAGCGAAGAAGACCGCCGACAAAAGGAGCTGATCGAAGCACGCAACGTTGCCGACAATCTGGCCTATCAAATGGAAAAAACCTTGCGTGAGGCTGGAGACAAGATTTCGGTCAGTGACCGGCAAGAAGTCGAGGCCAAAATTCAGGCCGTACGTGACGCGGCCACCGGTGACGATGTCCAAAGCATCCGCTCGGCCACAGAAGCGCTGCAACAGGCCAGCTACCGGCTCTCAGAGCAGATGACTTCCGCGAGTGAGACGCCTGGTGGAAACGGCCATCACCAGGAAACCGACGAATCGCCTGAAGAAGACGTTGTCGAAGCAGAGTTTCGGGAAGCGTAATCACCAATTTCAGCCAGAAGCGGGGGACGCATCTAACGCGCCCCCCGTTTTTTTGCGCACGTGGTTTGTCCTTCTTCAGAAGTTGGTATACAATTACACATGAAACCGGAAAAGCGTGGTGCAATCTTGCTTTTCTTTGGGCCTTCATGTCTTGGGGGTTGATGTGGGGCAATGCCAGAGTGAGTGACAACGAGTCGAGTTCTTCGCTGCGCGTCGTGCGCGCCAGCGAAATTGGAGAATATGCCTATTGCGCGCGGGCCTGGTGGCTGCGGAACGTACGTGGCGTACAGTCTGCGCACCAGGAATTGATGCGCGAAGGCACACGGCGACACCGTCATCATGCCCGTCAAGTCTCCACATCCGTATGGGCCGGCAAGATTGCCTGGACACTGATTGTTCTGGCTCTGCTTTTCATCGGGTTGGCCCTGTTGCGCTCCGGGATCGGTGGATAGTGTGAGCGGTCTGCTGGTTCTGGGATTTGCCCTTTTGATTGCCGGCATCTGGTTGCTCCGCCGCGCTGGCGCGATGCGCAGAGAGACGGGTTTGCCCACAGGTCGCGTGGTTTCCGTGGATGAAAGCGGCTGGGCAGCGCCGGCGCGCTCGCTCTTTTCACACCGCCATCGTTTGACCGGCCGGCCCGATTACCTGGTGCGACAGCGACGGGAAACGATTCCCGTGGAGGTCAAGCCGGGTCGCCGGGCAGACCATCCCTACGCCGGCGATATGTTACAGTTGGGGGCCTATTGCCTACTCGTAGAAGAAGCGCTCGGGCGCACACCGTCACACGGGCTGTTGAAGTATGCAAACGGCGTCTTTCGGGTGGATTATACGCCGGGCCTGCGGAACGCCGTTCTGGAGAGTGTCTCTGCCATACGGCGAGACGGGTTGGCCCGGGATGTGGAGATCAGTCACAACGAACCCCGCCGGTGCCGGGCCTGCGGGGTTCGCGATTCATGTGATGAGCGGCTCGCCTGAATGTTTCACGTGAAACAACCAAGAAAATCTCTAATTTCGCCTTTGACCGATGTGCATGGGCATGATGACATGCGTGAAGTCGTCATTGCTCGCCGGCCGGATCACCCCCCGGCTGGTCGCATCCGTTGTCTCGATGATTGTCTGAGCTGAATTCAAAACACCAAGGACATCGATCAGGTAGCGAACGTTGAAGGCAATTTCGATGTCCTGACCCTCTACGCTCGCACCAATCTCTTCAACGTTGTCCCCCAACTCGGCTGCTTCGGCCACAACGCGAACGCGCGCCGGTCCTTCCGCACTCTCGCCGGAAATCTGCAAACGGACCATATTTGCAGCGTCGCGGGCAAAGATTCGCGCGCGGCGGATTGCCCGAAGGAATTCACCCGTATCCACTACCGTGCGCGTAACGTGACTGGACGGCAATATCTGCCGGTAGTCAGGGAAGTTTCCTTCGATAAGCTGGGAGACCAGATCTATATTCTGCATGTGGAATAACACCTGGTTGCGCTTTTGGGTTACCAATATCTCCACATCATCTTCCTGGTCTCCCATAATTCGCGCGACTTCTTGCAACGCTCGGGCAGGAATGATTACGCTTAGATTCTCTGTGACCTCTGCTGGCAAAGAAGCTTTACGCACGGAAATACGAAAGCCATCTGCCGACGCCATGCTCAAGTTCGCGCCCTCAAATTCGGCCAAAACACCGGTAAGAATCGGCCGGGTTTCGTCCGTCGCAGCGGCAAACGTCACCTGTGAAATCATCTCGCGTAACGTGTCCGGCGCAACGTGAATCGCCTTGTCTTGCTCTGCCGTGGGAATAATCGGGAAATCACTGGCGTCAATTCCCTTTAGTTGGGCCTGAAACTGGGCGCAGTGAATTTGCAATACCTGGGTTCGCACATTCAAGGCCATGTCTATCCGTTCCGGTGGGGACGAATTGACCAAATCGGTAATGACCCGAGCAGGCACGGAGATCTCGCCCTCTTCCTCAACCTGTGCGCCAATCCAACAAGTAATGCCAATTTCCAGGTTTGTCGCCGCAAGTTTCAGCCGTCCATCATCTGTGCCTACATAAATGTTCTCCAGTACCGGCAACGTGCTACGACTAGCCACCGCCCTGCCAACAATCGCCACGCCCTTCGCCAGATTTTCCTGCAAACAAGATACGCGCATGGTGTCCTCCTGCATCTTCCAAAAATAGTGTGCTTAACTTGTGCCAAGAGGCAATGGTTGCTTTGGCTTCGAATGAAAACTTGTGCCCTCTATCTTTCAATCGAGCACGAAATAACTATTCTTCTTACAAACAGAGAGACTCTTTGTTCATCTCTCTCTAAATTCGATCACTGGCATGACCATCTTTTGAAAACTTGGGTTCTTCACACATGTATTCCACCTGCTAGCACAATGCTAGTATACTACAATCCGTTTGTTTCGGCAAGGTGGGTTTAATCCCGAACACGAAAATCATAGATGCCGCCTTCCACGGGCCAAAGAGACCCACAGGAAGAACAATACACCCCATCATCTCGTTCTTCTAGCTCGCTATAGGTGCAGCGCGGGCAAACGAATCCCTCGAATCCTGTCTCCTCGTAACGATTTGCGCTGCATCGCCGCGAACGAACAAACTGGCTGGGAGTCAGTCGAAGTTGCGCCGACGCACCTTGAAGCAACCCGTCTAACCAGGCCAGAACCCCGGCACCCAAATAGCGTTTCAGTATGCCCAGGCGGAAAAGGGAAACCGACAGTTCGGTCTCGATTTCCAAGCCGGCCTTCCCCAGACAATCGCTCATATAGGATGGATGGAAGTCAAAGTTCAAGGGTACGAATTCGTAGGGCGCTTGCGAAAAAGGGTCCTCTCCCGGTCTCCCCATGCCCAAAGCGTAGCGCATGATGGCGCGCAAGTGCCTCTTGTTTGCATATTCGAACACATATGTCCCATCGCTATTCAGAACGCGCGCGATTTCTGTAAACGCTGCCTTCAGGTCCTGAACATGGTGCAACACGCGAACCGTCACCGCCGTGTCAAAGTACCCCGCAGGAAAAGGCTGCCGGTACAAATCGGCAGCTACGAAAACGATTCTCCGGTCACGTCCCAACGATTCCTGGGCCTGACGAAGTTGAGATTTGGCATAGTCCACGAGAAAAACCTGGCGATAGCCGCTGTACAATTCCGCCAGCCGCCCGAATCCGGCCCCAATCTCTACCAAACGTTCGCCAGTCGGTGGCAAGAGTTTTCGTAGGGCGATACGCTCGACCCGGTCCTCGTATTCGCGCCCTTTGCCAACCCAAAAATCTGCCCGATAGGAAGAGCCCTCGTAGTCGCAAATTGCCGGTTTCTGCACTGGTATCGTCATCTATCGCCCCGAAATCTCAGGTTTGTTCCACCAAAAGATCATAGATTCGTTCCAACTCTTCCTCAGAATAGAAGTAGATGATCAACTTTCCTCCGCGCCGGCCTCGGGCAAGCTGTACCTTGGTGCCAAGCGCCCGGCGGATTTGTGCTTCGATATCCGAAACACCTACCTCGTCGTCCTCCGCAACCATTCTCTTCGAAGGTGTCTCCTTCGGTTTTGCCGAGCGACGGGCCAAGGACTCGACTTCACGCACGGTCAAGCCCCGGCTGAGGACTTGTTGGGCCAGCTTGCGCTGCTCGTCTTCATCCTTCACCGTCAACAACGCCCGGGCATGCCCTTCCGACAGGCTTCCTTCTGAAACCAGTGCCTGAATGTCAGCCGGAAGACGGAGCAGACGCATGGTGTTGGCTACCGCAGCACGACTTTTTCCCACCTTTTCGGCGATTTCTACCTGAGACAGGCCAAACTCCTTTGACAGTTGTTGGTAAGCCAAAGCTTCTTCCAAAACGTTCAAGTCGGCACGCTGAACGTTTTCTACCAGTGCGATCTCCAAAAGCTGTTGTGGCGTAGCCTCCTTCACCACGACGGGAATGCGCATCAGTCCCGCCATACGGGCGGCAGTCCAACGTCGCTCCCCGGCGATCAACTGATAATGCGTCACGTCTTGCGCCTCGCCTTCGTGATCCAACCGGGTCACGACCAGTGGTTGCAACACCCCATGTTCCCGGATCGAAGCCGACAACTCCTCCAGCAATTGCTGGTCCATCTGATGGCGAGGTTGGCGCGGATTTCTAACAATTGCTGTGATGGGGACTTCTAACAAGCCTGAAGTTTCCGTTTTTTGCGTGGAAGTGGGAATCAAAGCTCCCAAGCCGCGGCCTAACCCTCTTTGTTTCGCCACAATCTACCTCCGTCGCGCCCATAGATTCGTGCGCAATGTGCTTGATTGATTCTGTGGGATACCCCCAGTCTTCGCAGAAACAGGTGATTCCGCTTGATTTTGACCATGCTCTATCCCAAGTCGAGTCATCATCTCTTTTGTGAGAGCACGATAGGACAAGCCGCCACGGGAATGGGGCGCATAATCCATGATCGTCTCGCCATAGCTCGGGGCCTCGCCCAGCCGAATGTTACGGGGAATTACTGTCTGGAAAACTTTTCCGGGAAAATGACTGCGCACCTCCTCTGCAACTTGTTCAGAGAGCTTTGTGCGCGAATCATACATCGTCAGCACGATCCCGGCGACCTTCAGGAGCGGATTGAGGTGCTCCTGAACCAAATCCACCGTGTTCATCAACTGGCTCAATCCTTCCAAGGCCAGATATTCGCACTGTACAGGGATGATCACACCGCCGTCGGCGGCCGTCAGCGCATTCAAGGTAAGCAAGCCTAGACTGGGCGGAGGGTCTATGAGTATAAAATCATAGAGATCCAGAACGCCATTAAGGGCCCTCCGCAGCAGGTTTTCTCGCGCCAACATCCCCACCATCTCTACTTCTGCGCCGGCAAGTGCCGGGGATGACGGAGCTAAATCCAATCGAATGCGTTTGGTGAGGGTGATGACATCCAGCAGAGAGGCTTCTTCCAATAGTGCCTCATAAACAGATTGTTTCAAAGAAGAGTGGGAGATACCCAGGCTGCTCGTCGCATTCGCCTGCGGGTCCAGATCCACGACTAAAATACGCAGACCCTCTTCTGCCAGACACGCGGCCAAACTGACCACGGTCGTAGTCTTGCCGACTCCACCCTTTTGGTTAGCAAACGCGAACACTGTGGTCATTTCTTACCGCACTTCCCTTGAATGCCTGGATAACCACAATTCTACGTCGGAGCGCGATGGGATCGCATCCCATCCCTCCCCTTCCGTGGAAAACGAAGCCATGACGTTGGCAAAACGGCACGCCACCGCAGGGTCACCTGTTTCGTACAGGCGGAGAAAAAAGGCCGCAGCAAACACATCTCCGGCTCCGGTGGGATCCACAACCTGAGCCGGTCGTGTTCCGAAGCGGCGGGACTCCTCCCCCTGGAAGAGCATGACTCCTTCGTCCGCCATGGTAACGACAGCTATTGGGGCGGCCTGCGCATAGGATTTGGCCAGCGACCAGTTCCCGCCGACATCCTCCAAGCTAAACACGACAGCACGCACACCAGGCAGAATCCGCTGTGCGTTTTTCCACGGGGCAGGCGAGACTCGCCCTTGCTGATCCCATTGCCGCAACCATCCCTGTAACAGTAGACAGACATCCGTTGGGGCGGAAAAGCTCTGTATGAAGTCATCGTCGAACTCTTGCGCGATTGGCGCAAGGAAGACAACCGGTGCTTTGGCCCAGGCTGTAGGGATGTCGGATGGTTCCAGTTTGCTTGCCCGCGATAGAAGAATCTGTTCCCGTTGTCCAGCCTTCGAGTAGGTGTGCTGAAAGCGCGTTGTCGCCTGTGAAACGCGACGGCAAACCTGCACGCCCTCGCCAACAAACGACAAGGGTGTTGTCTCCTGCGCCGCCGTCACCACGCCGGCCCGATAGCCGAGCTTGTGCGCTGTGACGCTCGTGTAGGCCACGCCTCCCCCAAGGTGTACGCCTTCGGATGATTCATCCAGAGAAATGTGTCCGATCACCAGGCAATCTACCGGCTCTGCTTGCCCTTTTCTGTCTATCTGCATTAGGGGTCAATTATCTGCATCAAACGCAGCCCTCTCTCGTAACGAAGAGTCAAATGCAAAAAAACTGCCTGCCTCGCACAGCTACAGAGCAAACGTCTGCGATTTCAAGTATCGCAATGCTATTTTATCACACTCTGGGTTTGGGGTCAACTGAGAGGAAGTTGCTTTCAAACAAAAGGAGGCCTTTTCCCGCTGTTTCTTAGGTTTTGGGAATAACCATAACTTTACGGCGATTCCCTTCACCGATGCTTTGCGTAGAAACATCGGGGTCATCGCGTAGGGCTAAGTGGAGGATTCGTCGCTCGTTTGCCGGCATTGGCTCGAAGACAAACGATCGTTTGTCCTGTTTGACCTGGGAAGCCATCCGCCGGGCCATCTCCATAAGAGATTGTTCACGGCGCGCTTTGTACCCTTCTACATCGACGGCCAGGTTTACGCGCCTTCCCAATTTCCGGCCCGCAATCAACCGTGTCAGAAAATGCAGCGCCTGCAACGTCTCCCCGCGACGACCTATCAACAACCCCAAGTCGCGACCGACAATGTCCAGGACCACAGGAGGGTCTTCATCGAAGTTTGTGCCGGTCTTGCCTTCCACGACCTCGGCCTCAAGGCCCATCCCGTCCAGCAACTTTGTGAGAGTCTCACGCCCCACCTGCAGCACCACTGCCTTGTCATCAGCGTCTTCTGGCAAACCTGCTTGATCAGAAGAGGCCGCCACCGGCGAGGAAACCGATGATTCTCGAACGGTCAACTGGACTACGGCATCCGTAGCGCCAAGGCCCAATATCCCCCGAGAAGGCTCTTTGATAATGTCCACTTCTACCGCATCCCGCGATACTCCAAGGACTTGCAATCCCTGCTCTATGGCCTCTTCGACAGTTTTTGCGCTAGCGTTTACGCTTTTTTCGTTTTCGAGATCGGACATTTTCGCTCCCTTTTTGACTATCTTTGTCAGGAGGATCTATTTCCACAACACGTTGGCCTGCTTTGATAGCTGCCGGCCGCATCGCCTTCGGAAGTACGTTATCCCACCCTGTGATGAAATACTGTTGTACGATTTGCAGGATATTGGATGTGGCCCAGTAGAGCGTTAACCCAGATGGCACTTCCAAGGCAAAAAAGCCAAACATAAGAGGCATAAAGTTCATCATCTGGCTCATCATGGCTTGCTGGCCATCATCCCCACCATCGACAGCCGGTGTAATCATCCTTTGAACAATTACTTGGCTGACCACAGTAACAATCGGCAAAATCAGATAGAGCAGCGTATTCGGAAAACTCCAGTTGGCCGGTGAGGTAAGCCAGCCTATGCCATTCGGCTGGGCCAGCGTGGGAATCCACAGGAATCCCTCTTTCAGAGTTCCTTGTTGAGCCATCTGCAGAAGTGCACGGTAAAGACCTATCCAAATTGGCATTTGAATGACCATAGGAAGGCATCCTGTCGCTGGATTGACCCCGTGTTCCTTGTAAATCTGCATGGTTTCCTGCGACAGCTTCTCTTTGTCCTTACCATATTTCTTCTGAAGCGCCTGAATTTTCGGCTGCAGTTCCTGCATCGCCTTGGAAGATTCCAGCTGCTTTTGAGTCAGCGGGTAGGTGAGTACACGCACAAGGACCGTAAACAAAATGATGGCCAAGCCATAGCTGCCCACAAGGCCTTTCATAACGTTTAGTATTTCAATCAATATCTGCAGAAACTGACCCCAAATTGCTCCCAATGAATCTTTTCCTCTCTATCCCGAACCTACTCCCTTACCGCAAACTTCGAGGCCCGCTCTAGTTCACGGGATCATAGCCACCCGGATTGAATGGGTGACAGCGGGATACGCGCCGGATTGCCATCCATCCCCCCTTCAACAGGCCATATTTCTCTATAGCTTCGTAGCCGTACTGAGAACAACTGGGCGTAAAACGACAGGTTGGTGGCAATACTCTCGAAATCGTCATTTGGTATGCCCGAATCAAAGCCATAGCAATTCGCTTTATCATGATTCAATACCGGTCAACATCCCCTGCCATCGAATGGCAGATATGCGCTTCAATCACTCGTTTCCTTTTCCCGAAAGCGCAGAGCGGAGCAACCCTGCTTTTCGAAGCAATTGGTCTACCGCTGCTACATATTGGGAAAAGCCTTCTTTCACGGCGCCTCGCCGAATGATAAACACCAAATCCCAACCATCTTCCATATTATCGAGTCTTTTCGCCACAATCGCGCGCATCCTTCGCTTCAGGCGATTGCGGGTAACGGCATTTCCCAAACGCTTCCCGGTGACGAAAGCGATTCGATTCTGCTCGGTCGCACTCCGTACGGCGTATAGCACCAAATAGCGATTGGCCCACGATCTTCCTTCTCGGAGTACACGCTGGATATCCGCGCTACGACGCAAGCGCAGAGAACGCTTCATTTCTATGACATCACTTTGTCACTGGCTCTCAAAAACGATTAAACCCACCGCTTTGAAACAGCTACTGTAAGTTGTTTGCGCCCCCTTAGACGTCGAGCCTTCAAAACCCGGCGCCCACCAGAGGTCTTCATCCGAGCACGAAACCCGTGAACACGCACGCGACGGCGCTTCTTGGGCTGGTATGTTCGCTTCGGCATAATTATTCTTTCTCCTCAAAACTTCCGCAAACGATAGAAGAGGGTCGAGGATCCACCGACACGTCAGGATCAACCCGGCCCTCCACGTGTTAATCTAACTCTCTTCAAAAACTCTTTTCTATTATACCCGTTTTCCTTCCAATTCGCAAATCACACGATTTTGGAACGGCTGCTCACCAGCCCTTACCGGAGTTGGGGAAGAATGAAGCCATACAAGCTGTACACGTCCAAAGAAAACATTCCAACAATCAAGATCGCCACCATCAGCCGCCACCGGTGGAGGGAAATCACGTCTTGCAATCCAAGTGCCAAGAATAGCCCTATAGGAATGAGCGCCGGAAACAAGTATCGCCCCTGAAATTGCACAAAGGTTACATTATACCCCACATACGCCAGAACCGTTGCAAGAAGAGTGAACCCCAGTGTTGCCAATCCTTTTGCACGGAGCGGAGACCGGTCGGCTCCCCTACCCAACCAAACGTCTTTGAAGTAAAGAAAGAAGCCCAGCGCAGCCAGAACCATAAAGATAAAAAGGATATCATACACACGGGCACTCATCGGCACGCCCATCCAGCCGAATTGTCCCCAGAAACTGTGGAAGGTCGTGACAAGGAAACGCCGCGCGTAACCCAAATTCCCGTACAGGGTTAGCCATTCCGACGTCCGCGGCTGCCCCACCACGACGGCATTGTGCCGAAGCAAGCCGAAAACGTCTTTCTGCTCGTAGACCAGGGCATTTCGCACCAGCCACGGAGACACAATTGCCCCCGCAACCCCCCAAACCACCACGAGGCTGCCGAACACGCCGCTCAAGAAACCCGCACGTGTGCCTTGCCCCGCACGATTCTCGCCTTTTCCCATCCACAAGGCGACCGGCACCGCCAAAACGACCGCCGCTACCGTGACCTTCGTGAACAACCCCAATCCCAACACAAGGCCCGTCGCCAGTCGCGTCCTCAACAAAGAGTCTCGCGTCACCGGACGAATCAAGAGCCACAAAGCTGCCGCGATCAGAAATTCCGCCATCGTATCGTTATTGATTGCCGCCGTCATGGCCACGTGCATAGGAACAGTGGCCACAATTGTCGCCGTGGCCAGAGCAAGCACCGGCTTATCGGCAAACAGAGTGAGAGCGATGAAATAGGCGAACACAACAACACCCGCTCCAAACAAAACTGAAAGCAACCGCAACACCAGCACCTGTGTGGAGAGATCGCGGCGCGCTACCACTTTGTAGACCAGCGCGGCCAGCGTATAATAAAGCGGAGGCTGATGAAACTCATAACGAATCGGCGCAACGGACATGCCCGGAGGAAACTTCTTGGCCTTGATTTCTTCGAGGTACTTGGCCGGATAGTCGCCAGGTTCAAGCACCGGAACTTTGCCCGTATTTGCCAGGGAGGTAAGATAATTGTAATGTGCCGGTTCATCAGGAGCCTGCCACAAAGGCGTCTGCCAGGCATAAAGAGAAGCACTCAAAACGTATGCCGCCACAAGGAGAAGGAGGGGCCATAGTTCTGTGCTTGTGCGCTCTGCCTGCGTCATTTGATCACCACCCGGCACACTTTCTTCATGAGTCCGCTCGCTTTCCCTTTGACAACACTTGCAAGACTTGGTACAATAGAGAGCCTTTTTCAGCCGGAGCACTTATCTTGTAAACTGGACATTGGCGTTTTCTGCTTTAGCCACAGAATAACACAGATTTTCACG
>CAYWAK010000040.1:0-15901 GCA_964455755.1 uncultured Ardenticatenales bacterium | reverse complement strand
CTGGCGGCAGGACGCGCCGGTGACCACGATGGCCGCGTCGGGCGGGGCGTTTCGCGCGGCAGGCAGCAGGCGCAGCTCTCCGACGCGCACGGACAGGTCGAAGTGCTCCCGCTCGTAGCCAAACGCGCCGGCCATGCCGCAACAGCCGGCGTCCAGCACCTCTACCCGCAGCGCCGGCACCTGGCGTAGCAACGTTTCCGTGGCCCCCGTGCCGGCGAGGGCCTTCTGGTGACAATGCCCGTGGAAGAGCGCCGGCCCCGGCCGTGAGCGGAAGCGCAGCCGTTCGCCGGTCTGTGCCTCGTGGTGCAGCAGGAAATCTTCCAGCAGGAACGTGTTCTCTGCCAGTTTTTGCGCCGCTTCGCCCGGCACGAGCATCGGGTATTCTTCCTTGAGCGCCGCCACGCAGCTTGGCTCGCAGCCCACAACGGCCAGCCCCTGCTCGACGTAGGGCGTCAGCCGGGCGATGTTGTATTCCGCCAGTTGTTTCGCCTCGTCCAACATGCCCTGCGAAATCATCGGACGGCCACAGCATTTCTTCTCCGGCAGGATCACCTCGAAGCCGGCCGCCTCCAGCAAGCGGGTCGCGCCCATGCCGACGGCAGGGTAATTGTAGGTCATGTAGGTATCGTGGAAGAGGACCACCGGGCCGTGGGGCGCGTCCGGCCGGCGCGGATGCTGCCCGAACCATTGCGTGAAGGTGGGCCGCGCGAAGGAGGGCAACGGCCGCCGGCGGTCGAAGCCGACGACTGCTTCGAGCAATCGCCGGGCGGGAGGCGCATTCGCCACCCAGTTCGATAGCGGGGCCAGCGCGCAACCGAGCCGGTTCAGCAGGGCGATGTTGCCGATGAGCCGTGACCGCAGTGGCAGGCCATGCTTATCGTGGTAGCGGGCCAGCGTTTCCGCCTTCAGTGCAGCCATGTCCACCTGGGAGGGGCACTCTGCGCGGCAGCCCTTGCAAGCCAGACAGAGTTCCAGCGCGCCGTACAATTCCGGCCCGTCTGGCGCAAGGGAGGGGGATTGGCCGGCGATGGCCGCCCACAACAGATTGGCCCGCCCGCGTGTGCTGTGCATTTCGTCGCGCAGGGCCATGAACGAGGGGCACATCGTGCCGCTGTCCAGCTTCAGGCAGGTGCCGCAGCCGTTGCACAATTCTACCGCGCCGGCAAAGCCGCCATCCGCCGAGAAATCGAGCCGGGTGGGCCATGACCGGGTGTGATACTCCGGCCCATAGCGCAGGTTTTCGGTGAGCGGCGGCGCGTCCACGATCTTGCCTGGGTTCATGAGTCCCTGCGGGTCGAACGCCGCTTTGATTTGCCGGAACGCTTCGTAAAGTTGCGGGCCAAACAGCTTCTCATTCCACTGGCTGCGGGACAGTCCGTCGCCATGTTCGCCGCTCATGGCCCCACCGAAGCGCAGCACCAGATCGCTGGCGGCCTCGCTAATGGCGGCCATGCGCGCGACCTCGCCGGCACGCTTCAGGTTGATGAGCGGGCGAACGTGCAAGCAGCCGGCGCTGGCATGGGCGTAGAATGCGGCCTGCGTGCCCTGCCCGGCGATCGCTTCGCGAATGGCGGCCACATACGCCGCCAGGTGCTCGACCGGCACGGAGCAATCCTCGATGAAGGGGATCGGTTTCCAGTCCCCTTTGCGGCTCATCAGCAAACCCAAACCGGCTTTACGTACGCTCCAAAAGTCGGCCTGCGCCTGGGTCGTAATCGCACGCACAACGTCGCGACCCAAGCGATGGCGGCGCAGATGGGCTTCCAGCCGGTCCAGCTTGCCGCTTAGCTCCGCCTCGGACGTACCGTAGAACTCGACGGACAGCAGCGCTTGCGGCTCGCCGTGGACGAAGGTGAGCCGGCGGGCAAAATCGGGAACCGTGCGGGTCAGGTCGAGCAACATGCGGTCCATGAGCTCCACCGCGGACGGTTCACATTCAAGGATGACCGGGGTGGCTTCCATGGCGGCGATCAGATCGTCGAAGTGGACGATGGCCAGGGCGGTCATGGCCGGACGCGGCACCAGGCGAAGGGTGATTTCGGTGATCGTGGCCAACGTTCCCTCGGAGCCGGCGATCAGCGCGGACAGGTTGCGGGGGCCGGGCGCTGCCAGCCGGTCCAGGTTGTAGCCGCTGGAGCGTCGCCAGTGGCGGGGGAAGCGGGCCGCGATTTCCGCGCGGTTGGCGGCGATGATGCGCTCCACCTCGCGGTAGATGGTCCCTTCCAGCGAATCGCGCTGCGTCAGGTGTGCGACGGCCTCGTCGTCGCGCGGTCGGAACGTAGCGAGGGAACCATCGGCCAGCACAACGCGCAGCGACTCGATGTGGTCGGCAATGTGGCCGTAGAGGATAGAGTGGGAACCGGTCGCGTTGTTGCCGACGATGCCCCCCAGTACGGCGCGGTTGCCGCTGGCCGGGTCCGGACCAACCATGAGGCCGTGCGGACGCAGCGCAGCGTTCAGCCGGCTGAGCACGACGCCGGGTTGGACGCGCACCGTTCGCGCGGCAGCGTCCACCTCCAGGATGCTGTCCAGGTGACGGGTCATATCGAGCACGAGGGCATGGCCTACGGCCTGTCCGGCCAGGCTGCTGCCGGCGCCACGCGGCAGGAGGGGCACAGCGTATCGCGCCGCCAGTTCCACCGTCGCAGCCACGTCGTCCGCCGTGCGGGGGATCACCACACCAAGCGGCTCCATCCGGTAGATGCTGGCGTCCGTGCTGTAGAGCAGCCGGGTCACGCGGTCGGTACGCACCACCGCCGCAGTACGCTGCTTCAGTTCGGAGAAGACAGTTTCGAGTTTGCGGTTTCGGGTTTCCGGTTCCACGCTCTTTGCTCTTTTTCTCTTCCGCTCATCATTCATCCGACGTCGCTCGCCGCGCTACGCTTCGCGCTCCACGTACCGTTGAATGCGGCCCACGGACGTCCCTTCCCACAGCATGGCCAGGCCTCCGAAGAGGGCGATGGTGACCGTCTGGCTGAATTGGAGTACGAAGGCAAACGTGAGTGCGCTGCTCGGATCTACGGCAAAGAGGCTGAGCACTTGCACAGCGAGCCACTGGTAGGTTCCCAAAGCGCCGGGAGCGGAGGGCACGGTCGTTCCCAGGCCCAGCACGGCCATAAGCAGGACAGCCCCGATGAACGGTACATCGAAGCGGAAAGCGCGCAGGGTAAAGGCCATCACCAGGGCATTGGTCGTCCAATGGAGCAGCGATAACGTGATGATGGCAAACAGGTCATCGCCCCGTTGCAGGGTAGCCAGACCGAGGGTAAATCGTTGGGCCATACCGGCCGCATCGTCCGCCAGCCGTTTGGAAAACGGGGTGATGAGCCGGGCAAGAAGGGCGATACCCCGCGTTTCCATGCGCAGCCACAAAATGGTGACCAGGAAGGCGCCGCCGAACAGGGCCAGGCCGGCCAGGCCGATCCAGTGTCCCCAGGCAGGCAACGGCAACATCAGCGAAGCGAGGCCCAGAGCCAGCAGGATCACGAGGCCGTCCAACACTTTCTCCAGGACCACGGTGGCCAGCGCGGCCATGCGGCTGATGCCGTCCTGCCCGACCAGGTAGGCGCGGCCGAGTTCGCCGAGCCGGCCGGGGAGCACATAGTTGATCAAGTAGCTAATCATCACCAAGTTGAACGCGCGCCGCGTGGCCACACGACCGGCCGGTCGCAAGAGCTGTTGCCAGCGCCAGGTGATGACGAGAAAGCCGGCCAGCAGGGAGAGTTGGGCCGGGAGAATCCAGAAGTATTCGGCGGCCAGCAGCGCGGCCCACATTGTGTGCCAATCCACGCCGCGAAAAGCCAGGTAGAGGAAGAGCACGCTGACCAGGATGCCAATCCAGGTCATGCCTTGTTGGGTGCGGCGCCCGTTAGATTTGGAAATGGACACTCTGTTCTCCCCGAGGCTGTATTCTACCGATCTGCCCAGCGCTACACGGCGGCGGCATATTCATGCGGGCAACGCACCATCAAAGTATGGGCATGGAACACGCCGTCGGGGTCCAGCGTCCCTTCAACGATGGCCCTGGCGTTATCACGAAAAACGTTCGGCACACGGCCCCGGTACTCTACAGCGATTTCGCTCTGGCCCTCACCCCGAATGCGGAACCGGAACGTTGCCGATTTTCCGTCGAATTGTATCGTGCCCGGAACGATAGAGCCTCCCAGCCGTACCATTGCTCCTTCGCCGGCGTTGCCCCTGGCCAACAATTCGTCCACCGTGATGTAATAATTGGTGAACGTGGAGTGGGTTGTCGCGTAAGCGAGGTGAGCAACAATAGGGATCAACAGCAAAAGTAGAATGATCCAACGCGGTTTCAATACAATGCCTTTCCAGTCTGATTACAGTTGCCAGGAGCGCCGGCCGCGTGCGCCAGACCTGACAGGTTTCACGGATGGTAATGCAACACCGGCACACTACGGATAAGGGCGAACCCTATTCCCGCGCAGGTAACGGAGAAAACCTGTCAGGTCTCAAGACTCCGACACAGTCAGCGCAAATTGTAGAAGGCATCCATTCCGGGATACAACGCGGTATCTCCCAGGTCTTCTTCGATTCGCAATAACTGGTTGTATTTGGCGACACGGTCTACGCGGCAAGGCGCGCCCGTTTTGAGTTGTCCGGTGCTCATGGCCACGGCGAAGTCGGCGATGGTGGTATCCTCGGTCTCACCGCTACGGTGCGAGACGACGGCTGTCCAGCCCGCCCGCTTGGCCATTTCCACAGCGGCGATGGTCTCGGTCAGCGTGCCGATCTGATTGAGCTTGATGAGCACAGAGTTGGCTGTGCCCTGGCGGATACCCTTGCCAATCCGTTCGACATTCGTCACAAAGATGTCGTCGCCCATGATTTGGTAGCGATCTCCCAGTCGCTCGGTCAGCAAGCGGAACCCCTCCCAGTCGTCTTCGGCGAGGCCATCTTCGATAGAAATGATCGGGTACTTTTCGACCCAATCGGCGTAGAAATCTACCATCTCGGCGCTGCTCAGCCGGCGACCCTCACGGGCCAGGACGTATTGGCCATCTTCATAGATTTCGCTGGCCGCGGGGTCCAGCGCAATGGAAATGTCTTTCCCCGGCTCGTAGCCGGCGGCCTGGATGGCCTCGATGATCAAATCGACCGCCTCGGCGTTGGCGCTAAGCGAAGGAGCAAAGCCCCCCTCGTCGCCGACGCTGGTGTTGTAGCCCTTCTTCTTCAGCACACTCTTCAAGGCGTGGTACGTTTCCGATCCCCAGCGGAAGGCTTCCGCGAAGCTTTCCGCCCCCAGGGGCATGATCATGAATTCCTGCAAGTCGGTGCTGTTGGCCGCGTGCTTTCCGCCATTCAAAATGTTCATCATGGGGACCGGCAGCAGGTGCACGCCGGGGCCTCCCAGATACCGGTAGAGCGGCAAGCCAAGCGCGGCGGCGGCGGCCTTGGCCACGGCGAGCGAAACACCGAGCGTAGCATTGGCCCCGAAGTTCTCTTTGTTTGGCGTGCCATCCAGGGCAATCAAAAGCTCGTCAATCCTGCGCTGGTCCACGGCGTCGAAGCCGATTAACTCAAGCGCGATCTTCTGGTTGACATTCTCGACCGCCTTCAGCACACCCTTGCCGCCAAAGCGCTTGGGGTCCTTGTCGCGCAATTCCAGGGCCTCGTGCGTGCCGGTCGACGCGCCGGAGGGCACAGCAGCACGGCCCATCGCCCCGGATGAAAGGATCACATCTACTTCCACGGTGGGATTGCCGCGCGAGTCGAGGATTTCACGGGCAATAATATCTTCTATGATTGTCATGTGTACGTAACCTCCTAATGATTATGAATTGTCTGCGGACATCTTCACTTAGCCGAACCCCGTAGCGCCGACCGAGCCGTCCAATCCCATGGTTTGGCAATCACCACCACCCGGTGGGTATTGTTGGTATAGGGCCAACAACTGACAAGCGTCACGCGCTCATCCCCGCTCGGCTGAATGAAACGGGCATTTTGTTGGCGCACGGAAAGGGGCTGCCCCTTCTCTTTGAGAATATACGTTTCGGCCACTTGGTAGGGATACAGTGTGGAACCAACATACAAGTCAATCTTATCGCCAACTTTGACATCCACCAGATAGCGGAAAACCTCCCCCTTGATATTGTGATGGCCAGACAAAACCACGTTTTCACCGTGGCCGGGTAGAGCCGAGTTCTTGTGCCACCCTGCCGCATTATCGGGAACGACCCACTCCGAGACCTTCTTCCCGCCCGATTTCACGACGCGCCAGCCCATCGGCACCACGGTGGCCTCGAGCTGGATTGCAGGGATCACCAACTTGTCCGGTGGACTTGCTGCGGGCGGGATCACAGCCACGGTGGGCGTGACCTCAAGAGCGACGGGAGAGGCTTCGGTGGGGGCCGGCGCCAACTTCTCGGGTGTAGTAGGATTTTCGGGAGACTCCGCGCCGGGGAAGGCCGGCAACAGATCAGGGGCTTCCGGAGAGGGTGTTTCGCCGGCCTCAGGCGTGAACGTGGGCACGCGTGTGAACGTAGCCGTGACGGCTGCCACCACCGGGTCTCCCGATGCGGCCGATGAAGTAGCCTGCCAATCCTGGTATGCCACCCCCAGGCCGATCAGGATAAGCAACACACCGGCAGCGATTGCTGCTGTAGCAAGGTTCTTCTTTTGCAATGGCATTCTCCTATGAGCTTATCAACGAGATTCTTATTTTCTGGGCAAGAAAATGAACCGTATATTTCACGGATGACACAGATTGTACTTAGAAGTTCAACTTCTCGGTCAGAATCTGAGAAATCTGTGCAATCTGTGGTTGGCCTTTTTGGTTCCGGCCTGTTCGGGGTCAGGTATTGACTCTCAAACAGAGTCGCGATTATTCTTCATGCGCCTCGACCGATTTTCTCAACGCGGCAACCCCTACGGCTCCCGGCCCAATGTGACAGCCCATGGCCACGCCGGCTTCTGCAATCAGGATGCGCTCCCGTGGGTGCAGGCCCGCTATCCTCTCCGCGACTTCTTGTGCCGTATCCAGACAATGGGTGTGGACAACGCAAACTTCTTCAAAGGGGGCCAGTTGTTCGACCAAGGTCACCAGTCTTTTGAGTGCTCGCTTATGTGTACGGACTTTTTCCAGCGGGAGCAACTCGCCCCCTTTCACGTGTACGATCGGCTTGATGTTCAGCAGCGTGCCCAAGTAGGCCGATGCTTTGCCAATGCGCCCGCTATAGCGGATGTAATCCAGCGTCCCCAGGAAAGCGGGCAAGCGCAACCGGGGAATCATCGTCGTGACCAGCGCCTTAATCTCCGGACGTGTAGCCCCTTGCCTGGCGGCTCTGGCTGCGGCAATGGCCAACCATCCCACGCACATGGAGACATTGCGCGAGTCTACGACCGTGATTGGGGCATCGTCCCCAACGGCCCTGGCTGCGGCCAAAGCTGTCTGGTAGGTCCCGCTGAAATTGTCAGAGAGATGGATCGAAACGACTTCGTGTCCACGCGCCAGGACATCACGATAGAGCACTTCGAATTCACCTTGCGAGGGGTGGGAGGTTTTGGGTACGCGGGGGGCCTCGGCCTCCAGCCGCTGGTAGAATTGCTCCGATGTAATGTTCTTTCTTTCCAGGAAGCTTTCTTCCCCAAAGTGAATGGCCAATGGCAGCACATGAATGCCCAGTGAATCTACCTTGTCCTGGGGAATGTCTGCCGAGCTATCTACAATGACCTGCACAATACCTGCCATGATGTTGTCCTACCAGAGTTCTGGTCCCGTTTGTCCTTCATAAATGACAATGCCCAGCGCATCTATTCCCACGTGGGTGGCCAGCGCCGAACCATAGTTGGCAATTTCTATCGGCACGCCAGGCTTCACGGCATCCACCCGTTCGATTATCCCCTGGATCTCCTTGGGAATACCCTGTTTGTGGATGATGACCAGGCGCTCTATGTGCGTAAACTCGGAGACGAACTCGGCCAGTTTGTCCAAGCCTCGCGAGCGAGTCCGCACCTTCTCCATCGGCTCAATCTCGCCATCTTCCATGATAAGCAAGGGCTTGATGTTGAGCATCGTGCCCAGAATGGACTGCGCTTCGCGGATACGGCCGTCGCGTTCCAGATAGCCGAGCGATTCGACAAAGAGTACCAGATAAATGTGGGAAATCATATCCCGCAACAGGCGAAGGATGCTATCCGCACTTTCGCCGGCACGGGCAGCTTCTGCAGCAGCAACGGCCAACATGCCCAATCCCACAGACGTCAGCAAAGAGTCAACAACCATCACGCGTGACTGGCCCACCATGGAGACTGCCGCCTGCTGGGCTCGTTCCACTGTCAGACTCAGACGCGAGGAATGGTGAATGGAGATAATCTCTTCGGCTTGCCGGCCTATTTTGCTGTACGTTTGATAGAATTTCTTCACGGCGGGAGCAGACAAACTGGGGATAGATTGTGCACTCTGCGCCTTGGAAAACAAGTCATCACAAGAAATATCTACACCATCTTGATAGATTTGCGAATCGAGGTGTAGGTTTAGAGGGATGACTGTAATCCCCAGCTCTTCTACCACCTCAGGGGGCAGGTCGGCTGCGCTGTCCGTTACGATAAGAGGTTGTTGAGCCATCTGCTTGCTCCTGATATCCGATCCCCAACGCGTGTAATTCGTGGCGAGAATCCTTTTTCGTTCCAGCCCGTCCGGTGCATGAAGTCACTCGGCCGAAATAATGTATGGGTACAAAGGTTGTCCGCCGTCTACCAGTTCCACTTCCTGGTCCGGGTACTGCGTCCGGATCATGCCGGCTAATTCTTCGGCCTCGCCGGCCTCGACCTCGTCGCCATAATAAATGGTGAAGAGCTCGTAATCTTCTGCGCCAATCTGCCGCAACATTTCATTTACGACGCCCGCCACGTTAGCGCCAGCGGCAACGAGTTTGCCGTTAAGCAGGGCCATGTATTCGCCCTCTTCTACCTGCATTCCATCCACACGCGTGGACCGTACGGCCTTGGTGATCTCCCCCGTTTGGATCTCACCCATGGCCCGTTCCATGGCCTGCACATTGGCTTCCAGGTCAGCCTGATACTTAAATGAAACCAAGGCACAGATTCCTTGGGGAATGGTTTGGGTGGGAACAACGGCAACGTGTTTCTGGGAAAGAGATTGTGCCTGGTTGGCCGCCAGAATCACATTCCGGTTGTTCGGGAGCAAAATGACGTAGTCAGAAGAGACTTCATCAATCGCTCGCAGCAGTTGTTCTGTACTGGGGTTCATGGATTGACCGCCAGGAACGACCGCAGTTACGCCCAGGCTCTCAAACACCTGGCGCAATCCCTCTCCGGGCACGACCGCCACCGTCGCGATGTCGGTTAGTTCCAGCGCTGCGCTCTGGCTGGGCGTTGCTGCCGTACCGAGCATAAAGTCTTGGTACTGCTCATCCATGTTTTCAATGATCACCTTGCTCAGCGGCCCCAGGTCGGCTGCATATTGGATGACAGGTCCCGGATTGGGCGCGTGAACGTGTACCTTTATCAGGCTGCTATCCCCGACAACCAGGGTCGATTCCCCCATGCTGTCTATCTTCGCCCGGATGACATCTACGTCCAAGTCTTTGCCCCGCAGGAGAAACTGGATATCGTAGCCATAGCCTTCGCTGGCCAGGAACTGCGCTTCGTTTTGCGGGCCGCTGGCCTGGGTTGCGGCATCAATCGATTCGCCGCGCAAGAATCGCAAGGCCCCGTCGAAAACGACGAAGAGCCCTTGTCCTCCGGCGTCCACCACACCGGCGTCCCGCAAAACGGGCAGGAGCAGCGGCGTACGGGCCACGGAGTGCCGGGCGGCATCGACCGCCCCTTCCCAGACGCTGTACAAGTCGTCGTTCTCGCCGGCCGCGCGATGGGCAGCCTGGGCCATGTCTTCGATCACCGTCAGGATCGTGCCCTCCACCGGCTTGATCACGGCCTGGTACGCTGTGTCGGCCGCCTGGCGCAGCGCTATGGCAAAGTCACGGGCGTGCATCTGATCGGTTTGATCGAGTCCATGAGCAAAGCCGCGCAAAATCTGCGAAAGAATGACGCCCGAATTTCCACGAGCGCCCATTAAGGCCCCACGAGCCACGGCGTGCGCGATCTCGGCCACGGAGTGTTCCGGGGAAGTGGCCACTTCTTTGATTGCGGACCGCATGGTCAGCAACATGTTCGTGCCCGTATCGCCGTCCGGCACGGGGAAAACGTTGAGGGCGTTGATAGCCTGGCTGTTGTAATCCAGCCAAGTCGTGCTTGCTTCCAACATCCGCTTGAGCAGTTGGCCATCACAATCCTTCAGCGGAGCTTTCACTTTCGTCACCGCGTCCGTCGTTGCGGGCGAGACATTCCCATTTTGAGACGTCAACTATTCAGCCTCCCCTTGTAGTACCTTGTGCTTGCCTGGTTGCTTGTCTTGCAAACCCTGTACGTGAACTTCTACTTCTGAAACGGCGAATCCTGTGGCACGTTCTACCGAAAACTTTACCTTCTCCACGATATTTTGCGCGACTTCCGAGATTCGTACGCCACGCGCCAGAACCACGTACAGGTCCAGGGCAATCGTCCGGTCCAATTGACGAACAACGATGCCCTTTGGGGCGGTATCGCGTTGGAAACGCTCCATTACCCGCTCGCGCAGGCCGGGCTGGGCCATCCCCACCACCCCATAACATTCCAAAACAGCCTGAGCAGCCAAAGAAGCCACCGCCGAACGGGTAATCACAATCGTCCCCAAAGCTGTTTTTTCTTTAAGCACGCGAACAATTCCTCTTCGTTTGCGAAAAACCACCGAATATGTTATGATAGCAAATTGTTTGGGCGTTCATCCGCTATTGCATTTCCAAGCATGGTTGAAAAACATCGGGCTTGCATGTCCCGTTCATTCGCAGGAGGAAACACGAAACATGGCAAAGTGTCAAATTTGCGGCAAAGGGCCGCTTTCCGGTAACAATGTCAGCCACGCAATGAACCATACGAAACGACGTTGGCAACCCAATGTCCAAAAGGCTACGATCTATTTGCAAGGACAACCTCAGCGCGTCCGAATTTGCACACGCTGCTTGCGTTCCGCACACAAAGCGGCCCGTAGCTGATCCCCATTATACCGCATTCCGCCTCTGATGTCTAGTAGGGGGGGGTGAGCGGATGACCGGGCAGAGCGCAGAACTGTGGAGAGTAAGGGCGAGGCATTCTCCTCTACGTAGGGTCTCCCGTTGCTGTGGGGCAGACCAAAGGGATTTGTCCCTTTCAGGGGGCTGAAGGAATGCCCCGCCCCTACTTTTGCGTTATACCCGGGATGACCGCAACTGGCCACAGCCGGCCTGGATATCAATTCCGCGCCTCATGCGCACGGTCACGGAGATTCCTCCCGCTTCGAGAACCCGGCGAAATGCGTTAACCTGCGTTCGCGCCGGTGGCTGAAAAGAGAGGCCTGAAACAGGGTTAAGGGGAATGATATTCACGTGGCACAACAGGCCCCGTAATCGTTGGACGAGTTGGCGGGCCTGTTCGTTGCCATCGTTCACATCCCGAATCAACGTGTATTCAAAGGTCAGTCGCCGCCCGGTCTTGTTTGCATAGTCCCGGCAAGCGTCCATCAATTGCGCCAGCGGAAATTGCTGGTTGATGGGCACGAGCCGGTCACGTAGTTCGTCTGTAGGGGCATGCAGGGAGATAGCCAGGCCTAGCTCCATCCCTTCGTCTGCCAACTTGCGCATCGCCGGCACCAATCCGACTGTGGAGAGAGTCATGCGGCGGCTGGCCAAAGCCAGGCCACGGGGATCATGCAAGGTGCGCACGGCCTGCAGGGTCGCCCGGTAATTCGCCAACGGCTCCCCCATCCCCATGAAAACGACATTCGTCAGTTGGCGCTGTTTCTCTGCCCCTTCTTCGCGCAGGAACCGCTCGACAAACAAGACCTGTTGAACGATCTCGCCGGCGGTCAGGTTGCGATGCAAGCCCATTTGCCCCGTCGCGCAAAAAGCGCAGGCGAAGGCACACCCTACTTGCACGGAAATGCAGGCTGTGCGACGCCGGCGGTATCGCATCAGCACGGTCTCGATGGTCTCGCCATCGGCCAGTTCGAACAACCACTTTTGGGTCGCTTGATCCTGCGATGAAATCCTGCGCACGAGCTTGAGTTGGCCCATTCCCACGTCGTCTTGCAGACGCTGGAGCAGGGCCAAGGGAATGTTCCGCATCGCTGCCGTTTCCGTGACCAGCGATTGGTAGAGCCATCGCCAGACCTGCTCCCCACGAAACGACGGCTCGCCCCAATCGGCGAGTCGTTCCGAAAGCTGGTCAAACGTCAGGTTGTAGATGCTTTGTGCAGGTTCAGCCACCCTTTCAGTTATCCCGACTCATACCGGAGGCCAGCATTGTGTAATACAGGAGCGTGGACAATGCCTGGGCCAGGGCCGCGACATAGGTCAGCGCGGCCGCCTGGAGCACAGACTTGGCCCCCTTCGCATCTTGTACGCCCACAAGCCCGTTGGTTTCCAGCATTTTCAGGGCGCGGCGACTGGCATCCAGTTCCACCGGCAAGGTGACCAGGGCAAAGACGGCCGTGCCGCCAAAGAGAATAACGCCCATCCAGGCGAGTCCGGAGCTCTGCATGAACAGACCGGCCAGAAAGATGATCGGCCCCAACCACGATCCAAGATTGACAACCGGCACAAGGCCGGCGCGCAAGCGCAACGGTGTGTACGCCCTGGCGTCCTGCACAGCGTGGCCTACCTCGTGGGCCACGATGCCTACGGCGGCGACGGAACTGCTGCGCGCAACGCCGGCCGAAAGACGCAGCGTCTTCGAACGTGGGTCATAATGGTCGGTCAACTCGCCCTGAATGCCCTCAACATTTACGTAGTCCAGACCGTTGGCAGACAGCAGGCTTCGCGCGGCTTGTTCTCCACTGATACCGCGCATGTTGGGCACCTTCAGATACTTCGCATAGGACGATTTCACCTTCATCTGCGCGTAAAAAGCCAGCAACAACGCCGGCAAAGCGATCACAAAATACATTGGGTCAAAGAAAAACATTTTTCATCTACCTGGTTTACCAAACTGTGCCAAACTGACACGGCTTGGAAAGCCGCCTTTCTTCGGCTATATTTTCACAGTTCGTCCAGGATTGCCATACTTCGGGTCTTACATCCTGTCCCTGTGCATTTAGAGAGTCCGTGAACCCACTCCGGCCTCTTATGATGTTCAATGCTTGCCGCTCAATATTAATAGCAGCGTTCTGATCCCGATCTAATACTGCACCACAGTCACAAGTCCATACCCTGTCAGCAAGTGTCAAGTCATTATTAACATCCCCACAGTACCGGCACAGTTTGCTGGATGGGAAAAAGCGGCCAATCTCTACCAGTTCGCCACCGTACCACTCAGTTTTGTACCGAAGCTGACGTCTAACCTCACCAAACCCAGCATCTGCAATAGACAAGGCTAATCTGTGATTCTTAAGCATTCCCTTAACGTTCAGGTCTTCAACACCGATTTCCCGGTACGTCCTGGCAATTTCTGTCGTCATTTTATGCAAATAGTCCCGTCGTCTATTTGCAACCCGACGGTGTAGCCTTGCCAACTTTTGCCTGGTATACCCCCAACGACCACTGCCCTCTCGCCGGCGGGATAGTTCGCGGTTCAGACGCTTTAGCTTCCTCAACTCTGATCGCAACAATCCTTGGTTCTCGTATTGTCTGCCATCCGAGAGAACAGCTAGCGTCTTGACCCCTAAGTCTATCCCAACCGACTCTTGCGAATGCTCGTGTTCTGGTGTCTCGACTTCCACATTGACAGCGGCATACCAATGTCCCGCATTCTCAGAGATTGTAACCGACTTGATCTCCCCATCAAATCTCAGTTCTTCCGCCATATTGATCGGTTCGTCCAGCTTCTCCAACTTGACCCAGCGTCTGTCCAACTTGACCCGTCCACCATCCATCCTGAAAGACTTTCGGGATTGCCTCTTGGACTTGAAGTTAGGATACCCCTTCTTAGCGTTACTGTTCTTGCAGCGACGAAAGAAATTCTTGAAGGCGCTGTCCAAGTTCCTGAATCCAGTGTCCACGGCACACTTGCTCGTCTCATAAGACCAAGGAAACTGTTCACGACGGATAGCATTGAACTGCTTCTTGAGCTTGTAAGCAGAGAGCTTCTCGCCGGCTTCGTATTGGCGTTGCCATTCGGCTAAACCCCAGTTGAAAGCAAATCTCGCTACTCCACAAGCCTGGAGCAGCCATTGCGATTGCTCTAGTGTTGGATTTAACCTGATTTTATGTGCTCTCTGCACCTTCGCCACGTAGTTGTTCCTCAAGCTCTTTCTTGGCTTTGTGTCCGCCCCTTCTTCCATACAAACGAGCACTGAAAGAAGTCACAACCGAAATCAAATCCTTGACCAGTTCTTCGTTCTCATCGTCAGAAGCTTTTTCCTCAGCGTTGGTACAGGTTGTCATTGGTTGGCACAGTTTCCGTCAGCGGTTGTTTTCCTCCCAACCCGAAACAAATAACTTCACTTCTAAATTATACTACATTCCACACGCAAATCAAAAAACATCCTCGCACCATCGTGCCAGGTGCTCCACATCTTGAAATACGTAATCGGGCTGGATTGGGTTTTGCGCCAGGTCGGCCTCCGACGAGACGCCGCCCAGGACGAACGCGGTGATCAGGCCGGCCCGCCGGCCGCCGGCGATGTCCGTTTCCAGGCGGTCGCCAATCATGAGCGTCTGCTCCGCCGGTTGCGCCAGCCGCCGCAAGGCCTCCTCGAACGGAGGGCGGTGCGGCTTGCCCATCACCGTCGGCTGCACACCGGTGGCCGTTTCGATGGCGGCCAAAATGCTGCCTGTGCCCGGCAACAACCCCTCCGGCGTGGGATAGGTGGTATCCGGATTCGTGCCGATGAAGCGCGCCCCCCGCCGGATGGCCAACGAAGCGGCAGCTAGTTTCGCATAGGTCAGCGCCGTGTCGAAGCCCACGATGACCACGTCGGCGTCAGGTGCTTCGGTCAGGGCGAAGCCCTCCCGCGCCAGCAGATTGCGGAAGGAAGGCTCACCCACCAGCAGCACGCGGACGTCACGAGGGAGATTTTTGTGCAACCAGGCCACGGCAACCTGGGCCGATGTGATGATCTGTGCTTCTCGTGCCTCGGGATCCAGCCCCAGTGAGGCCAACCGCGTCACATACTGCGCCGCCGAACGGCTGGCGTTATTGGTCAGGTACACGTAGGGGACTTGTCGGCCACGCAGGCATGCCAAAAGCTGCACGGCGCCCGGTCGCGGCGTGTCATCCAGATACAACACGCCATCCATGTCCAGCACACAAGCCGAAATCTTATGCGGTTTCACACGCCCACCTTTCTTGCTTACGGCTACGTGATGATCAACAACGACGCAAAACGCAAAAGGCCGGTCGCCGCGATGATCCCCACGCCGATGGACCATCCGCCCAGCAACAGATAGCTGCCCGCATAGACGGCCGGGAAGGCGACATAGAAGATAGCCAACCCACAATAGGCTTTGGACGGATGCGGGGACGATCCATCTTTCATGCGGCGCAACGCCACCAGCATCAGGGGGATTTCCAACAGCGCGAATGCCAGAAAGAAAAGAAATCCCAGCGCGGCGAAAACTGGCCGATCAGGGATAAGCGCGGGGATGTAGCGATGCAGAACGTTGGCGATAAATAGAATAGCGCCGCCGGCTACCAACCCGGCAGCAGCAAGCAACAAACAGGTATGTTTCGCCATCTATGGTCCACAAGCTTCCGTCGCCGGCCAGTACAGCACGGCGCAAATACGTTGGTCGTTTTTTCCACCGCAGAGACGCCGAGTCCGCAGAGAAAACAGCAACCCCTTTTGCCTTTGCGTTGAACTTCTTTCGCACTGGAGCAAAAGCCACACGTGGAGTAGCCTTTCCAG
>CAYWAK010000039.1:9841-16059 GCA_964455755.1 uncultured Ardenticatenales bacterium | reverse complement strand
CCTGTCAGCAGCCTGGAAAGGCTACTCCACGTGTGGCTTTTGCTCCAATGCCATTCATCATTCCGCATTCACCGTTTTGCTGTCACCCATGCCTCTCGCACCACGCACATCGCCTGCCTCCTCGTGATCATGCGGTGTCGGACAAAGGGGACACCGCTTCGGCGGATCGTCCAGGGCAAAGCCGGCCACGGAGTCCGTGGCGGGATCGCGCAACGCACAGGAAGAGAGAATCTCTTTGACCTGTGCATCAACGCGCTCATGGTCGCCGGCAGCCATGAGGTCGAGGATGTCCGAATGAATCAGGGCATTCCACAGGGTCTTGCGACAGAGCGCGGGAAACTGCGCGGTGATGTCGCCACGCAGTCCGCCCAAGAGTTCCAGAAACGTGCCCTGCTCGGGGCCGAATTGGTCTTCGAGTTGGCGGCGCAGATGAGCCGCGTAGGCCGGGCTGCGTCCTTCCGTGCTGATGGCGATGGTCAGGGGGCCACGGCGAATCACGGCCGGCAGCAAGACGTTGCAGTGAGCCGGGTCGTCTGCCGCATTGATCAGGATATTGCGCCGGGTGGCTTCTTGCCACACCGCTTCGTTGACAGCGCGATCGCCGGTGGCGGCAATCGCCAGGAACGCGCCCTCAAGGTCGCCCGTCTGGTAGGGGCGGGCCACGTATTCGAGAGTCCCGTCACGCACCAGCGATTCCAGGGGAGGGGTGATTGTGGGGCTGATCAAGGTGACGCGGGCCCCGGCGGACAACAACGCATTCACCTTGCGTTCGGCCACCGCACCTCCGCCAACAACGACACTGCGCACCTGATCGAGGTGAATCAGGCTAATCGGAAAGACCGGACGATAACCGTGTGTTGCAGATGAACTCATGAATCAGTATTCAGTCACCAGATGTCAGTATTCAGTCGTCAGATGCCAGATGTCAGTCGCCATGCGGTACGTAGCAGCGCCGTGCGTAGTACGGAGTACGCAATGGCATGAAATCTATGCAAAATTACAAGAAATGGTAGCACGCGACTGAAGTTTTGTCAAATTTCCCCTTCCTCCGCACGTGCGAAGCGATAACCGAATTCTCGTTCTGTGAGGATGAGGCGAGGGTTGGCCGGGTCTTTCTCAAGCTTTTGACGAAGATACCAAATGTACCGGCGAATGTAGCCTGTTGCGTCGCTATATTCGGCCCCCCAAACCCGTTCCAGCAGCAATTCTCGTGAAAGGACATGGCCGGCATTCTCGACCAGGCAGCAGAGCAGCCGAAACTCCGTTGGGGTCAGATCAATGGGCTGGTCGTCACGCATCACAAGATGTTCGTCCACATCTACAACAAGATTATCGAATGTGTAGCGCCGGTGACCCTCCTGTTCAGCGCTTCGCTGGCCACGTTGCAGGATGGCCCCAATGCGGGCGGCCAATTCGGCAAAGCTAAAGGGTTTGGTAACATAATCATCGACGCCGAGGCGGAAGCCTTTCAGTTTGTCTGCTTCCTCTCCCTTCGCACTGAGCATAATGACCGGGACGTCGGAAAACTTGCGGATACGGGCACACGTTTCCCAGCCATCCATGCGGGGCATCATGATGTCCAGCACCACAATGCCCGGGTTCTCCTCGCGGAGCAAGCGGATTCCTTCTGCGCCATTCTCCGCATGGACTACTTCGTAGCCGGCGCGCTCCAGGTACTGGCCCAAAAGGGTGAGTAAAGCAGAGTCGTCATCAATCAACAGTACTTTACGTGTCGCCATTTGGATTGTCTCCGTCAAAGCTATCCGGGGCAAGGGGCAATGTAAAAGAGAATTGAGAGCCTGTTCCGGGGCTACTCTCGGCCCAGATACGCCCGCCTTGCGCCTCTACCAATTTTTTGGCCATGTAAAGCCCCAGGCCATAGCCATAGCTTTCTTTGGAATCCCCCGCATCCACCCGGTAGAAACGGTCGAAGATGTGTTCCAACTGCTCCGGGTTGATGCCAACACCCCAATCAGAGACCGAGACGACCATCTCATCGCCGTCATGTTTGGCTTCAACTGTAATTGGCGACCAATCGGGCGAATATTTTGCTGCGTTGTCCAGCAGATTGACAAACACCTCGGCAAGGTAGTCCTCATCCGCCCACACAAGGGGCAGCGTATTCGTCCGGGGTATGCGGACTTCTGTACGGGGCGATTCAGCCTGCATCATCATGATCACCTTTTTCAGCACCGGAAAGAGGGCCACCGGGCCGGAATGGATAGGGAGTTTGCCCGCTTCGATCAAAGAGACATCCAAGATATTTTCCACCAGGCGGGTAAGGCGTTCACTTTGTTGCTTGAGAATCGTCAGCGTATCCCGAAACATGGGGTCCAGACTAGAGTCAAACTCAAGGATCAGCTCAAGGCCGCCGTTAATATTGGTCAATGGCGCGCGAAGTTCATGGGAAACCAGAGAAACGAATTCCGATTTCAGATGGTCTAGTTTCTCCAACTCTATATTCTTTTCGGCCAGTTGCTGATAGGCAACTTCCAGTTTGCGTGTTCTCTCCTCTACCATTTTCTCCAACGCAACATTCATCGTCCGCACCCTAATCTCCGCCTCTTCCCTCTTTTGCACTTGGGCAGAAACCCAGCGCAGCACCAGCGCTACCGTTGCCGGCCCCAGTAGCCCGAAGAAGAAGACCTCGCCGAAAAATGCCGGCTCAATGGGTCTGGCTTCCATCACCAAGTGTTCCATGCTCTCGAAACCTACGGCAATCGCAAAGAGCAGCAAGGGCAGAAGCCACTCGGCCAGGGACAGTTGCGTTTGCAGGTGACGAATGCGTCCCAGGTAATCTGAATCAACGATAATTTTCTGTTCATTAATCATAACGCTTCTCGCTGTACGTGTGCAGGGATTACTCCCATCTCACCTGGTTGACTGACAAAAGGCGAAGCGCGTTCTCCAGAAGCACGAAAAACGCGTATACTACTTTCCTGGCTTCCACACACAGGAGGGTAGAAAATGGAAAACACACTTCACCTTTATCATACACTGATTTAAGTGCTATGTCAACATCGGGTAGCCTCCGGTAATTTTCCATTTGACACCGGATAGCAAGTGTGCTATAGTCGTTGACAGAGGGCGCACATGAGACGACGGAAACCTTCACCAATTTGGTACGCAGGCCTGCTTGTTGTCCTGTTGCTGGGAGCCGGTTGCCAACCCCGGTCGCAGGCCAAACCGGTACACTTGTACCGTACCCAGCAGTTGGCATCCGATCCTGTTCGGTATGCAAATCGCATGCCGCTGCGGGTGGCGGTCGCCTCGATGATTTCCCCGAAAAGCACCTTCACCACCTATCAGGACCTTTTGCATTTTCTGGGCGAAGAGCTTGGCCGGTCTACACAAATGATCCAGCGTCCGACCTACGCAGCCGTCAACGAACTGGTCAGAACAGGCCAGGTGGATATGGCGTTCGTCTGCACCCGCGCCTACGTGGAGGGGCATGATGCTTTCGGGATGGAGTTGCTGGCCGTCCCCCAGATTCAGAACGAGTCCGTCTATCACGCCTACATCATCGTTTCGACCAAATCGGACATCTATTCGTTGGCAGATTTGCGTGGACACAACTTTGCTTTCACGGATCCCCTCTCCAATACGGGGCACCTGGTTCCGCTGTACCTCTTGTTCAAGATGGGAGAGAAGCCGGACACCTTCTTTGCCCGCACGACCTTCACCTACAGCCACGATAACAGCATCCATTCCGTTGCAGAGGGCCTGCTGGACGCCGCGGCCGTAGACAGCCTGGTGTACGACCAACTCGTCAAACAGGAACCGTCTATCGCCGAAAAGACGCGCATCATCTATCGTTCCCCTCCCTATGGCGCTCCCCCGGTCGTTGTCCACCCCAATCTCAACCCGGAACTGAAGGATGCTCTACAGCAGCAGCTCCTTCACTTGCATGAGACGCGGGAAGGGCAGCAGATACTTGGTCGACTGGCCATTGATCGCTTTGTTCTGCCCGATGACAGGGCCTACGATACCATACGAACGATGATCAAGGAGGTGGTCGGTGGTGGCGAACCATCCCGCAGCGCTCAACGCTAGCGTGGTGACCGATTCTCCCTCCAACCGACGGGCGCGCTCTCCCCTCCAACGTCTCACCGATCTCTTTTGGGATGTAGCCGGCGCTGTCAGCCTGCAAACCAAGATCATGGGCATCGTACTTACCTTGGTGGTCCTTTTTGGCTTGGGCGTTACCTACCAGGTGCGTATCGTCCTCTTCGACATCATGACTCACGAGCTTTACGAACACGGTACGGCTATCGGCCATGACCTGGCCAGCCGTAGCGCAGACTTGGTGCTGACCGGAGACCTGTTCGCCCTCCACGAGCTGTTGCGCGACACGCTGGAGAACAATGAAGATGTGCGCTATGCCATCATTGTGGATGCGCAGGGAAAAGTGCTGGTGCATACGTTTGGCGACGAGTTTCCCGTCGATCTATTGACGGTGAACGGTTTGGTCGGGGGATCCACTTCACGAATCCAGTCGCTTGACACGGAAGAGGGCACAATCCTCGATTTTGCCATGCCCATTTTCGGGGGACGCGCCGGCACTGCGCGGGTGGGGATGTCTGAACATCACCTGAACCAGACCCTGGCTCGTGTGACCTGGTCGCTGCTGGCCACGACGAGCCTGGTTTTCCTTGCCGGACTTGGTCTGGCCTTCCTCTTGACCCGTTTGCTGACCAGCCCCGTAAAGCAGTTGGTACAGGCCACAGAGGCCATTGCTCAGGGAGATTTGGACACACGTGTTCCGGTTTGGGCCAACGATGAGATTGGTCAATTGCAAGGTGCGTTCAATAATATGGCCGTAGAATTGCTGCGGGCGCGTGAGGAAAGACGGGAACGTGATGCGCTGCGCGTTGAACTGCTCCAACGGGTAATCAGCGCCCAGGAAGAAGAGCGCAAGCGCATTGCCCGCGAGCTGCACGACGAAACGGCACAGGCTCTTACCTCACTGATGGTTAATCTAAAAGTATTGCAGAAGGCTACAACGCTTTCCGCATCCCGCGAACAGGCGAGCAACCTGCGCAAACTGACCGGCGATACCCTCTCAGCCATTCACGACATGGCCCTGCAGCTCCGGCCCAGTGTCCTGGACGATGTCGGCCTCACTGCAGCCATCCAACAATACGCGCGTAAGTACATGCATCAATACGGCACCGAAGTTGATGTACACTTCCGTGGGCTGGAGGGCAACCGGCTCCCTTCCGAAACGGAGACGACTCTCTACCGGATTATCCAGGAGGCAATGACCAACACGGCCAAGTATGCGAAAGCCGGCACGATCAGCGTTCTGATCGAGTGTCATGACGGGCAGGTGCGGGCAATCATTGAGGATGATGGCCAGGGCTTCGACGTTGAATCGCTCCTTTCCTATGCGCCAAAAGAGCGTAAACTGGGCATCTTCGGGATGCGTGAGCGCGCGGAACTCCTCGGTGGAAAGCTTTCCATCGAATCTACGCCCGGCCGGGGAACGACCGTGATTGCTGATGTCCCGGCAACACTGTTTCCTTCTACCGAATCGGCGATCCTGGGGGAGCGCGAAACGTGAGACCGGCTATTCGGATTCTTATTGCCGACGATCATGCGGTCTTGCGTACCGGCCTGCGCCTCCTTTTGGAGGCCGACCCTCAGATGGAGGTGGTCGGAGAGGCCGGGGATGGGATGGAGACCGTCTCTTTGTGTGCCGAGTTGCAGCCCGACGTGGTCTTGCTCGACCTGACCATGCCCGGGCCGGGAAGTGTGGCCACCATGGCCCAGCTTCGCGAACATTGTCCGCAGACGCGTATCCTCATCTTGACCATGCACGATGACGAAGCGTACTTGCGCCAAATGCTGGCGGCCGGTGCGGCGGGCTATGTGGTCAAACGTGCCGCAGATTCCGAACTCCTCTCGGCCATCCGCTCGGTGGACCGGGGCGAAATGTATGTCCATCCCTCCTTGACAAGAATCCTCTTGGACGACATGCTGACCGCCAGCCAGCAACATACCGTGGATTTGTGGGACACGCTCAGTGAGCGTGAGCAACAGGTCATCCATCTCGTGGCGCTGGGGCACACCAATCGTGAGGTTGCAGACCGCTTGTACCTGAGCGTCAAAACGGTGGAGACCTATCGTGCGCGGGCCATGGAGAAGCTCCAACTGCGCAGTCGCGCACAGCTTGTGCGTTATGCCTTCCGCAAAGGTTTGTTGAACAGCCCGCCGGC
>CAYWAK010000039.1:0-9741 GCA_964455755.1 uncultured Ardenticatenales bacterium | reverse complement strand
CCGGCTTAGAAGTTCAACTTCTCGGCCAGGGAGCTGAAGCACAAACACTTTGTCGGAGCGGCCAAACCTACTCGTCCGGGAGTACGCGCCAGAATTGCAGGGCTTCCTCCATCCCTTCGGACTCGCTGTCGGGAAGGCGGACATAGGTCGCGGTCGCTTCTACGGCGACGGCTCCATCCGGCAGGCGTAATTCGCCTCTCGCTTCTATGAGGCGGCTCCGCTGTTTCGAGATCTCCCCCACTGCGGTGAGTCGCACGCCCAGCGGTACGGGATGGTGAAACCGCAAGTTCATCCGTGCCGTCACGACCCAAACGCCTTGGCCAATAACCGTCCGCCCCAGCACCTCGTCAAGGATGGCTGTGACGATGCCGCCATGCAAGCGGTCGGGATAGCCTTGGTAGGCCTCGTCAGGCGTAAACTCGCACCAGACCCTATCTTGCGCGTCCTCGTAAAAGGACAACTTCAGGCCCAGCGGATTTTCAACGCCACAAACGAAACACATGCGAGAATTTGGTTGCTTTATGCGATGCTTCATGTGACTCATATTCCTTTGGTATGTTGGCAGACGGCAGATGGGCGAAGGGCTCCTGACCGAGCCCCTCGCAGGCTGCGCTCCACACTTCACGAATCTTTCACTCCTGCCCGACTGTACCCAAAAGGTAAGATTCTTGCCGGCGTGCGGGTCTAAGCTGTGAAGGCAGCCTCTGCCGGGAATGACGGACTTGGGTGACGGATTAGATTTGACACCCCGTAGCAAGTATGGTATACTGTATACCCCCTAGGGGTATTTTGACAAGGTTGCATGCCCGTTGCAGGGCCAGGGCAGCAGGACTACTGCGCAATCGTTCGATGGTTCTGATTGAGCCAAAAGCAATGAGAGTTTCACAATTCAATTTAGGAGGCATTACGACAAATGGAAAACGGAAAACCGATTCACGTAACGGATGATTTGTTTGAAGAGACGGTACTGAAATCTACGCTCCCGGTGCTGGTAGACTTTTGGGCGCCCTGGTGTGGCCCCTGCCGCATGGTTGCACCCACCGTGGAGGCGCTGGCCGAGGAATACGAAGGCAAGTTGCTGGTCGCCAAAGTGAACACCGACGAAAACCCCGCCTGGGCCATGCGATATGGCGTGCGCGGAATCCCCACCCTGCTCTTGATTGAGGATGGCAAGGAAGCCGACCGCATCGTCGGGGCGCTTCCTAAGCCGCAATTGCAGGGCCGGGTAGACGCTTTGCTGAACGGCTGAGTCTCATGATAACATTTCTTCAGGCAAATGGCATGCTTGTCCTGTTGCTAAGTCTGTTCATCGTTGGCTATTATTGGCTGCGCACCCGTCCGACGGAAATCGGTTCCTTGGCGGCGCTCGATGAGAAGATCAGGACTAGCAAGCCCTCCATCCTGGAGTTCTACTCCAATTTCTGAACGGCCTGCCTGGTGGCCAAACCCATCGTTGATGGGCTGGAGAAACAGGTAGCCAAGCAAGCGCAGGTGATACGTCTGGACGTCACCCAGGGCATGGGCCGGGAAGCAGCCATGCGGTACGGTGTGTACGCTGTGCCGGCCTTCGTGATATTGGATGGTCAGGGCGATGTAGTTCAGCGGTATGACGGGTTCTTGCCGGCGGGAAAAGTGAAGGAGCAAGTTCGCTCCCTCTCTTCTTGATCCGGACAAAGCGAAACCAGGTAGAATCACGCCACGAATTGCACTGCACGAAAGAAAAGATAAGTTGCCTGATTCGCGGCGAAGGTTTTCTGGCCCAAAAAGCTAGAATCGTATTGGTAAGGTACGTACGCAAACGAAGGAGGCGAAGTCGCTCGTATGCCGGTATACGAATATTGTTGTCAGGAATGTAAAACAAAATTTGAAGAATTCATCCGCTCGTTTGGAGACGAGGCGAACCTAAACTGTCCAACGTGTGGTAGCACGAACGTCAGAAAAGGGTTCTCTCTCTTCGGTACCAGCGGATTTGCAAGCGATACGTCCATTCCCAGCCCGTTGGCGGCCAGCGATTGTGGCCCCGTTGGCTGAGGGATATAACACGTGGGAACCGGTGGTTCCCCAAATTTGATCACAAGGAGCACGACTCTATATGCCCTTTGGAACCGAGCCACAAGGAAACCGACATCTTTCCCCCGTTGTACAGGATGACCTGGTGCGTCGCCTGCGGCGGCTGGAAGGACAGGCTCGTGGGGTGCAACGTATGCTCCAAGAGCAGCGCGACTGTCGAGAAATACTGGCCCAATTGGCTGCAATCCGTTCTGCAGCCGATCGGGCCAGTCTATTGTTGGCGCGAGACCATGCGCTGAAGTGCCTGCATGACCCCACGCGCAACCTTTCCGCGGAAGACATCATCACCGAACTGGTCAGCACACTGGTCAAATTGCCTGCCGATAGCGTCGGCAGCTGAACCTGTTTGCCTGGCCTGCCTGGGGCTGCGCGATCGGAAACCCTACAGCCGTTCTCCGATGCTCTTCGCTTGGGTGAAGAGCAAAAGGTAATCTGGCCCCCCCGCTTTCGAATCGGTGCCGGACATGTTGAATCCGCCAAACGGATGCACATTGACCAACGCCCCGGTACATTTGCGGTTGAAATACAGGTTTCCAACGTGGAACTCACGACGCGCGCGCTCCAGATGGCTGCGCTCGCGGCTGTATAATGCACCGGTCAGGCCATACTCGGTGTCGTTGGCAATGGCCAGCGCGTCTGCAAAATCTCGCGCTTTTACGATGCTCAATACAGGTCCAAAAATCTCTTCCTTTGCGATGCGGGCCTCACGGGGCACATCCGCGAAAATCGTCGGTTCGATGAAAAAGCCGGGGCGATCCAGGGCATGACCGCCCAGCACCAGCCGGCCCTCTTCTGTGCCGATCTCAATGTAGTTCATGATCTTCCGGTAGGCCGCTTGATCAATGACCGGCCCCATCCAATTCTTTTGATCTGTCATGTCCCCGACCGTAATCTCCTGGGTCCGTGCGACGACTTTTTCTACCAGCTCATCGTATACGTCCTGCACGATGATGGCCCGCGAGCCGGCGGAACACTTCTGCCCCTGATAGCCAAACGCGGAGACCACAATGCCCTCTGCTGCCGCATCCAGGTCTGCCGTTTCGTCCACCACCACAGCGTCCTTGCCGCCCATCTCCAAGACGCAGCGCTTGATCCAGATTTGCCCCGGCTGTGGTTGCGCCGCCAACTGATTGATGCGCAGGCCGACCTCCTTCGAGCCGGTAAAAGCAATGAACCGTGTCTTCGGATGGCCGACCAGGTAGTCGCCGATGGATCCACCCGGCCCGGGCAGGAAATTGAGCACGCCTGGCGGGAGCCCCGCCTCTTTCATGATCTCGACGAACAGCGCGGCCGTCGCCGGCGCAGCGCTAGAGGGCTTGAGCACCACGGTGTTGCCGGCGACAATACTTGCCGCAGTCATGCCGGCCATAATGGAGCCGAAATTCCAGGGCGGAATGACCATCCCCACCCCCAGCGGGATGTACCGCAAATCGAGTTCCTCCGGCGGATAGGGCGTCAGATTTTGCGGCTCTGCCAGTTTCAACATCTGCCGGCCGTAATACTCCAGGAAGTCGAGAGCTTCGGCGGTGTCTACGTCCGCTTCCACCCAGTTCTTGCCCACCTCATAGACCATGCAGGCCGAAAACTCATGCTTCCGCCGGCGCATGATGGCCGCGGCTTTGAACAGGTAGCGCGCGCGTTCCTCCGGAGCGACGTATTGCCAGGTCTGGAAGGTTTCGTATGCGGTCTGTATGGCCCGCTCGGCCAGCGCCACGTCCGCTTTCGCAAAAGTGCCCACGACCTCCTGCGGGTTTGCCGGATTGGTTGAGTCGAACGTTTCCGCTGTGTCAACCTGCTCGCCACCGATAATCGCCGGGTACCGTTTGCCGAAGCGGCTCCGCACCTGGGCCAAGGCGGATTGGAATGCGCTTATGTTTTCTGTTTTCGAGAAATCTGTAAAAGGTTCGTTGTGAAATTCTGGTAACACCATTATTCCCTTTCTAAAAGATAGTAAGGCATTGGGGGAGAAGTCACACGCCGTCATCCCCTTCGATTTTGGGGACATGCCCCACTTTTCGCAAAGCATCCACCACCTTTTGCTGTGACTGGGGATGGATCAAGACTGTGGTCGGGCCAACGACCTTGGCAAAGCAACTGGCAACCTCTGGGGTTTGTTGCAACTGATGCAAAACTTCCGCCGACGCAGCCTGGAGAACGAAATACCGCCCCAGGGTGACTTGGCCGAAGCGCCTGGCCCATCTGCGCAATTGACCGGCGACATCTTCCGGCAGAGTGCCGCCGGCTGCTCGCTGCAGGAAGTGGATGATTCGTTCCAGGTCGGCGCCTCGCTCCAGTTCGCCGATCAACTGGTCCCCGGAGAGCCTGTAGCACGCGGAAAAGTCGGCGCGCAGTTCGAGCAATGTGGCCACGCGCTCCAGATGCAACCGTTCCCACCAATTGGAATCGGCAGGGACATCTACGGTCAGGTCAGAATGCACGGCAAAAGCGAGCGGCCCTTTCTGCGGGGGGGATTCTGTGACGGCTTGATCCTGCAGGAAGGCGGCCCCTTCAGCGGTTATTCGAAACGCCGATGGAAAAGCGCTTTGCTCATCCTCTGCGGCAAAGGCAACGTCGATCAACCCCAACCAGCGGGCAGGGCGGGCCAATGTGTAGGCAATCAGGGCCCCCTCAACCGAATCCCATGATTCGAACCCCCGCAAGTAGCGGCCGGTTTCCGCCTCGCGGATATACCAACTTTCGTAATCACCGTCTGGTCGTTGAAAGTCGGGGTCCATCGTTTTTACGGCGCGCACAAAGGAAGGGAAACTCAACCATTGTCCGGCAGGACAACGGGCAAGATGGCCCAACAGATGCTTACGAGCCCGTCTGGGGTTGTTCTGCCACCCCGTAGATTCGGGCTGCAATGTGGGAACATGCCACAGTTCATTCCAATGCGGGTCGCTGCGCCACGCGGATTGTAGCGCAAGCGCTCTTCGCGCAGGGGGCTGTTCCAACCAGGATCGGGTCGTATTGGGGTCTAGCCGCAGTCTGCTTCCCCCGGCTTCACCCACCAACCCCGTCTGGCCAATCAACCGGAGCAAGAATTGCAGTCTCTGGCTGCTCTCTCCCTTTGGCTGCGCCGGTTCCGGTGGCGCGGACATGCGTCGTTGGAGATACGCGAGCATGTCCGGCGGTAGATGAAATATCGTCTGATCGGAGGACCCTTCTTGCCCGCCGGCCCGGTAACGCTGGATCGCGCTCAACAACACGAAAACATCGTATACCGCCATGCGGTCTGCCGGTTGCGGATTGGCCGGCGGCTGGGCCAACGTTTCTACCTCAAAGCGTGCGGGAGGGGTAGGCACAGCGGGAAGGCGCGTGAGCAGTTCTGGGGGGATAAAAACAACCGGCCCAAGATAATCTCCGATTGAAGAGTAGCCGAGGTACAGGTATCCCAGATAATAGAGGCGCTCCGTGGGGGTTTCCGGTGTGAGCCAGGGTTTAATTTGCTCAAGCCGGCCGACACGCAACCGGCGCACTCCGCCAAATTCGCGCACCATGCTGTGCAAGGCAATCTTCCCCCCCGCAGAGACAACACGATCGAGCGCCGCTCGCTCTTCGCTTGAGAGAATGGTCAGGTTCATGGCGACGATGTCTGGTTGCAGGATGTGATTCATCAAGCGGTCAATCAATTCGGCTTTCGACTCATTTCTTGATTTGATGCCCTGGCTGTTCGCCAGGGCGCGCAACATGGGAACCGCATAATCTTCGAGACAGGTACGCAGATCTTTCACTGGCTTATCCCGTTATTGGATGCCGCAGGTTCGTGCTTCGATAGTGGCGAGAACGCAACGATGAATTCTCTCCCCCTGCTCATGCTCATTCTACCACAAAGGTATTTGTCCGTCAAGGAGGTCGACTGCAAATGGTCCCTCCCAATGCACTTGACTCTATTGGCGACATCCCCTACAATTGCCGCAGTACGCCAGCGGTGGCGTGGGAAAGCCGCCGGCTAAGGCCCACGGTTCAAAGCGGGGTGCCGGAAGGCGCCCTTTTGTGAAGTCTTTTTGGAGAACGAACATGATTATCTTTCCTGCGATAGATTTGCGTCGCGGACGTGTGGTGCGCCTGCAAAAAGGACGGGCGGATGCAGAAACGGTGTACGACGATGACCCCCTGCGCGTGGCCCGCCGTTGGGCCGACTCCGGCGCAGACTGGCTGCACCTCGTTAATTTGGACGGCGCGCTGGGCGATCAACGCCGTAGCGATGGCCGGCCGGCCGCCCTCGACGTGTTGGCGCAGATTCTGGAGACGGTGCCGATCCAGGTGCAGTTTGGCGGCGGTATCCGCTCGCCGGAAGATATCGCCTACGTGCTGGGCCTGGGCACAGATCGCGTGGTGCTGGGAACCCTGGCCGTGGAGCAGCCCGATGTTGTCCGCGAGGCCATCACCCGTTTTGGCGGCGAGCGGATCGTCGTGGGCCTGGATGCCCGCGATGGCCGGGTCGTCACGCATGGCTGGATCAAGGCAGCAGATGTGGACGTCGTCACGCTTGGCCGCGCGATGCGGGAAGCCGGCGTCCTGCGCGCGCTGTACACCGACGTATCCCGCGATGGCATGCTCACCGGCGTGAACGTCGCGACGACGGCCCATCTGGCGACCGAAACCGGTTTGCAGGTCATTGCCAGCGGCGGCGTGGCCACCCTCGACGACATCACCAGACTGAAGGCCGTCGAGCCACAGGGTGTGGAAGGCGTGATAATCGGACAGGCACTCTATCGAGGGGCCTTTACCCTGCGTCAGGCCCTGGACAGAGCCTTGGCCGGATGATGCCGGCGCCCATCCGGCCCAACGGTTGCGGGCCGCCGGCTTTAGAAGTCCTCCTCTTTCTTCGAAATGCACCTGTTTTGCATCGAAAAAAGCGAATCTGGTAGGTTTTGACAGACCCTTTCTGCTATAATAGAGCGTACAAGCCCTTCATGGGAATTTTTCCTGGCCGAAAACGGGGGCTTTTTTGATGAGTTGAGGGGGGCAGGTGCAACGTGCACACTTTTGCGACGCATCTGGTACGATAAGGAGTAGAACAAATATGACCATGAAACCATCTCGTCAGGTAGGCATTGTTGGCTACGGAGCCTATGTGCCGCGGTACCGGCTGGCAGCCGAGGAAATTTCTCAGCTCTGGCGTGGGGGGCAGGACCGCGACTCCTTGCCGGTACGCGAGAAATCGGTGCCCGGCCCGGACGAAGACAGCGCGAGCATGTCTATCGAGGCGGCCCGCAATGCCTTACAACGCGCACAAATAGACCCCGCGCAATTGCGTGCCGTATGGGTGGGGAGCGAATCGCCACCCTATGCCGTCAAGCCAACGTCTACGATTGTGGCCCAGGCTATCGGCGCGGTGCCGAACACCAGCGCCGGCGATTGGGAATTTGCCTGCAAAGCGGGCAGCGAAACCATGCAGGCAGCCATCGCCATGGTAGGCTCCAGCATGGCCGACTACGCGATGGGCATTGGCATGGACACGGCGCAAGGCCGTCCCGGCGACGCTCTCGAATACACCGCCGCGGCCGGTGGAGCGGCCTTCATTTTCGGGCCGGGCGAAGAGGCGCTGGCCGTACTCGAAGCGTCCTATTCCTACGTCACCGATACGCCCGACTTTTTCCGCAGAGCGCACCAGCACTATCCGGAACATGGCAACCGTTTCACCGGTGAACCGGCCTACTTCCACCACGTCCTCTCGGCCGGCCGGTTCCTCATGGAATCTTTGGGATTGACGGCGGAGGACTTTGCCTTGGCCGTCTTTCACCAGCCGAACGTGAAATTCCCGCAGCGGGCCGCCCAAAAGCTGGGCTTCACCGCCGAGCAAATCCGGCCGGGGCTGCTGGCCGGCGACATCGGCAACACCTACGCCGGATCGTCGCTCATCGGTCTGACCGGCTGTCTGGATGTTGCCAAACCGGGGGACCGCATTCTGATGGTCTCCTTCGGTTCGGGGGCCGGCAGCGACGCCTTCTCGTTTGTTGTTACCGAGCAATTGCCAAAACGCCGCCCCCTGGCCCGCGCCACCCGAGATTATATCGCCCGCCGGCAACCGGTACACTATGCTACTTATGCCCGCTGGCGTAACAAGTTGATGTTGAAATGAGGAGGGATAATTCATGCGTGAAGTAGCAATCGTCGGCATTGGACAAACGCCGGTTGGCGAACATTGGGATCGCTCATTGCGCGACCTGTCGGTACAGGCGATCTTGGATGCCTTGGACGATGCACACATTGCCCGTGCCGATGCCCTCTATATCGGGAACATGCTCTCCGGTGAACTGGCCAGCCAGGAACATCTGGGCGCACTCGTCGTCGATCATCTGGGGCTGGCCGGCATGGAAGCAACGAAGATCGAAGCGGCCTGCGGTTCCGGTGGCGCGGCTGTGCGCATCGGCGCCCTGGCCGTGGCCAGCGGCCAGCGAGATGTGGTCATTGCCGCCGGCGTAGAAAAGATGACGGAGATGTCGAGCAATTGTACCACCCGCTACCTGGCCTCGGCTGCCGATGGCGATTATGAGGCCGCACAAGGATTCTCCTTTGTGGCCATCAATGCCCTGATCATGCAGCGATATATGCACGAATATGGGTTGCACGGGGAAGACTTCGCGCCGTTCGCCATCAACGCGCACACCAACGCGGCCGGCAATCCCTACGCCATGTTCCGCCGTCCGATCACCGAAGCTCAATTCCGGGCCGCCAAGCCGATCTGCGCGCCGATCACGCTGTTGGACTCTTCGCCGATGGCCGACGGCGCGGCAGCGGTGATCCTCTGCCCCCTCGACCGGGCACGTGAATTCACAGAGCGCCCCATTCGCATCGCAGCTTCGGCCCTGGCCACCGACACGGTGGCTCTGCACGACCGGCGGGACGTCCTTTTCTTGCAGGCCGGCTACGAATCCGCCAGACAGGCCTACCGGCAGGCCGGCGTTGGCCCGGACGATATTGACCTATTCGAATTGCACGACGCCTTTACGATCATGGCCGCGCTCTCTCTGGAAGCGGCCGGCTTCGCGGAGCGTGGACAGGGCGTACGTCTGGCCCAGGAGCGCGAAATCACCCGCCATGGCCGCATCCCCATCTGCACGATGGGCGGGCTGAAGGGCCGCGGACATCCTGTCGGGGCGACCGGCGTGTACCAAATCGTGGAAGCGGTCCAGCAATTGCGCGGCCAGGCCGGCGACAACCAGATCGAAGCGCGCCGGGCCATGACCCAAAATATCGGCGGTAGTGGGGCCACGATTGTGACGCACATTTTGGAAACGATGGAGTAGGAGCAGATCATGGATATTGCACGCCATTGGCGTTTACGAGACCAGCGTTATAATTTGCAGGGCACACAGTGTGCCGGTTGTGGGCACAAAATGTTTCCGCCGCGAGCCGTTTGTCCCGAATGCCGGTCGCGCAAGATGGAAGCATTCATTTTCAGCGGACAGGGCGAGGTCTATTCGCACAGCACGGTTTATCAGGCACCGGAAGGGTTCGATGCCTACGTCCCCTACGCAGCCGCGTTGGTGCGGCTGGAGGAAGGCCCCCTCGTCTCCGCGCAACTGACCGACGTCAACGTAGACGAGGTGACGATTGGGATGCCGGTGGAAGTGGTCACCCGAAAGCTCACCGAGCAAGAGGAAAACGGCCTCATCGTCTACGGCTACAAGTTCCGGCCGCGGTTCTGAGTTCTGGTTTTCG
>CAYWAK010000038.1:0-16331 GCA_964455755.1 uncultured Ardenticatenales bacterium | reverse complement strand
TTTTTATCCGTGTTTATCCGTGTCATCTGTGTCCTATGTACACAGGAGGTAAAAGCCGGTGGCTGCGAATAACGCATACGCGAACGCTGGAGTGGACATCAACGCGGCAAATCGTACAGTCGCACTGATCCGCGAGGCCGTGCAGGGCACGCATGGCCCACAGGTGCTGGCCGGCGTGGGGGCCTTTGGCGGCCTGTTTGACGCCGCAGTCCTGCGTGACGCGCGCGCGCCTGTGCTGGTCTCCTCCGTGGATGGCGTGGGCACGAAGACGAAGATTGCCGCGGCGCTCGGGCGCTACGACACGATTGGCCGCGATCTCGTGAACCACTGCGTCAACGACATCTTATGCCAGGGCGCGCACCCCCTCTTCTTCATGGACTACGTGGCCAGTGCAAAGCTGGAGCCGGAGATGGTCGCGGCGGTTGTGGGTGGGTTGGCCGAAGCTTGTCGCCAGGCCGGCTGTGCCCTGCTCGGCGGCGAGACGGCGGAAATGCCCGGCGTGTACTTGCCTGACGAGTTCGATTTGGCCGGAGCCATCGTCGGTTGGCTGGAACGGGACGAGGTCGTGGATGGCAGCGACATTCGCCCCGGTGACGCGCTGATCGGTTTGGCTTCCAGCGGGCCGCACACCAACGGCTATTCCCTCATCCGGCGGGTCTTTGCCGGCGTACCACTCGACCGCGTCTATCCGGAACTGGACAGGCCGCTCGGCGACGCCCTCCTCGAACCGCACCGCTGCTACCTGCACGACGTGCAGCGGCTGCGCAAGGTGGTGCGGGTGAAAGGCATGGCCCACATCACCGGCGGCGCGCTGGTGGATAACCCGCCCCGTGCGCTCCCGGCCGGCTTGTGCGCTGCGTTCGATTGGGGAAGCTGGCCCGTGCCGCCCATTTTCGCGCTCATCCAACGGCTGGGCGGCATTGACGATGGGGAAATGCGCCGCGTTTTCAACTTGGGCCTGGGCATGGTGCTGGTTGTCGCGCCGGAAGATGCCGGCCCGGCGCTGGAAGCGTTGGGCGCAGAAGCCTGGATTGTCGGGCGCGTAGAGCACGAGGCGTAGCGCGCATGGCGCCTTGCACGGCTGCCAACCCTAACCCGGACAAGCCGGAACCAAAAAGGCTAACCACAGATTGCACTCTTACTGAGAAGTTCAACTTCTCCGAGAAGCTGAATTTCTAAACACCTAACCTTGCCTCTGCGGGCGAGTTGTGCTATCATAAGAATGAAACAGCGTTGAATCAGGAGTAACGAAACACCGGTTTCATTAACTAGAATCGAGAACGTGGGCGGGAATGAATCTGGCGATTCTCATATCCGGGAGTGGGACGAATCTGCAAGCGATTATTGACGAGGCAGAGGCTGGCCGGCTGCCGGGCGTGAACCTGGTCGTAGTCGTCTCTAACCGCCGCAACGCTTTGGGCTTGCAGCGCGCGGAGCGGCACGGAATCCCCACCGAGTTGCATCTGCTCAAGCCATATCGGGAGGCCGGCCGCTCGCGGGAGACGTATGATGCGGACCTGGCCGCCCTGCTCCAGCGCTACAACGTGGACCGGGTTGTGTTGGCCGGCTGGATGCACCTGCTTAGCATGGCCTTCTTGAAGCATTATCCCAACCGTGTGATTAATCTGCATCCGGCGTTGCCCGGCCAGTTCCCCGGCACACATGCCATCGAGCGGGCCTTCGACGCGTTTCAGCGTGGTGAGGTAGCGCACACCGGGGTGATGGTGCACTTCGTGCCGGACGAGGGGGTGGACGTGGGGCCGACCATCCTGCAGGAGGTCGTGCCGATCTTGCCCGGCGACACCCTGCAGACGCTGGAGGCGCGTGTCCACGAAACGGAACATCGCTTGCTTCCCGAAGCGATCCGGCAGGTTTTGTCCGGTGAGACGAAGGGGGCGCGGTGAAAGTGACTGCATTTGGTTGTCATTCTGACCCCCGTTTTTCAATCTGTGTTATCGGTGGAATCTGTGGACGGTTTTCTTGTCCAAGCGGCAAAGTTCCAACTGTAGAGGGACGAAAGTGGATCTTGTTAAGCGCCTGACGCTGTATTTTTTGCTCTGCACGATGATCCCTTTTGCGTTGCTGGGCGTTTTTGTCTATAAGCAAGCCGGTACGCAAATGGTCGAGTACTTTGTGGTCATCGGCGTTGTGCTGGCTGTGGCGAATGTGGGGCTTTATCTGGCCACGCGGCGGATCATGGCTCCGCTGAACCAGCTAACCACGGCTGCTCGTCAGGTGGCGGATGGACAATTCGATGCCCGTGTGCCGTCACTGCCTCGCGGCGGACAGGTTTCGGATTTGGTTAGCACCTTCAACACTATGTTGGACGATCTGCAACAGGTTCGTCTGCGTGAGGAGGAGCATGCCCAAGAGACTGAACGGACCAACCAACAACTGGCTACACTGCTGGAGACGGTGCGGGCCATCAGCAGCGAACTGGACCTGGACAGGCTGCTGCAAAAGATTCTGGAGCAGGCTATTGCCGTGATTCCCGATGCCGAGCAGGGCAATATCGTGATGGCTGCCGATCATGGTTTTCGGGAACGAGTTACGGCCGGTTTTGACCCGGATAATCTGCAGAAATTTGGTTTCCATGCGCCGCCGGTCTCGGAATGGAGTCCCGAGTTAGGGCCAATGGCCCAGGCGCTATCGGCCGGCAAGCTGTTTTGCATGGCGACCGAAGCAGGCGCGGACCGCCAGGTTTTCCCAGAAGTGGCACGGAGACAACTTGCGCAGGTTGGGCTTGTGCAGGTCCAGACCCTGTTGATTGCGCCGATCTTGCTGCAGAACAAGCTGGCCGGCTTTGTCCTTTTGTTCAACAGCCGTACACCCGATGCCTTCGATGGCGATGCGCAACGCATGGCCATCTTGCTTGCCGCGCAGGCGGCTGCGGCCATTTCCAATGCGCAATTGTATGAGCAGGCTCAGGAGGGACGAGACCGCTTTCGCCTCCTCTACGAAGCCAGCCAGGATGTCAGTTCCAGCCTGGACCTCGGTGACGTTTTGCGGTCTACTCTGGAGCGTGCCTGTACTGCTACGGGAGCCCAACATGGAGGCGTATTCATCGTGGATGAGGCGGGCGATCTGTTGCGCCACGTGACCATTCATCATGACTACCAGGGAGAAACGCTCTCACAGTCCCTCCTCCCCCGCGTTTTCCCGCAAGGTTTGGCCGGTTGGGTGGTGCGGGAAAAACAGCCGGCCCTGGTGACCGATACGTCTGAGGACCCGCGCTGGGTTACTCTTGGTGATGACAACGCGGAGACGTTGCGCTCTGCCCTCATCGTACCGCTGTTGCACCAAGGTCAGGTGGTCGGTGGACTCTCCATACTGGGGGCGCAGCTCGGGCAATTCCGTCGCCGGCATTTGGACCTGATGAGCGGGCTGGCAGCGCAGGCGGCTACTGCCATCGCCAATGCGCGCCTCTTCTCCAAGACCATCGCCGCCCGTCGCGATTGGGAGACCACATTCGATAGCATCGCCGACGGCATCGTGATTGTGGATGCCGGCGGAAACGTGGTTCAGGTCAATCGCGCATTTTCCGGCTGGTTGGGCTACGACCCTCGCGAATTGGTGGGCAAGTATCTCCCGCCGCTGATTTTCTCGGGCGCGCCGCCGGACAACTGCCCCACACTGCGCACGCTGAGCAGCGGGCAGGAGGCGCAAGGAGAACTCTCCGGCGACGGATTGACCATCGAGGGCACGTTCTATATTTCCGCCTATCCGCGCCGCACAGCGGATGGAAACCTTACCGGCGTGGTGAGCGTTTGGCGCGATGTGACGGCCGAGCGAAAGGTGCAAGCGCGCGCCCGCTGGCTGGAGGAGCTCAATCAGCGCATCGTGGAGAACGCCGGCGACATTATCTACGCCCACGACCTGGAGGGAAACTTCATCTTCATCAATCCCCGCTCGGAAGAGGTCTTGGGCTACACATTGGAAGAAGCCGCAGAATTGAATATCGCCAACCTGGTTGTGCCGGAACAGTTGGAGAGCGAGCTGAAAGGCATACACGCACCCAAGGGTACTGTCGTGCCCCCCCATGAGGTCATGGTTATTACCAAAAGCGGGGAGCGCATTCCTCTGGAAGTGAGCGCCAGCCCGTTACTGGAAGATGGCTGGGTGGTTGGCGTGGCCGGCGTGGCCCGCGATCTGCGGGAAATCCGCCGTCTGGAGCAGCGTTTGCTGCAAGCGGAAAAGCTCTCTTCCTTGGGACAACTGATCGCCGGTGTGGCCCACGAGCTGAACAATCCGCTTACGGCCGTGATCGGCTATGCGCAATTGCTGCAAGATGCCGACGTTGATGAGCAGACCAGAAAGATTCTCCAGCGCGTCAATGTGCAGGCGTCGCGGGCGGCGGAAATCGTCCGTAACCTGCTGGCCTTCGCCCGCCAGCAGGAGCCACACCGCGAACCACTCAGCATCAATGAGGTGATCGAAGAGACGTTCAAACTCGTGGCTTATGAGTGGAAGACGCAGAACATCGAAACCGAGCTGGACCTGGGCATTCATCTGCCGTGGATTGTCGCTGATCGGCGGCAGTTGCAACAGGTTTTCCTCAATCTCTTCCAGAATGCCGAACAGGCTATGATGGCCGCCCATGACCGGGGAAGGGTCGTCGTGCGTACGACGGTGGTGGATCGTCCGGAAACGCGAAATCGGCCAGGTGGCGCATATTTGCAAGTGCAGGTCCAAGACAACGGCCCGGGCATGTCCCCTGAAACGCTCTCCCACATCTTCGACCCCTTCTTTACCACGAAAGAAGTGGGCCAGGGTACCGGTTTGGGTCTTTCCATTTGCTACGGCATCGTCCAGGAGCAGGAAGGACGCATTTGGGCGGAAAGCAAACCCGGTGAGGGAAGCACTTTCTATCTGGAGTGGCCTATCCGGCGCAAACCTGCCGCCACGCAACCGGTGATCGCAGAGCCTGCGCCCTCCGCTTATCGCACGGAGCGCCGCCTGCCGGCCGATATCCTGTTGGTGGAAGACGAAGAGATGCTCACCGATCTGGTGGCTCTGACCCTCAGGGAGCATGGATACCGGGTTGAAGTTGCTCGTGAAGGACGGGAAGCGTTGGGCAGGTTGGACGTGCAACACTTTGATCTGATTATCAGCGACATCAAGATGCCCGGCATGGATGGCGAAGCATTCTACCGCGAGCTGCAAGCGCAACACCCCAACCTGACCGAGCGCATCCTCTTCGTCACCGGCGACACTGTCAGTGCGAGCACGGCAGCCTTTCTGGAAGAAACCGGCGTGCCGGTACTCGAAAAGCCATTCCTGATGGTGGAGCTTATAGAGATGCTGCGCCGGCTTTGACGCACGCTGTGCACCGCTTGCGCGCGTAGCTCCACCGTACCTCTCTCGTACCGAACTCAGTCTGGTCCCCCTAACTCCCCCAGAATTGGGGGGCCGGGGGGGCTTCCAGGCAGGGCAAAGACCATTCTCTCTGCGCGCCTGCGTAGTAACCCCGTACCGGCCTTTCCCGTCAACTAAATCCTATTCATATTCTGGGCGTTTCGATTTGAGGATTGCCAAAGTTGCGACTCTGTGCTATCATAATGTTCACTTGAAAGTTTGCTCCTAGGTAGTTTGAAATCTGGTAGTTCCTTGAGGAGCGTGTATGAAGCACCGGCAGAGCATTATCCTCGGTTCCCTGGCGGCAACCGTACTCATCGTTTACGGCTTTCTTGTTGCTGCCGTATGGATTCGGTCGCACCGCAGCCCACCTGTTGTTGTGCAACTGGTTTCTCCTTTGCCCGGGGAACTCCTGACCGACGGGGAAGCAATACAAGTGAAGACGGCGATTACCGGCCAAGGGGTCGTGCGTATGGAGCTGGCCGTGGATGGTCAGACCATCTCCGCGATTCCGAACCCCGATCCAACGGGGCAGACGACCTGGGTGACCGCAGAGAGCTGGACGCCGGCCTTCGAAGGATCGCACCTGCTTGAGGCGCGCGCTTTCCGCGATGGCCAGGAGGCCGTCGTGTCGGCGACGGCGGACGTGGAGGTGGTGCCGCCCGGCAGAATCGCTTTCGCCAGCAAGCGAACGGGGAGCTACCAAATCTTCTCGATTGACTCTGCCGGCCGCGTGCTTCGTCAGGAAACGCAGGGCAATGAGGATCACCGCCAGCCGGCGTGGAGTCCCACGGGCCTTTTGGCGTTTTCTGTGGGATCGTCAGAAGGGCCCGATACGATTTGGCAGTTAGCCCCCGATGGCACGAGTCTGGCGCTCACTTCATGGCTCTCTCGCAATCGCGGCCCCGCCTGGAGCCCGCTGGGGGATTCGCTCCTCTTCAGCTCGGATCACGGTTCTGCCGAAAACCTTTACATTTTGGATTCTCATGGAGGCGAGCCGGTGCAGTTGACTGACGAGCAGTTTTTTGCGGGCCAGCCCTCATGGTCGCCAGACGGCCAATCTGTTGTGTTTACCGTGCAGCGTGATGGAAACTGGGATATTTACCGCATCGGAAGGGATGGGAGCCACGAAGAGCGTCTGACGTCGAATATCGCGCAGGACTGGTTTCCGGCGTGGTCTCCGGCGGGAGACCGCATTGCCTTTGTATCGAATCGCGCCGGCACGCACCAGCTATACGTGATGAAGGCGGACGGCACGGATCAGACGCGCCTGACGAATCTACCCCGTGGGGTCGAATCGCCAGCCTGGTCGCCGGATGGTCGCTGGCTGGTCTTCGCGGCCTATACCGGGGATGCACAGGGCGTGGCCGCTCGCGAGTTACACCTGCTGCGGGTGGAGGACGGGCACCAGGTTCGCGTCACGCACAACCTGGTGGACGATACGGAGCCGGCCTGGTTCTACCCGCCGCCATCCGTCACCGGCATGCCCAGTCCTCCGCGAACCGGCTTTTTCGGAGAGTATTATACGAATATGACAATGTCGGGTGCGCCGGCCGTTATCCGATTTGATCCCGCCATTGATTTCGATTGGGGCGCAGGCGCGCCGGCCGATGAACTGCGGGCCGACCACTTTTCCGTGCGTTGGGTGGGGCGTCTGACGGCCTTGGAAGCGCAGGACTATCTGTTTTCTCTCAGCGTGGACGACGGCGCGCGCTTATTCGTAGATGGTGTCAAGATTGCGGACTCCTGGGATACGCATGTAACCGCGGCGTATTCAGTCCCCATGCGCCTGTCGGCCGGCGATCACGTACTCCGCCTGGAGTATTACGAAAACGATGGGTTTGCGCATGTCAGCCTGCATTGGCGGGTGTTGCGCTAAGCGCCTACGGCCATTCTGGCAAGGGCGGAAACGGGCAACGATGTTGTTTGTGTCTGCATCAGTCAGCGGCTCGACACAGGGCTGCTGTTGACCAGCGTGCTGATCGCCTTCCAAAGCAAGTCCACTTCCTCCGGCACAGCGAGCGGATTGTCCGTCAAGTCTTGTTTGGCCGTAGTCACGCGTTCTTGCACGGAAACGATTGCGGCGTGCCACTCCTGGGGCGCGACGGTGAGGGCCTGTTGTAACGTCGTGCCCACAAGGTCGAGATCGCGTCCGGCTGCTTCCACGTTGCTGCGCGAAAGGTGCAACCGGGCTTGCAGGGTTTGATTCGCCGCCTGGAGGAGGAGCAGACGCATTTCCAGATTGACGACGGCTGCTTGCGGCCCGGCCAGCGCTGCTTGCGTCGCGCTGATCTCTTCGGTCAACGCCTGTATGCTGGCATGTGCCCCTTCTGCCAATTGCTGGACTTGGGAGATGGTCGCTGTGTTGGATATGCTCTGATTGGTGAGTATCTCCAGCGCCTGATCCTGAACGACCAGTTTCTCCTGCACGCGGGCCGTCTGATCTTGTATGGTGGCGAGTTGCTCTTCAATCGTTTGTAGCCGGGAGAGTTGCTCTTCCTGCGTCTTCTGCAAGCGTTGGAGTTGGGCCTCGCGTTGGGCGGTAAGGGTCTCCGCCTCTTTTGATAGCGTACGAACTTGAAGCTGTAAGTCGCCGATATCCTTTTGGGTCTGGGTGCCCGTTTCCTGCAGTTGGTGAATGGCCTGCGTGTTGGAGCTGATGGGCGACCACAGTCCCCAGTAGGCGTACTGGCCTGCGGTGAAGATGCCGGCGCCGACGACAATGCCAAGCAGGATGACCACCGTGAACTTGGCAAGCGTCCAGACCGCGCGAAAGCATCCAACGAGTGGTGACGAAGTGGATTTGCTATTCATGGGTGCGTCCTCCTACGGTGTGGCCGAAGCGGGTACGGCGGTGGGGGATGCCGGTTCGGGGGACGATGATTCCTGGGTGGGCGGAGGGGGCGTCTCTGCCGATTGCGGGGCCGATGCCGGCGTTGCCGAGGGCGCGGTCGTCGCTGTCTCTGAAGGCGCGGGTGTCGCCGTGACCGTGTGTGTGGCGGTCGGTGTCCGGCTGGCCGTAGCGGTTGGCGTGGAAGTCGCGGTCGGCGTGCGGGTTGCCGTGGCTGTCGCCGTTCGCGTGGGCGTCGTGGTGGCCGTGGCCGTTGGCGTTGGGCTGGGTGTGCCTTGGGTGGAGAGGAGCAGGTCGCGCAAGTTCGAGAGGAAGAGATCGAAGTGCGCGGTTTGCGTTTCCATCGTGGCGATTGCCGTCCGGGCAGATTGTATCTGTTGGTCCATAGACTGCATCTGGTTTTCGAGTTCGGTCGCGCGCAGATCGAGCAACCGGTTGACCTCTTTCAGTTTCTGGATGTCCCCTTCCATGGCCTGGAGGTCCCGAACGTCGCTTTGCAGGGCTGTGGTTTCCGCTTGCAGGGTTTGCACATCCTGCTGCGTTTCCGCCAGGCTTTCGGCGTTGTTCTGCATAGAGCTTTGCAAGGTGCTGATCGCCGGGTGGGAGGCGATGTCCAGCGTGCCGTTGTACGAATAGAACACACCCAGAGCGATAAGCGCGCCGAACAACGCACTGAGCGCAACGATGATCGCGGACTTGAAAAGGCCGGTGCATCCCCCCCTGAGCGCCGGCTCTGCTTTCGGTGGTTGGGCGGCCGGTCCTACCGGCTCCACGCGTGTTGTTGTTGCTTCGCGTGCCGGTTCGGGCGCGGGATGCTCTTCTGGCGGCGGGGCGGATTCTGCTGTCTCTGGCGCTGCGGCCTCCTCTTCGGCCGGCGGGGCGGCACTTTCGAGGCCCGGCGGTTCCGAAACGTCCCCAACCGGTTGCGCTTCTTGGCCCACCTCCTCCGCTTCTTCCCGATGGGGCGGGGCAGAAACGGCGAGGCGGTCGCTCAGTCGGGAAATGAGAACCGCGCCAATGCCGGGGATTTTCTGTATCTCGTCCACCTGTTGGAATGGGCCTTCCGTTTGACGGAGTTCGACGATCATGCGGGCAAAGGCCGGCCCGATACCCGGCAACGCTTCCAGTTCTTCCTCGGAGGCTGTGTTCAGGTCAACCGGCAGGGCGGGTTCATTATCACCGCGCTCTTGGTCGTGTTCTTCGTTCTGGACGGGAGCCGGCTCCAATTGGGCTGTTTCCGTTGGGGGCGCGAGTAGCGGGGTGCTGTCGTCTGTCTCGTCGGTGCGTTGGGCAAGGGCCGGGGCTTCATCCACAGGCGCTGGCTCGGCACGTTCTTGTACAGAATCCAGGTCTGCGTTTTCCAGGGAAGGTGGCAGATTCTCCTTATTTGGGGTATGCAGAGATTGCGAGTCCATGGCTACACCTCCATATTCTATTTACTATTTTTTTGTTCAGCACAGATGTTGATTCCGGTTTGGGCCAGTTCAGAGTTGGGGTTAGCGGTTAGGGCTCGATCCAGCCACGGGACCGCCTGGTCACATTCGTCCAGAAAAGCATAGGCAAGGCCGATTTCGTAGAAGTATTCCTCGGATTCCAGTCCGAGGTCTACGGCGTGCTTGAGGTTGGGTATGGCAGCCTCGTAATTACGGCGCACGTAATAGGTTACGCCGAGGTGGGCGTATGCGCGGGCGTAATCCGCATCCACTTGAATGGCCTGCTTGAATTGGGAAATGGCCAGTTCGTAATCTTCTTGGGTAAAGTGTGTCCAGCCGAGTTCGTCAAACGCTTCAGCGCTCTGGGGGTCGATTTGGATTGCTTTCTTGAGGTCGGCTATGGCATGGCGGTAGTCTTTCAGTATCCGGTAGTTCCGGCCGCTGCCGATGAGCAGGTAGCTGAGGGGGGCGAGTTGGGCGGCGCGATGGTATTCGGCAACAGCGCGCCGATATTGTCCTTGGACTTCGTAAACGTAGCCGAGGTTGCGGTGGGCGTCAATGCTGTTGTCGTCCAATTCGACCGCTTTCCTGGCCATGGCCAAGGCTCTGTCGGTGCGTCCGACATCAGCGTAGGCTTCAGCAAGGAAGGCGTAGGCGGGTGCGTAGTGCTCATCGAGGTCAATCGCCTGCAACGCACTGTTGATGGCCTCTCCGTACTGTTCGTTCCAGTCCAGGGTCATGGCGTAGCTGGCCAGCACCTCCACGTCGTTTGGCGCGAGCTGGACGGCGCGGGTGGTTTTCTGCAGGGCGAGTTTGGTCTTCCGGCGGATGGCCAAAAGGCGGCCCCAGCGTGCCAAGGCAATCGCATTGTCCGGGTCGAGCTGTGCGGCCTTCTGGTAAGCTTCGATGGCCGGCTGGATCTTTCCTTCGAGCAACAGAGCGTCCCCTTCGGCGATCTTTTCGGTTGCCGTAAAGGCCGGCCCTGGCGTGGGGGTTGCCGCTCGTTTGATGAAGGGGAGGCCTTTCTGTTGCCCATAAACGAGCACAGTAAATGCTCCGGCGATTAGGATCAATAGCCAGATCAGGCCTCGATAGTTGCGACGTTTTTCTTGGTGACGCAGATACACGGGCAGTATCCTCTTATCAGAATTTGGGACCGCAAGGTAACCGGGATGTTCTTCTGACGATGGTTTGCATTATAGCACAAAACGAATCGTTTTACAACACGCACGCGGAAGGGGGTACCGGTCGGCACAGATTTTGTACCGTTCTGCAAGATGCGGGGGGTTGTCAAATTTCGCATTTGTGTGTACAATAGGGGGAGCTGTCTTTGTGGAAGCCTCTACATCTTGTGGTCACAGGAGGAGCTATCACTATCCGTAGGCCCTCTGTCAGAATACGGCACAGTCATAACACGCCGGGGGAGCGCGCTACCCCAGAGTTGAGTGGAGGTACTCATGGCCAACACTGAATCGAACCCTCCGAAACGTGACAAACCTTATCCAGTGCGTTTTTCCCACCCTAGCGAAAAGGAGTTTGCACGCCTGCTGGACTTCTACCAGATTCGCTGGGAATATGAACCCCGCACTTTTCCCCTCGCGTGGGATGAAGAGGGTCGTGTGACAGAGGCCTTTAGCCCTGACTTCTATCTCGTGGAACAAGACCTTTACGTAGAACTTACCACCATGCAACAGAAACTTGTTACAAAGAAGAACCGCAAATTGCGAAAACTACGCGCTCTTTACCCTGATGTAAACATAAAGTTGTTCTACCGCCGGGATTTTGATAGCCTTTTGCTCAAATTTGGAATGTATGATAGGGAAACGGAGCTGGTAGGGGAATCGGCAATGGGCACGCACCGGCTGGAGCATGGCCCGCTGCGTCACAGCACCCAGGAGAAGGTCACGAACGAACGATGACCAGCGCCGGTGAGGAGCCACAGAGCGCATTGCTGCAAGACATTCAGGAAGTTGTCTTCACACAGGAAGACATTCGCCAACGCGTGCGCGAGCTTGGCGCGCAAATTGCGCACGATTATCGCGGACGGGACTTGTTGCTGGTCGGTGTTCTTCGGGGGATGATCCTCTTCATCGCCGACCTGGCCCGCGCCATTGATCTTCCCCTGGCAGTTGACTTCATTGCGGTTTCTCGCTTCGGGGCACCGTCGGAAACGGGTGGTGTTGTGCGGTTTACCAAGGACCTCGATGGCCCCATCAAAGGGCGAGACGTGCTTTTTGTGGAGGATGTGGTGAACACCGGCCTTACTTTGGGCTACATCTTGCGCAATTTGCGTACCCGTCAGCCGGCCAGCGTGGAGGTATGCACCTTGCTTGACCGTACCTCTCAACGCCTGCTCAATATTCCCATCGCCTACCGGGGCTTTGAGGTGCCGTCACAGTTCGTTGTTGGCTATGGGTTAGATTACAAGCAACAGTATCGAAATCTGCCTTTCATCGGAGCATTGAAGCCGGAAGTATACAGCAAAGAATAGCCTCTTGCCTGCCTGCCGTGGGGAGATTCGGGAGAACAAAACGCGAGCCCCAAGTAGCCTACCTTGGCCCTCTGACTCGTCTGGTTTCCACTATTTCCACCAAGAAGACCTGCGGGTTTATCCTTTCGGAATGTCCCTAGTAGAGCATCACTCTACACTTTTTCTTCTCAGTCATGCGCTCGTCTGCCGGCTACCTATGACTGCCCTTACGTTTTGACCCTTCCCGATTCCGAACCGCGCCCTAGTTGCCGAGTACCGCTCTTCCTGTTTCCAGGTGCTGATAGGCTGACAACGTTTGCGAATTCGTTACCGGTTCCCGTTCGGGTTTGCAAATTCTCGCGTTTCCACGATCATTCACATTCCGTTACGTCCTACGCTTCTGGAGAGTAGATGCATTCCTGCATCCGATTTCTCCTCGCAGGTGGCCTCGCAAGAACAGATACGAGCCAGTTTTCAAGCTGTTAATGGTTACCAGTCTTTGCCGAGAACCTCGTGTCTAACTCCTTGGGACTCGCATTCTCATCATAGCACATGTTGGCCGAATTGTCAAGGGGGTAATCTTAAAATTGGGAAAAGTCGTCTGACCACCGCCTACGGCCCCACCACGGCGTCGGCCGGCATGCCCGGTTTCAACCGCATGTCGGGATTCGGGATTGCCACTTTCACCGCAAAGACGGTGTTCACGCGTTCTTCTTTCGTCTGTACGTTCTTCGGCGTGAACTCCGCGCGCGGCGAGATATAGCTGACTTGCCCCTCGAACACCTGGCCCGGATAGCTGTCCACCGTCACTTGCACCCGCTGCCCCAGCTTGACCAGGCCAATCTGCGTCTCCGGCACGAACACTTTCAGCGTGACCTCGCTCAAATCGGCTAGCGTCATCAGCGTGTTGCCCGGCCGGGCTGTCTCGCCGACATGTACGTTCCGCGTGGTGATCAGGCCGTTGCGTGGCGCGTACAATGTGAGCTTATCGCGTTGGACTTCGAGCAGTCCCAGCGCCGCTTCGGCCTGCTGTACCTGGGCCTCGGCGACGGCAATCTCCTCGTCACTCGGGCCGGCCAGCAGCGCATCGAGTGCTGCCTGTGCCGCTTCGGCGTTGGTCATCGCCGACTCGTACCCGGCCTGGGCCTGGTTCACTTGCGTGCGGATGGCGATGGGGTCTGCACGCATCTTCAACAGGTCATTGAGGGCGCGACGAGCGCCGTCACGGGCCGCCTGCGCCGCGGCCAGGCCTGCTTCTGCGGCCTGCACCTGCAGTTCTCCCGCGTGATAGCTGGTTTTCCCTTCATCGGATAGGTCGTTTTTGTATTGATCTCGCTGCACTTCGGCCAGCTTGATCGCCGCCTGTGTCTGCTCCACCCCTTTCTCGGCCAGGGTGAGCTTGTTGCGGGCGTCGTGGATTTGCGCATCCAACTCCAGCGGATTGTCCAGCATCTCCTGGGCCAGCTTCCAGGCGCGTTTTGCACCATCGAGCGCGGCCTGCGCCTGCGCGAGCGTAGCTTTTGCACCGGTGATCTCCTCCGGACGCGCGCCGGCCTTCACCTGCTCCAGGTTGGCCTGCGCTACACGCACCGCGGCGTGGGCTTCCCCCATCTTGGCCAGCACCAGCGACTCGTCCAGCCGCACCAACACATCGCCGGCCGCCACCAGATCGCCATCGCCGGCGAGCACGTCCGTCACCTGCCCCCCGACCTCGCCGGTGATGGCGACCTCCTCCGCCTCGATCGTACCGGAGGCTTCCACCGTCTGCTTGCCGGCCACAGCTTGCGTCACGTCCAGGCCCAGGCTCTTCTGCACGCCGGCAAGTTGCCCCGAACTGTACAGCACTGCCGCACCGGCGACAACGACAATCAATCCCACAATCAGAATTATGGCACGTTTCTGTTTCATAGCTGTTCCTCCGTAATGCGTACTGCGTACCCCGTAAGGATTTCGTCTACGGGTATTGCGTATTCCTGGTAATTCATCCCTGTCTCCTCCGTAGCCATGCAACACGCATTATAGATTATTCCGCTCGTTCCACCACCGCGTCCGCCGGCATACCCGGCTTCAAGGCGTGTTCTGGGTTAGGCAGGCGCACCTTGACGGCGAAGACCGTGTTGACCCGCTCCTCTTTTGTCTGCACATTCTTCGGTGTGAACTCTGCTTCCGAGCCGATGTAACTGACTGCGCCCTCGAACGTCCGGCCCGGGTAAGAATCGACCGTCACGGCCACCGGCTGCCCGACCGTCACCTGTCCGATTTCGTCCTCCGCCACGTAGATGGTCAGCGTGACCTCGCGCAAGTCGGCCAGGGTCAACAACGTGCTTCCCGGTGCGGCCAGTTCTCCTTCATGCACCAGCCGCTCCACGACCCAGCCGGCGCGCGGCGACTTCAGGGTCATCTTCTCCAGTTGGACATCCAGCGTGTTCAAGGCGGCCTGCGCCTGCTGCACGGCCGCTTTGGAAATGGCCAGTTGATGGGATGAGGCGCCGGCCTTGACCAAAGCCAGACGCGCCCCGGCCACCTTCACCCCTTCTTCGGCGGTGGCCAATCGTGCTTCGGCCGCGGCGACCTGCAGATTTGCCGCCTGCGGGTTATCGCGCTGGGCCAGCAAGTCGGCCAGCCTCTGTTGGGCAGCGTCACAGTTTGCCTGGGCCATGGCCACCGCAGTGTTCGCCTGCCACAAATTCTGGCCCAGTTCATTCCACTGCTGGTTGAGGTCATTCACCATGCGGTTCGTGTTGATGTGCTTCTTGAACAGACCGCCGGTCGGAAGGGCAAAACTGACGTCAATGCCGCCTCGCAAGTCCTCCACTGTGCGCTTCATCAGGTTGTACTGCTCCTCCAGCGCCCGCACTGTGGCCTCTGCCTGTTCCACCTGATGTTTGGCCGCCTCGTACTGCGCACGGGCGGCGGCGATTTGCAAATCCAGCGTCTGCGGATTGTCGCGGGCGGCGACGGCGTCGTCCAGCGCCCGGCGGGCCGCATCACGGGCTGTTTCGGCCTGGGCCACGGCCACCTCCGCCTGGCGGATTTGTGCGGGACGCGCGCCGGCCTGCGCTTGCGACAGTTGTGCGCGGGCCTTGGCCAGTGCTGCTTCGGCCTGCTTTCGTTGCGCCGCCAACAAGTCCGTGTCCAGTTCGATCAGCGCCTGGCCGGCGGTCACCTCGTCCCCTTCGCGTACATGGATGGCCTTGATCCGCCCGCCGGTCTCGGTCGAAATGTCCACTTCTTCGGCCTCGATGAAGCCAGAAGCGGCAATCCCGGTCGCTTTTGACGCCGGAGCGATTTCCAGTTGGGCCAGGATTTGCTCCTGCAGCGTCGGGTTGTTCTGCCAAACCCACCAGCCGCCGGCCGCAACCAAAATCGCCAGCAGAACAAGCGGTATCGCTATCTTTCGATTCATCGTTCACTCCTTTGCGTGTTGCGATTTTGAATTGTCGTATTGCGTGTCATGTGTCATGTGTTGGGTATTACGTGGAGCGTGTTCCGTTGCTCCACACCCACCGTTTTACGCTCCACGGTTTCTCTATCTCAACCCGCTATCTCCTGCCGTTCATCATTCCGCATTCATCATTCATCGTTTTGTCTCCCCCGGCTCCCGCACGCTGGAGATGAAGACGTCTTCCAGCGAGGGAGCGATAATTTCCAGCGTTTCGGGGCCGGCGCCACCTTCCTGCAAGGCGCGGGTCATCTGTTCGCGGTAACTGGCGATGTTCTCGGCTACGACGTGTACCGCTGCACCGTACAACGCGATCTCCTCGAAGGGAACCTCCTGTTGTGCGGACAGCTTGCGCAACAGGCCGATGGCCAGGTCGGGCCGCCGGCACGTGATCTCCATCACTTCGCCGTGCATGTGTTTCTCTTTGATTTCCTCGGGCGATCCACGGGCCACGATCCGGCCGTGCTGGATGAAGGCCAGCTTCTGACAGTTTTCGGCTTCGTCCATGTAGTGCGTGGTCACGAAGATGGTCGTGCCTTCGTCCGACAGCTCATACAGCAGGTTCCAGAATTCGCGGCGGGAGATCGGGTCTACGCCGGCGGTCGGCTCGTCGAGGAAGAGCATTTCCGGCTCGTGAATGATGGCTGTGCCGAGGGCCAGGCGCTGTCGCCAGCCGCCGGAGAGTTCGCGCGTGGGTACCTTTTCGCGGCCTTTGAGGCCGGCCATTTCCAGAATGAAATCCTTGCGCCGTCGCAGCCGTTTGTTGCGCACGCCGTAAGT